>JAHQXC010000054.1 GCA_029856525.1 Candidatus Odinarchaeia archaeon
CTCGTCTTCTATTATGAGATTGTAGGCTACAATATTAGAAGAGGATTTAACAAGCCTGATCAGGCTTTTAACATTAAACTCTTCTAATATGATTTGAATATTTTCTAAGAAGTCTAGTAGAACCGGTTCAAGACCTCTCCGCTTCGAGACGGTGAAAGATATAGGCAGAGGCTTAGAGGATTTAAAGTGAATCAGGCTTCCGTGAGCGCCGTATAAGCCTGCTAGAAAGTTTCTCTTAACCCATAAAGGTGAGTTTAAAACCCATCCTGGAATCTTAAACTCCTCTCTAGTCCCTTGCTTGATAGGCAACCCTAGCTTATTTAATAGTAAGCTGAATGAATTCGATGAGACTTTCACAGTTAACTCGCGTAGTTTACTTTCACCTGTTTTAACACACCTTCTCTTAGAGTGGATTATAGAATATTTAACCTTCAATCCCTCTAAGTCTTTTAACAATTCTTCTATGTCAGATTCGAGTATGCGAATGTAAAGAGTATACCGGGGGCGGCTGGATTCAGATTCCACTATAAAGCCTTTCCCTAGAGCGTAGCCTAGCAGCCTCGCGAGAACACCGGTCTTAGAATCACCTGTTTTTAATGGGATTAAACCCTTCTCTTTTAAGTATTTAACTACGAGTTTACCGTGCTCTCTAAAATCGCCTTCATCTAAAATAGCTGAATCATTATCCGCGTATTCTACTCCTTCAAACGGGTTTACGATAAGATAGTCGCCTTCCCTAATCTCTTTCAAAGGTTTATATCCTTTAGAAGTTAGAACCGGGTGATCTAAGCTTCCTTCAATAACCCGGCCGCCCTGCGTTTTAACCTTCACCGCGGTTTCCCCGTCGCCTACACCGCGTTTAGATATGAATAAAATCTTAGTTGAATCATTATGGCCTTCAATATCATTATATATTTTTATTCGTTCAACACTAGCTCTACCGGCTAATTCTCCGAGTCGAATCCAGTAACCGTTCTCTGATAGTATCCTCGAGTCAGGGCTTAGACAGTTAATATCATAGCCTACACCTCCAGGTGAGATAACCCCTGTAGAGTAGTCTGTGGCAGCTACACCCCCTATCGGGAAACCGTAACCTTGATGAGCGTCCGGCATAGCTAACGCGTGTTTGAGAACACCGGGCAGACATGCGACATTCGCCAGCTGCTCTAATGTAAGATCCTGTTTAACATGCTCTAATAAATCCTCGTCAACGTAGATTACACCGGGAACCCTCATACAATCCTTATATGTTTTAGGGATCTGCCAGGTGTTATCGTCTATTTTATTTAAAGGAACCCTTTCACTGGACATTATCTATCTCTCCTCCTCTTACAATAAGCGATATTAGAATATTAATATTAGCTTTACTTTGAGAAAGAATATTTTTTAAAATTTTAAAACTGTAAAAAAGTTATTTGAAACAGGATCTGACAGCCGGTTTAAAGAGTCTGCGAGTATTCTAAGCTAAATATTTAAAATGAAAAATTATTTTTAAACTTTACTTTAATAAAAAAATTAAATGAAATATTTTATTTATACAGGGAGCCGTAGACTATGCCTAAAGAAGCGTCTGTTTTCTTAATACTCTCCTCTTTAGACATTAATTTATTCATGGATCTTATAGCATCTATGTTTTCAGGTTGAACTATAGCCTCCTGGTGGACAGCGTAGACTAGGTAACCCCAACCGTCTTTCACGTTTATAGTATCCTCCCACATAACGACTTCAGGTAGATCGTAGCGTGGCCTGCCTAGGTCTCTTGCAAGCTCCACCACGGTGTTGGTTGAAGTTAAACCGTGCTCGCCTTTCACGAGAACTATGCGGCGAGTATTCTTCATAAGCTCTACGAGCTCCTCTCGACTAGTATCCTTTTTAAACTCTACAATTAATGTGTGAAGATGCATGAGAGTGGTTGGTACAACTACAGCTAAACTCTCTATTTTTATATCAGGTATCACCGTGTTTAAATCAGGTCCATGATGGCTTGGAATCTTCATCTCAGGTTGAATACCGTTCACAAGTCCTTTAACCTCTTTAGGATCACAGGTCCGTCTTATCAAAACAACTTTAGCCTGTTTAACACCGATATTAGAGTGCAGCGCGTGGAGGACGCGGCTTAAACCAGTGGTGTTGCATGAAACAACTCGGACGATTCTCTTACCCCAGGCTTGATCGAAATTAGCTTGAGCGTTAAAACTAACCTCAGCTATGTTAGCTTTCTCCCCGCCTTGAAAGATCATCTTCACACCAGCCTCCTCGTAGAGAGGCTTATTCTCAGCTCCTTTCTTTCCAGGCGAGGTGTCGACTATTATATCGATTTTACTAAGTAAGTCTTTTATAGTTCCCTCAACTTTAAAACCGGCTTTCTCGAAGTTAGCTAAATCAGCTTCACTGTGCGCGTAGACTTTAATGCCCTTACTTTTAGCAAGATAAGCGCTGTAGTCAGGGGTTGTTTTAGATATTCCTACAAGCTTCATATCATCTGATTTTAAAACAGCTTCAGCTACACGTTTACCTATAGTCCCATATCCGGCTACACCGACTTTTATCATATTCTTCACCTGTTACATATTTTAAAACAGGTTTCTTAAAAAGCTTATAATATGGTTTACAGGTTTAATCTGATGTTTTAAACTTTGAATCCTAATAGAATAATCTTTCACCCGGCTTATAGATTAAATCCATGTGATTTGAAAGAGCAGGCGACAGTTTTAAACCTCTCACTATCACTGCGGGAATGCTTTCATCAGATTCACCTATAACTAGCTCCGCCGCAGAGGCGATTTCATCCGCTATAGCGATCTCCGTGGCTTTCAACTCATATCCGAATATGTCTTTTCTACCTTTATAACTGATAACGGCTGGTATACCCGCCAAGCCGAGGCAGACACCGACCGCTCCTCTCCTTAAAGCTCTTCCATGCGTATCCGAGATTATAACTCCGATTTGAATATGAAGTTTTTCTTCTATAAATTTACGGATTTCTTCACAGATTTTATCCGGGTTCACAGGTGGGAGTATAAGATACTCTCCGTGATAAGAGTTTGAACGGTCTACACCAGCGTTCGCGCATATAAAGCCTAGTTTATTCTCTGTTATCAAATGTTTACTTGTACTTTTAATTATTCTATTAGATTCGTCGAGGATTACCTGTATCTTCCTAGGGTCCTCTCCCATTTTACCCGCTATCTTCAAAGCTCTCCTACCAGGTTTAATATTCTCTAAGTTTACTAGGCGGCCTGTCGCCCTAGAGACTATTTTATGAGCTATTACGAGTATATCACCGTCTAAAATCTTTAAAGGATGATTCTTCACAGCATCCCATATTATTTGAATAATATCGTCGCCAGGTTTCACCACTGGGATACCGGTTACCGGGATTATCTGAATCATGAAAAACACCTAAACCATGTATCCTCTAATTTTACTTATACACTTATCGTAGTCTCTACGCGTGTTAATTTTCAACAGGCAATCTAGTTTAGGGTTAAACTTCTCTATAACCATGGTTGAAAAATAGAGAACCTTAGGGATTTTTAAAATCACGCTGTCTAAATCTGTTTTACCCTCTGATAAAACTTCTAGAATACTTTTACGCAGCGGTTCTCGACGATAAACCGCGAATAAGGGCTCTGCTAATCCGTTAGGCCATCTAGGGATCACAGCGTTATGGTCTCCTAAAGATTTGATTAAAACATCTATAATATTCAAGTCGACTAAAGGTGTATCACAGGATAAAGCGAAGAAGAAAGGTTCATTCACCTGTTCAGCGGCGGTTAAAAGCCCTGTGATAGGCTCACCCTTATCTTTCGCAGCGTCCTCTAGGATTGTCACATTTTTTACAAGGTTTTTAATTTTTAAAGCATCCTCCGAGTTTTCAACAACCACGTAGATACCGGTGAAATACTGTTTAACCCTGCTTACAACATATTCTATTAGCGTAGTGGAGTCGAATCTTAAAAACGCTTTATTCAAGCCGAAGGGGTTTGGCCCCCCGCTGCATAAAATAATAATAGCGCTTATATCCGCCACCGCGTTTTTATTTAAGTGTTAAATAAGATTAAGTATTACCAACTATAATTTATAACTTTGCTAGGTGGATTACATAATGGATGTTAGAAAGATCGTTTTAATAGTTTGCGATGGAATGTCTGATAGAGCCGTTAAATCTTTAGGCGGGAGAACACCTTTAGAATACGCTGAAACCCCTAACCTAGACAAGCTGGCGGAGATAGGGTGCACAGGGGTTTTAGATATTTTAAACCCTGGTGTCCCCCCTGGAAGCGATTCCGCTCACCTAGCTTTATTCGGATATGATCCTGAAAGATACTATCCTGGGAGGGGGGCGATAGAGGCTTTAGGCGCGAATATACCTGTCAGCGAAGGCTCCTTAGCGTGTAGATTTAATTTATCCACGGTGGCTGAAAAAAATATAAGCGGCGGGGTTAGCCTTATTGTTAAAGATAGAAGAGCCGGCAGGGTTAGCAGTGAAGAAGCTGAGAAGCTTATAAAGTCTCTTCAAATAGAGTTGAATAATTTCAACAATGTGAAGGTTAAAGTAATACCTAACGTTGAACACCGTGGTATACTCGTAGTTGAAGGTGATGGTTTAAGCGGTGATATAACTGACAGTGACCCTCATGAAGTTGAAAGCTGCGTGAACAGGTGTGAGCCTCTTTCAAACGCTCATGATTTTAAAGCCGCTGAGTATACGGCTGAAATAATTAATGAAATCGTTAAAACATCTTACCGTATTCTTAAAAACCATGAGATTAATAAGCTGAGAGTGGAGAAGGGTCTACCCGCAGCGAATATAATTCTACCCAGAGGAGCCGGGATTGTTAGAAGAGTTGAGCCTTTCACTAAAGTATGGGGGTTGAAAGCCGCTTGCATAGCTAAACTCGCATTATACCGTGGAGTGGCCAGATACATTGGAATGGATGTTTACGATGTCCCTGAAGCCACCGGGACAGTTAACACTAACGTTGAAGCTAAATTCAGGAAAGCGGTTGAATTACTAAAAGAATACGATTTTGTTTTCGTTCATATAAAGGGAGCTGATTCAGCCAGCCATGATAAGAAGCCTCTAGAGAAGGTGAAGATGATTGAGAGAATAGACTCAGCTTTTAAAATAATAATGGAGAATGTAGTATATGAGGGCGACGCGGTTGTAGCTGTAACCTCAGATCACTCAACGTCAAGTGAACTTGGAATCCACATAGGGGATCCGCCTGCGCTAGCAGTTTACGCGCCTGATATTGTATCAGATAACGTGAAACATTTTAATGAGAGAGCGGTTTTAAACGGCGGTCTTGGAAGAGTGAAAGCTGTAGATCTTATGAGAATCCTTTTAAACTATGCGTGTAGGAGTCTAGAATACGGGTTGAAGCCTAGCAGGGAGAGTAGAATTTACCGTTCAACCGAGTGCTCTCCACTAGTAATATAAGAGTACTGGAATGTTTAAATCCCGGTATTCTTATATTATTATCCAGTAAAATTTATAATTTTCAGCGGCGGAGTGTATTAATATGCTGATAGATGACGTCGACCAGAGGATAATCGAGTATTTAATGAAGAATTCAAGAGCCTCTTATAGTGAGATAGCTTCAGCTTTAAAAGCGGAGAATATTAATCTCACAGAGGGGGCTGTTAGAAAAAGAGTGAGGAGACTTGTTGAAAAAGGGGTAATCGAACAGTTCACAATTCAATTAGGCCACGGACTTGGTGTTAAAGCGATAATACTAGTCCGCCTCTCACCTCAAAAACCAGCAGCAGACGCGGCTAAAGAGATTATGAAGATTAAAGGAGTTGAACGAGTCTATGATATAGCTGGCCCGTATGATATTCTCGTGATCGTTAAATTCGCGGAGGTGCAGTCTCTTAACAGCTGCATAGATGCTATGCGAAGTATTGAAGGAATATCATCTACTACTACTTTCTTAGTGTTGAAAGAAAGACAGGTATTGAATAAGGATTAAAAAGGCTTAAACGCGAATAAAAATTAAATTTTAGATAAATTTTTAAAACTTTTTTTACCGAATAAGAAAGTTTAAATAGGGATACATAACAACAAATAATACTAGTTCTTAAAAGTAGAGGTACACGCATTTGAATAACATCAAATGGTCACCTGATATTGATGAAACATACCAATTAATTTTCAACACAATCGGTAAATATAATAAGCCTAAAAAACTCGGCAAAATCACACTTTTAGACACCACACTCAGAGAAGGAGAGCAGACTCCTAAAGTCGAGTTCAAACCAGAGGATAAAATAAAAATAGCCGACTTATTAAACGACTTCGGCGTCGACATGATCGAACTATCCCCGTTAATCTCTAAAGAACATATTAAAGTGATTAAAACACTCGCCAGCAGAGGATATAAAAGCCAGATAATAGCGCATATAAGAGCTTTAAAAGAGGACATAGACTTAGCTCTCCAATGCGACACGAAATGGATAGCAATGTTCATATCCACATCAGACATCCAGTTGAAAAGTAAACTTAAACTCACCCGTCAGCAAGCGGTCGATAAAGCCGTCGAAGCCATAGAATATGCTAAAAGCCACGGTTTCAAAATAAGAATGACCGCTGAGGATGCTAGTAGAACAGACCCTGAATTCTTAATCCAGTTCTGTAAGAGAATAGAGGAAGCCGGAGTGGATAGAATAGGAGTCCCCGACACTGTAGGCGTTCTAACACCAAACGGCATGCGAAACATGATATCAGCTGTGAAAAAAACTGTTAAAACACCTTTAGAAATACACTGCCACAACGACCTCGGCTTAGCCTTAGCTAACACACTAGCCGGAATAGAAGCAGGCGCGGAGACACCGCATCTAACAGTCAACGGGTTAGGGGAACGCGCTGGTATAACTTCGCTAGCAGAATTCGTTGTAGCGCTTAAAGTCTGCTATAACATACAGCTACCTGTTAAAATGGAGCTGCTAACACCGTTATCCAGAGTAGTCGCGGAAGCATCAAACCAGCCTATACCGGTTAGAGCCCCGATAATAGGAGAAAACGCGTTTAAACATAAAGGTGGAACACATATCGCCGCGATCGTGAAAAACCCTGCAGCCTACGAGATCATACCGCCTGAAACAGTAGGCCAGAGTAGAAAAATCATATTCGGAAAATACTCCGGTAAAAACGCGGTGAAACTATTATTCTCGCTACTAGGGTTACCGAACAGCGACCAGAAGATACAGTTAACGCTGTCAAGAATAAAAGAACAAGGAGACTTTAAAGACTTTGAAATAGATCTCAAAGACCCTGCCGCGATATTCAATAAAAGATTTATAACTAGAACAGAACAAGACGAGTATTTATTCAACAACAACCATTAAACTGAAACACGCTTTCATTCAAGGTGAGATCGATGGGCTTAACACTAGCTGAAAAAATACTCTCAGCGAAAACAGGCAGCAGAGTAGAAGCCGGAGACCTCATAGTAGTTGGAGTTGACCTTATAGTAGCCCATGACGGAACAGCTCCTATAGCGATAAACCAGCTTAAAGAACTCGGCTTAAACGTATTCAACCCAGATAAAATAATACTAGTATTAGATCACGCGGCGCCTAGCCCTAAAGACACTGTAAGCAACCTACATAAAACTATAAGAGAGTTCGCTTGGAAAAATAATATTAAATTATACGACGTAGGGTGCGGTGTATGCCACCAGCTTCTAGTTGAAAACCATGTAAACCCTTTAACAGTAGTTTTAGGAGCTGACAGCCACACCTGCACATACGGTGCGCTAGGAGCCTTCGCAACCGGGATGGGGAGCACAGATATAGCGGTGGCTATGGGCTACGGTCAAACATGGTTGAAGGTACCACACACGTATAAGATAAAAGTAGATGGAAAACTCCCCCCTCACGTCTACTCAAAAGATCTAATATTAACTATTATAAAAAAAATTACAGCTTCAGGAGCCACATACATGTCAATGGAGTTCCACGGCTCAATTCTAAAACAGCTTACAATAGACGACAGGTTCACAATAGCTAATATGGCTATTGAAGCCGGAGGTAAAACAGGCTTATTCCCAGTCGACGAGATAACCCTAAAATATTTAGAGAGCGCAGGCCGCCCCGCGAATATAAGACTAGAAGCTGACCCTGACGCATACTATCAGAAAGAACTTGAACTACACACATCAGAGCTTCAACCCGTTGTAGCCGCACCAGACCAGGTCGATAACGTTCACCCGGTAAGCGACTTCGAAGGACAGGAAGTCAACCAGGTTTTCATAGGCACGTGTACAAACGGCAGACTATCCGATCTACAAGCAGCGGCGCGTATACTAAAAGGAAACAAAGTAAACAGCCGAGTTAGACTTATAATACAACCCGC
The DNA here is from genome assembly GCA_029856525.1 of Candidatus Odinarchaeia archaeon. GTDB lineage: Archaea > Asgardarchaeota > Odinarchaeia > Odinarchaeales > Odinarchaeaceae > Odinarchaeum. The sequence goes on from JAHQXC010000054.1 coordinate 8,363, forward strand.
CTCCGCTAAAATATACCTTCAAGCCCTTAAAACAGGCCTAATAGAAACCTTCATCGAAGCCGGAGCCACTGTAAACCCCCCAGGCTGCGGGCCATGCATCGGCAGACACCTAGGCATACTAGCAGACGGAGAGATCTGTCTAAGCACACAGAATAGAAACTTTAAAGGTCGAATGGGAAACCCTAACAGTAAAATATACCTGTCAAACCCGGAGGTTGCAGCTTTAGCAGCTGTAAAAGGGTATATAACAGACCCTACAGGATACAGGTGAAAAAAATGATATTAAAAGGACGCGTATGGAAGTTCGGCGATAACGTGAACACAGATGAAATAATCGCGGGTAAAAGACTCCTAACCCTAGACTTCGAGGAAATAGCGAAATACGCTTTCGAAGCGATTAAACCAGACTTCGCCGCGAAAGTTAAACCAGGAGACATAATAATAGCAGGAGACAACTTCGGCTGCGGTTCCAGCCGTGAACAAGCCCCCATAGTAATAAAAAAACTAGGAGTAAGCGCGGTTATCGCCAACTATTTCGCGAGAATATTCTTCAGAAACGCTATAAACATAGGCTTACCGTTAATAGAAGCCCCGGGAGCTCATCAAACAGTTAACGAAGGAGATATAATCGAAGTAAACCTGAAAGAAGGCGTAATAAAAAATCTCACATCAAACAGAGAAATACACTTCAAGAAAATACCACAATTCCTCACAGAAATACTATCAGAAGGCGGAGTAATAAACTATCTAAAGAAAAACGGACGGTTCAAAGTTTAAAACCGCATAATAAAACAGATTAAACATTAAACACTTAAACCAAC
>JAHQXC010000055.1 GCA_029856525.1 Candidatus Odinarchaeia archaeon
TGTTTTAAACTCTGAGATAAATGAGGAGGATGCTAGAAGAATAGCTGAACAGGAGATTGAATCCTATCATAAAAGATTAGCGTTAGATGACGTGGATGAAATAATTAATTTCAAAAGCAGCTTCGAGTTTAAAAGCACCGTTTACCTTCACGCGCCTGTATGGTTTATAGTCTATAAATATAAAAAGGAGTTTTTCAATGTTCTCATTGACGGTGGCTGTGGAACAGTGATTAAAGGGGAGTTCCCGCTCTAAGATTTTAAAAAAGAGAAAAAAATAATTTAGAATTTATTTACGGGACTACAGCTCCTATATAAGAAGCAGGGTTTAAAATAGACCCTGCAACTTGCTGAAGCAAGCCTACTAGCGGAGCATTCCATACTCCCAGTATAAATATGGCGGCAGCGAGTATAGCGATGGGTATAAGGATTATAGGATGAGATTCTCTAACACCTTCAACTCTCTCCGAGGGCTCTGAGAAAACTGTTATCCGGAGTATTCGCAGATAATATGCGATTGAAAGAGCGCTGTTAAATAATGTGAGAGCAGCTAAAGCTATGCCAGGAGCGCTTCCAGTAGCAGCCTGACCCCAGATGATCATGAATTTACTGAAGAAGCCTGGTAGAGGCGGGACACCGGCTATTGAGAGAACTCCTAGAATCATACAGAATGCTGTTATAGGCATCTTTCTACCAATACCTTTCAACAAGTTTAAGTCACGGGTGTGAACTTGATATAGGAATGCGCCTGAAACGAGGAAGAGCAGTCCTTTAGCCATCGCATGGTTTAGGAGATGGAATAAACTACCTGTTAACGCGATAGTCTGAGCTGATGCGTCTACGCCTAGAAATACTATTGAAAGCCCTGCTATAATATAACCGATGTTAGCGATGCTGGAGAATGCTAACAAGCGTTTAAAATCTGTTTGAAGGAGAGCCATAATATTTCCAACAAACATTGTCACAACCGCGAAACCGGCTATAATAAACCCGAAATTCCATATGCTAGGAGCGAAAATAATTGAGCCGACTCTTAGAATAGCGTATACGCCTGTTTTTATCACCACACCGCTGAGCATAGCGCTTATTCCACTAGGCGCAGCCGGGTGAGCGTCTGGAAGCCATGCATGGAATGGCACAATAGAAGCTGTGACACCGAAACCCGACACGAGCATAGCTAGTAGAATATATAGTAGGGGTGTCGGGAGCACTGTGGAAATGATTGAGCCCAGGTAGGCTATGTTAAGCGTTCCCGTTAACCCGTATAGATAGGATATTGAAAACAGTATGAGCGTGGAGCCGAAAGCGCTCATAATAAGATATTTGTAGCCTGCTTCAATAGGCTCCCATTTATTCTTTCTAAAGGAGACGAGACTGTAACCTGAAAGAGCCATAATCTCCCAGAAAACAAACAATGTGAAAAGATCCGCCGCGTAGACTACGCCTATCATTCCAGCTATAAGTGTTTGAAGCAGAAGATAATATTTATCTAATCCGCTGTCCTTATCCATGTATTTTATACTGTAAATGCTGACAAGGAAACCGATTGAAACAAACACTACGCTCATAAACCAGCTGAAAATATCTATCTCGAAACCCGTAGCCCCGGTTGTAGGTGAACCGAATATTAATATTGTTTTAACCCCTGTGGGTGTTATAGCAGGATCTATCAGCATAAGATAAACGTTTATGACAGACCATAATGTGATTGCGAGCATGAAGGCTGCGAAAAAGTCTGTTGCACGCTCTGCTCTAAGCTTACTGAATAATAAGTGTACCAGTGGTGTTATAACAGCTCCTATAAGTGGTAGTATAATTGGCAGTAACCAAACCAGGATTGTTAAATCAAGCATTTTTCATCCAACCTCACGTTAAAGGCGCTATATATTGTGCTATAGGCATTAAATAATCTAGAATTATATTCGGGAAAATCCCAATCAACACGGCTCCGAAGGCTAAAAGCGCTACTGGCACCAGCATAGTCCAAGGTGCTTCTTTGACGTCAGCTAAGTCTTCACGCTGCGGGCCGAAGAAAACCCTTCTTATAAACCAGAGTATGTAGCCGGCGGTCACCGCTGTTGAAGCAACTGCGAATATTAAAAGAATAATGTGGGAGGCTGCAGCTGCACCTGCGAATATAAGCCATTCGCTAGCAAACCCTGCTAAAGGCGGTGTGCCTGCGATGCTTAAACCTGCTATTAAAGTGATTGTAGCTGTTATAGGCATTTTAGAGGCTAAACCACCTAGTTTAGTGATATCTCTGCCTTTCACATGGCCTATTTGAGTCATAAGTATTCCGGCAATCATGAAGAGGGTGCCTTTACCGAACGCGTGGGTTACTATGTGAAGAGATGCTCCAGCTAAACCTAGAGAGGTGACAGCGGAGATACCTAGGAGGATATAACCCATTTGACTCACAGAGGAGTATGCGAAAAGTCTCTTAGTATCGGTTTGCGCTAAAGCCATCACTCCACCGTATATCATTGTGATGACTGCGAATATCATAATTATCGTGGAAACATTTATAACCCAGCTTCCAGCGGTGAATAACACTACATCAGTGAATACGAATCCGAATACATTTACAGGTATTCTAATAATACCGTAAGCCGCTGTCTCTATCATCACACCTGAAAGAATCGCGGACACAGGGGTGGGTGCTTCGCCGTGAGCTTCAGGAAGCCATGTGTGAATCGGAAATATCGCCATTTTAACGCAGAAACCTACAAGATAGAGGGGGACAGCTAAAGTTGCAAGAGAGGAGGCTGTGACAGTGAGCTCATACATGTTAAGAGTTGGTGAACCTGCTTGAAATGAGATAAACCAGGTGACGGCTATAGCTAAAAGAATACATATTGAACCGAATTGAGTGAACATGAAGTATTTGAAACCTGCTCTAGCCGCTTTACCGGGTGTACCCCATCTAACGATCATAGCCCAGGATGGTATGAGCATAAGCTCCCAGAAGACGAAGAATTCTAACAGGTTTGTTGAAAGAATCACGCCGACCATACCGGTCATATACAGGAGCATTAAAGCGAAATAAGAGTGTTTATTCTCCTCTTCTCTCAGATATGGTATACTGTATAAAGTGGCCAGTGTTGTTAAAATCATAGTTATCGCGGCTATAGGTGTGCTTAAACCGTCAGCGTACAAGCCGAAGTCTAGGCTTAAAAGCCCTGGATTCCAGGAATATAATTCGTATAATGGCGTCCCAGCTAAAACATTGGAGCCGGCGACCACTATAAATATAATCGTAGCTGCAGCTGCGATTAAAGTGGCAAGCCAACCGCTTTTCTCTTCGAATCTTCTACCGAATAAGTATACTACAGGTGCACCGATAATTAAGATGAGAAGAGATACCAGCATCCAGCTCGAAGTTACAGGTGTAGGTAGCTGCATATTCAATATCCTCCTAAATTAGTAATAATACGGCTAAAGCAGCCGCCACCATTATAATTATTCCTATAAGCACCCCTAACATGTTCAAACTTAAAATCCCTGTGTGCGTTTTTCTGAATCTCTCCGTGAATCCGCGTGTCCCATTAGCTAGTACATCGTTGAATTTATCTATACCCGCCTCTTCAATATACTTGTATGCGCCTCTAGCAGCCCATATAAAGCCGTCTACGAAGAGAGCGTAATAGAACGCGTTAATATACCACCTGTTCATAAGAAACGTGTATAATGGTTTAAACGTAGGAGTATCCTGTTTGCCATCTCTTCTAATATATAATATGTAGGCTGGTATAAAACCGATGATTATCATCGCGATACTTGTGCCTAAAGCTGTTAGAACAAGCGGGTTTGCAGCAGGAATACCTGTAGATGTGTGATGGCCTGCAAGCTCCTCGAAGAAGACGGTTAAAGCGCTCTCCCACCCGGGAACCCCGAAGAAGTCTGGGATAGATGCGACGCCTATTATGATCGATCCTACCGCTAATATTATTAAAGGTATGATCATAACTTTAGGTGATTCGTGAACATGATGGCCTTTTCTCTCCATTTCCTGTAAGTAGCTGCTCTTATTCCCGAAGAAAGTAATTCCTAGCATTCTGAAACTGTAGAATACGGTTATAGCAGCGGTGATAGCTGCGATAGCGAATAAGAGAGTATTACCGGCTTGAAGAGCAGCTGTTAGAATCGCTTCCTTACTCCACCCGCCTGCGAAGAGGAATGGAATACCGGATAATGATAAAACACCTACTAGCATAGTGCGATAGGTCCATGGCATATCTTTTCTTATTCCACCCATTTCAAACATACTCTTCGTGTTAGTGGAGTGGAGTACACTGCCAGCGGCTAGGAAGAGCAAAGCTTTGAATATGGCGTGAGCTATAAGATGAAATGTGCCTGCGATATACCCAGCCGCAGATTCCACCACTGTTCCAGCTACACCTAAAGCAGCGAACATGTAACCTAACTGGCTTATAGTAGAGTAAGCTAATACTTGTTTAATCTCTTTTTTCACGACACCTATCGTAGCTGCTAGGAAAGCTGTTCCTATTCCAACCCAGGATACGATTTGGAAGAATGTGATAATCTCAGTGTAACCTAAAACGAGGTAAGCTTCATGAATTATCGGGAGAACTCTAGCCACTAAATACACTCCGGCTTTAACCATTGCAGCCGCATGGATTAAAGCGCTGACAGTGGTTGGGCCGGCCATCGCCTCCGGCAGCCAAACGTGAAGTGGGAATTGAGCTGATTTACCTACAGGGCCGCCGAATAATAAGATTAAAGCAGGGAGTAGAAGACCACCGTTAGCTAAAGCCGTCACCCAGGCGAATCCGCCTTCAGCTAGTTCTAAATAATTAAATGTGCCTGCGTATGTGAAGATGATAACTATCGCTATTAGTAAAGCTACATCACCGACTCTGGTGGTTATGAACGCTTTCATACCACAGGCAGCGTTATATTCGCCTTCCGTTTTATATCTCGGATCAGGGCTAGGCTCGGTTTTTTTATGCCAGAATCCTATTAACGCATAGCTGCATAAGCCTACGATCTCCCATCCTATAAAAGTCATTAAAAGATTATCAGCTAATACGAGCAGATCCATGCCGCCTATGAAGAAGAGCATGAAGAACCAGTATCTCATTTTATCGGTTTCATGATGCATATACCCTAAAGAGTAAACTAATATTAGGAATCCGATTCCAGAGGCTATGTTAGCCATGAAGACAGATAACGGGTCTATTAGAACACCCATATTCAGGAATCCTGAGATCCATGGTATACTCCAGTCGCCGTGCGCTCCAGGCGTTGGGAAATTCGCTAAAGCAACACCTGTAAGCCAATCATAGCCGTTTATAATATCGGGGATTATAGAGAGAGCGAAGATCATTGTAACCCCGCCAACCGCTATCGCGAAATAATCGCGGGCGGCTCCGCTTATCTTATTAACAGCAGGGATTAACACAGCTCCGATCATTGGAATAACCCATAACCATGGTGCGAACGGTAACATCTCTTAACCTCCTATTCACTCTCTTAATCTTCTCAGTTTTTTAATGTCGATTGTGCCGTAGTGTTTATACGCGTTTATAGCAAGCGAGAGCGCTATAGCAGCTATGCAACCGCCTATTATTATACTTGTTATTACGATACTGTGAGCTACAGGGTCTACACCGCTTGTGGGAGTGGCTGCGAACGCTATAAAGTTGAGGTGAGCTCCATCTATCAGAATCTCGATTGCGATAACTGTTTTAATCATATTTCTAGTCGAGACTAAAGCGTAAAGCCCTATAATATATAAGGCGGCTGCAGCTCCAAGATACCACCATAATAAATTTAACGGTAACATTATTGACTCTCCTCCTCAGCTTCCGCTTCAATGCTCTCCGGTTTTTCCAGCCGGAATAACGCGGCCGCTCCAGCTGCGGCTACGAAGAGAACTATAACCTGCCCGAATGTTTCAACAACTCTCCTATTCCATAAAATATTGCTAATCCATTCTAGGAGAGTGTTAGAAGTTGTTGTAACAAAAGCTGTGCCGGTAGGTGAATACTGAAATGGAATAATAGTGGGCAGTTGAATCAGAATAATTACTAGAAGAAGTATCGAGAAACCGGCTGCTAAAGCTTTTAAAGCGGTATCATACGGTTTCAATCTTTCTCCTCCTCTTTAGCCTTAGTTACAAGGCTTATAGCGGCTAGAAAGAGAACTGTAACCGCTCCCGCATATATAACTAGTTGAAACACAGCTACATAAGGAGCGTTTAAAATGAAATAGATTATCCCTAGAAAAACACTCATAACAGCGAGTGAAACAGCGCTGTAAATTAAATTTTTATGCTCGATAGCGATTATCGCAAACACTATCATAGCCGCGATCATCGCAAAGTGAAATATGAAGTCGATCATATTTTACACTCCGCTCAGCTTCGATTTAACAAAAAGCAAATAGATAACTACCTATTTAAAAAACTTTCTATGATTAAGTTGATTCAGTATTTTATAAGTAAAACAGCTTTTATTTAATTAAAATTAGATTTTTAAGTGAAAATCTTATATAATTTTTATAATAATGATACGGAAAAGGGAAGTGAATTAAAATGCCCTCCAGGGATCAAGACGGCAGACTCGTATTCAAACTAGTATATTGGGGGCCAAGTCTAGGAGGTAAAACCACCTCTGTAAAATGGTTGCACGCTAATGAAGGCAACTTAGTTGAGGGAAATCTTCAAAGCATAACTGATCCGACAGGGCGGACACTCTTCTTCGACAGGATGACAGCCGGGGTTGCAGGTGTTAAATTCCAGATATGGACGGTAGCCGGTCAGAAAAGACATAAATATCAGCGAAAAGTTATTTTACAAGGCGTGGACGGGCTTGTTTTTGTATGGGATTCATCACCTGATCAATTAGAAGAGAATATTTGGAGTCTAGATGAGCTTAAAGAGTTTTTAGACGGCTTAGTTGGGACAGAGATCCCGTTTATAGTAATGCTGAATAAAAGAGATTTACCTAACGCAATACCGAAAGAGAAGGTTAAAGAAATATTAGCCCAGTATGGTTTCCCAGCCTCGGTAATATATGAAACAGTAGCTGTTACAGGTGAAAATGTTAGAAGAGCATTCATACAAATCTGCAGAGAAGTGGTTCTCAAACACTATCAGAAGATAACTAATAAAGCTAAATGCTAAAAATAATATAATAATATTTTAATAAGCTGTTTAACTCAGTTTTTTTATGGTTGATTATATAGCAGACCTGCACATACACGGCAAGTATTCAGGAGGCTGCTCTAAAAATTTAGATATCGAGCAATTAACATACTACGCTACGCTGAAAGGTGTATCGATACTCGCAACCGGTGATTTCACTTATCCGAAGTGGCTGTCTGAGCTTGAAAACAAATTAGTCTTCGACGAGAATACGGGGAGTTACCTCTTCGAGAAGAATAATTTTAAAGTTTATTTTATACTTCAAACTGAAGTTAACACTATAGCAGAAGACGGGAAAGGTGAAGGTAAAAGAATACATCATATTATTTTAGCCCCGACATTCGATGTAGCAAAGCAGATAAACGATGTTTTATCCCGCTATGGAAATTTAGAAGCTGATGCCAGACCTACATTAAAAATACTGATCCCGGAGTTCATAGAAGTCCTTAAAGAAATAGATGATCTTATCGAGATTATACCAGCTCACATATTCACTCCATGGTATGGGTTACTAGGCTCATTTAACGGTTACGACCATATTAGAGACTGTTATGAAAACAAGCTATCTGAAATTCACTGTTTAGAAACCGGTTTAAGCGCTGATCCAACCTATATTCACGCAATATCATGGCTGGACGGTTACTCGATTATTTCATGCAGTGACCTACATAGTTTTTACCCTCACAGATTAGGAAGAGAAGCCACTGTGTTTAATCTTAGAAAACCTTCATATAAGGAGATAATAGAAGCGATTAGATTAAACGATGAAAGATTAAAAATGACTATCGAATTCAGACCTGAAGAAGGTAAATATAATTATGATGGATGCCGACCGGACCACCATAAAAACAGAGAAGACTTCTATTCGCATCCTTATATAACTGATAAAATTAAAAACTGCCCTATATGCAAGAGAAAAATTACAAGAGGTGTTTTAAGCAGGGTCATCCAGCTCTCAGATAGGCCTCTAGGATTTAAACGAGAGAAAGCTAAACCATTCAAGTATTTACTGCCTTTAACAGAGATAATCGCCTACACTTACAATATATCTTCACCATGGTCTAGTAAAGTTATAGAGATATATAAGAAACTCGTCACCGTCTATGGCTCAGAGTATAATCTTCTTCTATCAGATAGCGTAGACTACTCTGATCTTAAACAGTATGTAGATGAGCAACTAGCGTTGAATATATGCGCGGTGAAAAAAGGGGAATTCTACTTTGACCCCCCGGGACACGACGGTGTTTACGGTAAATTAAAAATAGGAGTTAGAGAACAGACAGCTGAATATAAAAAAGAAAATAAAAATATCGGTCAAAAACTTTTAACAGAATATTAAACAGTTTTACTGTTTCAGTTTCTCTTTAATCTCCTTCTCCATCCAGCTTTTAATATCTTCAGGTGAATGGTGAAGTGTTTTAAGCTCAGCCTCCAAGTTAGTAGGTTTAATCACCACAAGCCAGCCTTCACCGTAAGGGGATTCATTTATCAAGCTAGGCTTAGATTTCAAAGCAGGATTAACCTCTAAGATTACACCGGTTAAAGGCGACTTCAGAGAACCCACCCATTTACCCGTCTCTATGGAGACAAAACTTTTACCGGCTTGAATCTCCTTACCCTCCGGCTTAGTTCTAGCGAAAAGAATTTTCCCAGCGATATACTGGCCGAAATCGTTAAGGCCTAGTCTAGCCTTACCGTCTTCGATCTTAACCCATATATGGTCGTCGTTGTAATATAAGTCGTCGGGTAACTCGAATCTGTCTATTTTAACCATCAGACACTCCTCCTATAAATCCTAAATTGTGAAGCTGATATATTTTTACTACCTTAAAAATTTTTTCAATAAATTTCTATAAGCTAACCACAGCTAAACATAAGGCTTCCTCATCTTTTTT
>JAHQXC010000056.1 GCA_029856525.1 Candidatus Odinarchaeia archaeon
TTTCTCGACGTAGATAATCCTTTAACATATGGTAACGTTATATCCCCTATAACCCACGGGAAATTATATAACAGATACAGGTATCTGGCGCATAAGGCTATGGTGAACGCGGTATCCGAATTCAAAAAAATTCAGAAAGAGTTTGAAACGGTAGTAGGTAGGAAGCAGGAGGGATTATTAACTGGCTATAAAGTTTACGACGCTGATATCATTTTAATATCAATGGGAACTCTTTTTAATCAGAGTATTAACGTCGTTGACACGCTTCGAAAAGAAGGATGTAAACTCGGCGCGATAAAAATAAGAATGCTTCGACCTTTTCCTCGGCAAATACTTCAAAAACTTTGTAAAGATAAAAAAGCGGTTTTGGTATTGGATCGTGACTTATCCCCGGGGATAGGTGGTATTCTAGCTTGGGAGGTAAAGTCCTCATTATTCGAGTTAAAAGATAATTTGCAAGTTATCTCCGCTGTGACGGGATTAGGGGGAGTGGAGGTTACTACAAAAGATATTATCGATTTCGTTAGAACAGTCTCCAAGAATCTGGAAAATAAGAAATATACGGATAAAATTTATTGGATTAGCGTTTAGAGGGGTATACGTTGGATAAATTACCAGAAATTTGTTTGGATGAGTTGCTTTTACCAGGACATGCCGCTTGCCCAGGTTGTGGAGCAGCGTTAGCGTTAAGGCATGTTCTCAAAGCTCTGGGGGAGAATACGATAATCATTATCCCAGCCGGCTGCTCTTCTATTATACAGGGCGTTTACCCTAAAAGCGCTTTGAACATCCCAGTGTTAAATTGTGCTTTTGACTCAGCTGCAGCATATGGAAGCGGAGTAGTGGAGGGTTTGAAAGCTAAAAATAAATTTAAAAATTTAAATGTAATTGTATGGGCTGGGGATGGAGCTACATTTGATATAGGGTTACAAGCGCTAAGCGGAGCCGCTGAGCGGCATACCGATATGATTTATTTTTGTTACGATAATGAAGCATATATGAATACTGGTATACAAAGCAGCAGCGCTACGCCGCTTGGCGCTCTAACTACAACTACGCCTATTATAGGTAAACGAGAAAGAAAAAAGGATCTTATCTCCATAATTCTAGCTCATGAACCAAGCTATTTAGCTACAGCAGTATCAGGGTATCCAGTGGACTTATACAATAAGGTTTTAAAAGCTAAAAAATATACTGGATTCCGTTTCATTCATATTCTAACCCCCTGCCCCCCAGGCTGGCGTTTCGACTCAAAATACACGGTGACAATATCTAAGCTGGCGGTAGCTACTGGTATGTGGCCTTTATTCGAGGTTGTTGAATCTAAATTCAGTCTCACCGGTCCTAGTTTAAAACTATTAGATCCAAAAAATCGGAGGAGCGTTGAATCGTATTTTGCTCTTCAAGGCCGTTTTTCTAAACTAACTAAGGAGGAAATAGATTCTATTCAAAAATTTATAGATAAACGCTGGGAGGAGCTTAAATATTCAACAGTTTTTAAAGATAAAAGACTCTTATAATTTTATTTCATCAACTATTAACACATTATTATTTAACAGGTTTACTGTAAACTCCCCTTTTTCACTATAAACGTTTAATAATTTCATCCATTCATCGCTGCCAGTAATCAACTCTTCATCATATTTGAGTTGCGTTAAATCAATTCTGATTAAAATTAGCGCACCGTATTTGAAGGATAGTAGAGTTATTTTAGGCCCCGCGGAATCTACTTTAATTGAAGCAGCTAAAATAGGCGAAAACTTGGTCAAATCAATTTGATATTTATTTTTAGGATCCATATATTGTTTTAGTATACCTCTTGATTTTATCTCTAATACCGCTATCTGATTTCTCCTCGCCTCGAAGCTCTCTTTTAAAAGCTGTGTGATATACGCGCTCCTATTAGGAGATATTTCATCTAATCTTGTTAGAATGCTTTTAGGTATTGTTAATGATATTCTAATTAATTCTTCTGACATAAAGGTCGATATTACTAGATAATATATTACTTAGTAATACTAATATAAAAATCTATAGAATAGTATTAAAACATTTATCATAATGGAGGCTCGGGTGGGAATTGAACCCACGAATCGCCCTTATATGCAAAGCATATAAGTCCGACAACTTACCATGCTGCCGCTCTACCGGGCTGAGCTACCGAGCCAGCGCTAAAACATAAGTAAGCTAAACAGCGCGCCTTCATTATTTATTGTGATACCACACTCATAATTAAAATTTACCGTTAAAAAATATAACGTTTATATTAAACTTCTTTTAAATTATATTTATGCCTTCTAAATCTAAAAGAAAAAACAGCGCGGAAAGAATACTGGCGGTTATAGGAGCGGTTATTAGTATCATCTTTGGTATTCTTTTGATCGCTACGCTTCCAGGTTTAATCGGCCCTCTAATAATCCACGGCCTTCCTTTAAACATTATCTGGGGGATACTAGTCATAGTGTTCGGGATAATTATTCTCACTAGTTATGGCGTGGTTAAAATAGGACCAAAGGTTGGACACGACTGGCCGATTCTAATAATACTTGGAGTTTTATCTTTAATATTCGGTGGAGATATAGGCGCTATTATAATCATAATCGCAGGGATAATCGCCTTGGCTCGTACACTATCTTAACCCGCACCCTCCTTTTTTTATTTAATTCTAAGCTTGATAAGAGCTGTCCTCCTCTTTTTTCAACGATAAACCTAATCTCTCATAAGCGCTGTTAATTAAAAGCTCTCTAAGAATATTCCCATACTCGGATATATTCCTCCGAGCTTGCTCTGAAACCCCTTGAACCTCTTCAGTTTCTTTTAAGACCATAGTTATTTGTTCATCTATTTTTTTAGAAAATTTATCAATATCTTTAACAGAGATAACTTCTTTCTTCAAATTTTCACAACCATTTACAAATATCTGCCCGAGCTTAGAGTAAACCATTAGATCAGGTCCTGTAACATTCAAAACTATTACATCCCCTAAATTTTTCACAAGTTTAACTAATAGAAAGGTCTCTTCACCTGTTAATCGAAAAGCAGATTTACCGAAGAACCGCGTAGTCAACTCTTTAGATAACACCGCGCGTATCCCCACAATACTCCAATTCTGTACTTCAAGCGACTTAACTTTCCCAACTTCTTTAAAATCAGCAGACATAATTTTAGCTTTCAAAATTCTCTCCACATCCATTTAAACCGCCATCATCAATTAAGTAATATTTAATTAACAAGTATGAGATAAACTTAAATAAATATATTAAGTTAAGGATATGGGCTGTCGAGTTATGAAATATAATAAATTAACTGACGAGGAAGAGCGCGTCATCGTCTATAAGGGAACTGAGCCGCCGTTCACCGGTAAATATACATATCATTGGGAGAAAGGGATTTATACATGTAAACGTTGCGGGGCTCCCCTTTACCGTTCAGAGGATAAATTCGATTCAGGGTGCGGCTGGCCCAGCTTCGACGATGAAATACCCGGGGCTGTAAGGAAGCAACCTGACAAAGACGGTATCCGAACTGAAATCGTATGCGCTAAATGCGGCGCTCATCTAGGTCACATCTTTTTCGGTGAAGGATTCACCTATAAGAATGTTCGACACTGTGTGAACTCGATTTCACTGAATTTTATACCCGAGCGAAGTGAACAGATTTTAGAGCGAGCTATATTTGCAGGTGGTTGTTTCTGGGGAGTGGAATATTATCTTAAAAATATTAAGGGTGTTGTTTCTACAAGAGTCGGCTACACGGGCGGACATAAAGATCATCCTTCATACGAAGAAGTTTGCACTGGAACAACAGGTCACGCTGAAGCTGTTGAAGTTATTTTCAACCCTGAAGTAATATCATACGAGCACCTTGTGAAAATATTTTTCGAAATCCATGATCCTACGCAGATTAACCGTCAGGGGCCTGATATAGGGGAACAGTACAGGTCGGAAATATTCTACTTAAACGAGGAGCAGAAGAGAATCGCTGAAAAAATAATTGAACAACTTAAAAATAAAGGCTATAAAATAACTACACGTATCACAAGGGCAACAGTATTTTGGCCTGCGGAGGAATATCATCAAGACTACTATAATAAAAACGGGGGAAAGCCTTACTGCCATAAATATATTCGAAGATTCTAGATCATTCTTAACCGTGAATTCTAAATTATGGTGCGGGGGATGGGATTTGAACCCATGAAGGCCTACGCTCTGCCTTTATTTCGTATTGAAATCAAGTCCACAGGAGCTCTAAAGGATTATCCTTCCTCAGTCCTGCCCCTTAGACCTGGCTTGGGAACCCCCGCTTTTTATAAATTATTTTTATGTTTTTAGTAAAATATGTTTCTATTTTAACTTTACGAGTTTTCAAATATAATATGTTTTACTTCCTTTATCAAATTCTTTGACTATGTCTATTCTTATATTTGTCGGTTGATAGTCCGCCGGCGCATAGATTAAAGGGAGTTTTGGGAAGAACGCTGTCAAACCTTCTTCAGCTATTATTCTCGCAGGATGCTTCGGGTCTTTAAACACCTCTCTGGTGATTTGGATGGTTAAAATTCTAGTGTGAGATTCGTCAAGATGCCCTAGAGAATGAATATATTCATGTAATAATATGTGATACGTGTACGCGAGGACAATCTCATCTGAGTAGTTCTCAAGGATTAATCTTAACGGTGTTGTGTTCATGATTATCATAGTACCGCCGGCGAAATACATGCCTCCTATGAATCCTCCTCTGAAAAGTCCTAGCTCCGCTAATCCGAGTGATAGTCCTGCTCTCCTCCGTTTAATTACTTTCCAAACATCTTTTTTAACCTGTTCGAAGATTTCAGGCAGTTTTTCTCTCAACTCTTCCAGTCTCATTTTTAAAACCTTTTTAATTAAAAGATAAAATATAAATTCTGATTTCTATAAGTATCACGTTGCCTGTTATTTAAATGAAGTGATGGTGGAGTCGATGAGTAACGGTGTTAAAACAGAGGTGGAGAAGGCGCCTTCATTTTATAGTATTCTATTTCAGTTTCCATCTTTTAAAAAACTTATCTTGATAAGCTTATCCTCTAGTGTGATCTTATGTATACTCGCCGAGCTTATCATGCCTTTTTTCAATCCGTTAGCTGATTTATATTACGGGCTTTTAGAAGGTGTTATAATATTTTTCATCCCTGGTTTAATTACCAGTCTTATAAGTTTTTTTATGCTTAGAAGAGATACAAGAATGCTTAATCTAAGGAGGCTTATAGCAATCTCCACTATTGAAACCTTTATCTGGGGTGGATTATATGTTATCGGAGCTTTAATATATTATTTTTCAGGTCATCCCGCTCTACTAGTGTATAGTTTCTGTTTCGGTGGCGCCTTTGTATTAACGCTTCGTTTACTAGTTTTTTCATCTATAAGCTTCTCTAAATGGTGGGTTAATATCTTGTTAAGTTTGTTAAGAACTTTTATATCGATGGGTGTGGCGCTTATATTATTAATTACCCCTCTTAACTCCTTATTATTAGGCTCCTTGACTTGGATACCGGGGATAGTTATTTCATCTTTTATAATGGGCGCAGGGGTTTATTTATATAAGTATATTGTTGATTCAAAGTTGGATAAGAGTGTCGGCGTTAAAAGCACAGTCTTCTTGAAAGCGTTTATGGCTAGCTGGCTTGCAGATGATAATAAGCATTTGGAAACCTTATTTGATAGGCTCGGAGAAACCGGTGATATTGAAATAGGTTTAGTATTTTTTAAAGATGTGAATGGGAGGAGAACGAGTTTTATAATTCCGCAAATCCATCCCGGTCCATTTAGAACAGTGGGCAGTTCAAATCTACCATGGTTGCTTTCATCAAGATTGGAGGGGGCGGCTTTAGATACCGCGCTTGTATTCCACGGCCCTTCAACTCACTCTTCTAATCTCGTTAAATCTGAAAGCGTGAACATGCTCATCGATATTTTAAAAGAAAAATTCGGGGATTGTAAATTATCGTTTAACGTTGTCTCCGAGTTTATTAGAAGGAGGAATCAGCGATTTGAAGTAGGCTGCCAATTTTTCGGTGATTTAGCTATTATAACAGCTTTTGATAGAATGGATACGGAGGATATCACACCGATCGTGGTGGATAAGCTTAGGGATCGTGTTAAACCATTAGGGGTTAGTGATATTATTTTAATAGACGCTCATAATAATAAGAACCCTGGCTCAAATAGGCAGCCTGTAAGCGAACCTGATGAAGTTAACAGCTTATTAGATGTCGCCGAGCTTGTTGTTAAAGAGGCTCTTGGAAAACCTAAAACAGGTTTCAAAATCGGATCTAATAGGGTTGTTTTCAATAAAGATCTTAAAGCTAGCGGGATAGGGGATAGTGGGATTGCAACCACGATTTTAGAGTCGAAGAATCAACGGATGGTTTATATTTTAATAGATGGGAATAACATGGTAGCTGGTCTTAGAAATAGGATTCGTGAAATCGTATTACAGCAAGGCTATGATGAATGCGAAGTTATGACAACGGACACCCATTCAGTTGATGGAATAACTTTGAGAACTAGTAATCTAGTAGGTTTACACTATCCTGAAAGCGAGCTTATAAAGAATATTTTAGAATCTATACGTGAAGCTGAGAAGAATCTTGCACCCGCAGAGGGCTGCTACTCGATTTTTAAAATAAATGATATGAGAGTCGCCGGGCCTTCGGTTGAGAGTGTTCTAAAAGGCACCGGGGAAGCGTTGAACGCAGCTCGAACCGCTTTACCACCTATATTATTATCCACGGTTATATTGGTAATCATTATTTACTTGGTCATCTCTATGCTTTAATGTCTTATAACAAATTCGGCGATATCCACTGAGTAGTCGGATATCCGTTCTATGCCGTCTAGTATTGAATCAATTTTAACTCTTATATCAGACTCCTCTTTCATTAACTCGTTATTTACATTTTCAATTATGTCTGTTAAAGTTTTCCTTTTATCCATAACGTTGATCGCTAAAATTAAGTCTTCTTTTAAAAGAGCCTGCATCGCTTTATCTTGCAATTCACTTATATGCTGGCTGAGATTAATAATATACTGTTGCATCATATTTGACAGTTTGTTATTTGCTAGCTCTAAAGTTATACGCGCGATCTTCACTGCAGCATCCCCTATATTCTCTAAGCTTTTAACAACCATCCTATAGTCAAGACATTTAATCGGTGTAACTCCGATTTTATCCGCGAGTCTAGGATCTTGGAGAGCTGATCTAATCTCTCTGACGAAAAGAAAATAGAGTTTGTCCACTTCGTCATCTCTTTCAATCACGTTTTTAGCTAGTTCGAAATCTCTCTCTATAAACGATTTTATAGCCTCTTCATGCATTCTTAAAGTTAATAGGTGAATTCTTCGAAGTGTTTTATCTATTGGAACTATATCAGGGGATATTAAACAGTTTAAGATAATTTCGTTAGCGCTCTCCTCGACTATCTCAATGCCGATTAACCGCTCTTTAGTTTTAATTATAGTGTCTCGAAGCTCCGAGCTTATTCTATTAGCAGATTTTATTTTTATTATATCATAACCGCTAAGATACTTCGCGGTTATATCTATTGCTATATTACTATTAGGAGTGATCACAGCTTCTCTATGAACCTCTCTCTCATCATACCGGGGGTCTAAAACAATCGTCCCATCCTTTTTTTCTATTAAAGCAAGATGATCGCCTTGTTTTAACCCCAAACGGCTTACCCATTCTTTTGGAAGAGATATAAGATAGGTGTTGCCCCCGGTTTTTTGTATTTTCCTAACTTCCATAGTATATACACCTATGTAGATGTAATTATTTTTTATGAATATTCTATTTTCTATTTAAGAATTATAACTCTTATATTTGCGTAATATTTTAAAAGGGTAAAAAACTAAATTTTTAAAACAGTTAAACTATAGTTTAAAATAGTGCGAGGGTACCCGAGCCAGGTCAAAGGGGCGGGTGTAGTCGTTAGACTATCGCCAGACTTAAGATCCCGTAGCGTAGAAGAAGCTTAAACAGCTCTGCGCAGGCTTACGAGGGTTCAAATCCCTCCCCTCGCACCTTTACATCCCTCAATTTTTTAATTTAATTTTAATTACTTGGTAGATTTTAGCAGGGTTTCAACAGTAGAAAGATTTAGTACAAAGTGATACAGTCTATGTATGGATAAAATGAAGCCGACCGCAACTTGAACGCTGCAATAAATCTGGCTTTCATCCCGCCGATAAAGTTAAACTCAATACGGATTGTATATAATTTTTATCTAATATAATAGACAAAATGTCATTTATTTACAATAATTAATGAATATACAATAAATACCATAATTATTATTAAATAACATAATTAGATTATAAAAAACAAACACTACACAAAATGCTTTTTTTAAAAAAAGGAAAAAATAGAAATAATTAAATTGAGATTTTTATTTTAATTAAAAAAGAGGTGCAATATTAAAAAGATACATTTTTACTTTTTATAGCACACGTTGGCAGTTATAAGAACTAATATAGCCACTAAAAGATCAGTTACATGAAATAGGAGCTGATTAAGCGCACCAATCGCTGAATTCACATCTCCAAAACCGGAGAACATAACATAATCGCCAACAGTAATAACCACCGCTATGAGCTTCCACAAAATAATAGCTGCTGACATCCCCACTACCAGAACCATTCCAACATCACGCGCCCTCACCAATTCAAAGCCTCCTTAACCCCAAA
>JAHQXC010000057.1 GCA_029856525.1 Candidatus Odinarchaeia archaeon
TTATGAGATTCCGATAGGTTATTTTATTGTTTTCGGGTAAATAAGTTTTTTTCTGCTTGTTTTTATGGAGGTTTTTCCGCTACCCCCTTTCTTGCAGAGGTATTTATAAAGGGTAGAAAAATTTTGGTTATATCCTTAAATATTTTCGTGTTTATTTTATTATGTGTCATATTTCACTTCTGTTTCACTGAGTTTGAATAGTAGTGAGGATATTTTTTTGCAGAGTTTTTCAGGTTTCGCTTCTAGAGGGCTTTTTTATAATATTATTCGGAGTGTGGATGAAGAGTTAGCTAGTTTAGTTCATGCTGGTAAGGGTTTAGCTCCTTTTAGCTGTTCTCCTGTGTATAGTTTTAACGGTGAGAGGAGGGTTCCATGTTTTAGTAAGATTTCCAGGGGGTTATTGGAGGTTTACTTTACTGTATTTGATGAGAAATTAATTAATACTTTAATCGGTTTTATTCAAGGGAAGCTTGGTGGCGGTGAGATTTCTTTAGGTAGAGGTGTTGCTAAACTTAATAGTATTTTTTTCACAGAGATTTTTTATGAAAAATTATATGAGAGCGCTGAGCCGGTTGAAAGTTTTAAAATAAACTTTATCACTCCAACTTACTTCCGTTCATCTCCGATAGAATTTAACGAGGATTCTAGTAGAATCAGCGATAAGAAGGCTTTCACCCCTTACAAGTTTATAGTTTTCCCTGATCCTGTTTTAATGTTTAAAAGTATTATACGTGTATGGAGGTTTTTTTCAGATTATAAAATAGATTTCAAAGATTTTATTAACTGGCTTGAATCTGGTAGCGTAGTCGTTTCAGGTTATCCGCAGGGGATTAAAACGAGAATCGTCTACGAGCATCCAACCACGAATAAATGGTGTGTCGGATTCACCGGGGAAGTTTACTTCACTATAATTAAAGAACTATACGATATAGAAATGAGTAGACTAGTAGACATGCTGCTTAAAT
This sequence comes from Candidatus Odinarchaeia archaeon, assembly GCA_029856525.1. Taxonomy (GTDB): domain Archaea; phylum Asgardarchaeota; class Odinarchaeia; order Odinarchaeales; family Odinarchaeaceae; genus Odinarchaeum. Next base: position 966 of record JAHQXC010000057.1, read on the forward strand.
TCGCCGAATACTCTAATGTAGGCGGAGGTAAAACCGCCGGTCTAGGCGTTATAAAATACTCGCCTAAATCTTTAACCGAGTTAACTGATAGAAACAGCGATCACACCGAGCTCGGTTAAACTATACGTGTTTTTATCAACTTTCAAGTACCCGGACTCAACCAGTCTTTTAACAATCCTCCATAAAGTAGTTTTATTTAAACCCGTCTTAACGACTAGTTTCGAGAGTGTTAACGGATTTTCTTTTAATTCTTTTAATATTCGTTTCTCTATATCATTTATTTCGATAGGTTGATTCATTTTAAGAGGAAATGAAATTATTGAAGACGAGTCTTCGAATTCTATATCTATTTCCGCGTTTAATTTTAAGAGTGTCGCGGTTAACATGGTTTCTATGATTAACGCTCTGAATCCTCCGCTTAAGATTAAAATAAATTTATCGTTTTTCCTTGTGTTGAAAATTTCGCATAATTTAAGGAGTGCTTGAACAAGATCTCTTGGTTCAATCTTAAAATGCTTTATTTCAAGATTATTAAACATTTTATTTAGTATTTCACTGAGATGGTTAAACGCCCTTTCAGCTCGCTCATCAACCGGCTGGGATAGGATAACCCATACACTGTCACCTTCTTTTAACCCCCGTCTCGCAATCGCTCTAAGCGCGAATTTCTCATCGAAACCTAATGTGATAACGTATATCATCATTTATATATTTAAGTGAATGCGATATTTATATGTTTCTATTATTTGAAACACGCTTCAGAATTTTTAATCTATTTTACATAAGAGAAACATTTAAATACAGCCGAATCGATTATTTAAATATGCAAACCAGCGATATAAGTCTTAATAGATATTGGTTAAATGATTTAGCCAGAATTTTAGGAATCCTCGCAGCCGGTCAGGGCAGCTATACACATATAGACAAGCTTAGCAACGCACCTTCAACAGAATTAGCGTTATTCTATATTAGAGAGGCTTTAAGAGACTTTAACTCATTTCTAAGCAAAAATATCGACGACAAAAAAATAGAGAAAGAAATCCAAGAAATAAAATCGTTAAAAACTATCGAAGAGAACTTAGATAAAATCGCGCAATTAAGTCGAAGAGAGTTAAAGGAGAAAGCTTCCATAATATGTTCTAAAGCGTTAATTATCGCAGCTCGATTAAAGATGGAGGAGAAAGCATGAGTGACATATTTATTTCTGTAAGAGGAAGACTACTATTAAATGTAGAAGCTATGAACATGACAGAATCAGTAGGCAACTATGTGAAACATAGAAGAGTCCCAGTGTTAATACATCAGAAGGATGGTTTTGCAACCTATTTTGTACCAGCTATATCAGGTGAAAGTATCGCACACGGATTCCAGAAAGTTATAGCAGATGAAGCTGTAAATAAAGGTATCCCCGTCTGCAGATTATGCAAAAACGGAATATTTTTGAAGAGCACCAGCCAAAAAGTTTTAGAAGACTCTTTCTCAACCAATAGCAAAAGCATTTCTAATATTGAAGAGTTCATAGTGAAAAATTGTACAGTGGAAGATATCGGCGGCTTCTTATATGCGGAGCAGGCTAACGTGAAGAGAACTTCTAATTTTTATGTAGGATATATGATACCTGTAAGAGAGACATTAGAACATGTTGTCATAGATCCTCAGCTACATTCTAGATACGCACTAGGTACAGGGTTTGTAACCTCAGAAAATAAGCAAGAAGAAAGAGGTCAAATGATATACTACGTAGAAGTCTCATCAGCATTGTACACTTTTAGCCTTGATATCGATACAAAATATATAGGTAAATTAACTTTCGAATTCGAGAATGTAGGTAAAAGCGTTGTATCTGACAGTGAGCGGATTAACAGAATTGATGTTCTACTAGATAGCTTAAAATTGTTCCTATTAGAACACGGTTTCGGAGCCAAGAAAACAAGGTTTCTACCAACAGCTGAATGGGACTCGATAGTTATAGGTATTTCAGATAACACGTGGACCGCGTGCAGTCCCTTTACAGAAAACTATGTAGATAACTCGATTAAAAAGAAGTCTAAAATAAATTATAATACAGAGTTATTCATAGGCAGAAAAACAGAAAATAATATAGATGACGCGATAATCTCCGCTGTCGAAAACGCTAAACAGAGAATTCGAGGCAAATAAACTTGACCGAGATTACAGGCTATATACTGGATATAGAATTCGTCTGGGGCTTTCAGTCAAAAATAGTAGGTCTCTCTAAAACATCCCCTACTTTTTATTATCCACCGCCGACTACCATATTAGGAGCATTAGCGGAGGCCCTGGCTAGAGAGCAAAATATAGGTGAAGCTAAAGGAAAGGAGATTATAATAAAACTTTCAGAGAACCTTCTAGCAATAGGATTAAAACCTATCAACTGTTCCCCTATAAAACACGAAGATATAAACCGAATAATAACAATTAAACGAACTGGACTTGGTAAAGACCCTGATCCGGAAAGATTACAAAGCGCATTCGATGCACCCGCAACCGGGAAAACTATTTTTTCAACATTAGATGATAACGCACCATTACTAAGAATTTTTCTAGTCTTTAAGTCTCCTGAAATATTATTAGAGGATGATAAATTCTTAATAACTCCAGATTCTTTATGGAGAATTCATAGACTCGGATCAAAAGAAAGCGTCGTATCCGTCTCTAATGTCGAAAAATGCTCTAAAATAGATAGACGAACGAATACTATCATAGACACAGAGTACAGCTTCCCCATCCTACCTGAAATTCAACAATCAGAATGTTTAAGACGTCGATGGGAGCGAGAAGTATATATCGATCCATTTAATATCCGAGAATACAATCCTCTAAAATCTTATCTTTTCGGAGAAAACCTAATTCCTTATCATATTCCGCTGAAAGTAGAAGAAGGATCCCAGCCTTTATGCTCTGTTTATTTCAGTAAACCCGCCATAGAATATGCTTATAAAGATGAAAGGGTGATAGGGCGATGGTAAAAGTTAAATTTAATCTTCCACCAGATACTACTTTCCTAAGTTCTGTCCTATACGAAGGAGTATTGCATGCAACTTCTCGTTACAGTTTAAATTATAGTTATAAAGAAGCGGAGTTTAAACCTGAATTTCTAAAGGAGGCTTTTAAAGATTTACGACAAGAAGAATATAATAATATTAGAATCACTCTTACAGGTAATGATAATATAAATGAGCTTTTATTCAAAAAGTTTAATATTCCAGTTAAAATTCAAAATAAAACTTTACGAGATACTTTTAAAAATCTCAATGAAAATTTTAACCTATTATCTATAGATAAAGAGGAAATAAGTCTTCAGCAAGTAGAGAGAAAAGGAAATATATTAATGGATGTTAATAAGAAAGAGGAGGGTATATCGTTTCAGCTACTTAAAACAGATAGATATACTGGTTTTTCATCTTTAGAAACAGGTTATATGGATAAACAGTTTACATTATACTTGTCAAAAGAGTTAACACTTATTGCTCTATTAGGAATACATTACTCATACGTTTACACTTCTAGAGAAAATAATAAAGATAATATTTATTTTTTATTTAACTCCCCGGATCAGATTTCAGAATTACTTTCTAAAAACGATAAGAACTATATCAACACAATTCTAGATTTAAAAGAAAATATAAAATCAGCGATAAGAAAAATATTACAGAAAATTTACTTACCTGAACTAATACTCTTAGAATTGTTATTTAACATTGAACTCGTTAATAAAATAAGGAGCGGTAATTTAGATAAGATTTCTACAATGCTATTTAGAATAAAACGAGAAGGTAACACGTATAAAATATACGAGGTAACTCCGATAACAGTATTTAAGGATTCTGTTTTCACAGAGAAGATCAGAGAATACTTCAGGAATTCCACTGATACATTCATAAAAGCGATTAGCGGTTTTTTGAAAAACTCATACGTTCTTAACGCGTTAGGATCTTTTAATATGAAAAGAAAAATCGATGAAGCTGATAATATTCTTCGAGCTGTTCAAAACTTGTATAAATTTGTAATACTAGGTGACAGCCAGGCTTTATATGGTTTTATCAGAGAACTCTGGAATGCCTATAATAAAACAGACGAAGACTCGAGTGCGGGAAAAGAATATATAAAGTTAATCCAGTCTATTCCGAGCTGGTTTTAAGTGATAATATGCTGCAAAAATACTATGAGGAATTTCTTTCAGCCACTGAATTACATAAAAGAGAGTTTATTGAGAAGGCTTTGGCTGCTATAAGTAGAGATTGGAATGAAAAGAATATTTTCCTTATTGAAGCTCCTACAGGATACGGTAAAAGCGGTATCTCTTATGCAGTCGCCAGGTATTCTTTTCAAGATGATCTTAAGACGATAATCTGTTTCCCCATTAGAACCCTGCTAGAAGATCAATACAAGAAATTTGAAAAAATAATGGATTCCTTAAAGTATCTCCTAGGTAAAAGATATATGCATCATGCGACGTCAAGGTATTTAGTGGCTCCGATCACCTTAACCACTATTGACACTCTCTCTCTTACATTATTCGGTATCCCCCCAGAGGATTTTGATAAAATAGTTAAAAGCTCATGGAGTGGGACGTCAGCCGGATCTTTAGGCCATTATTTATTCTCCTATTCTTCGATAATACTCTCAAATATAATATTAGATGAAGTCCACCTTTTAGCCGATTCAACTAAGTCTTTAAACTTTTTAATGCTATTAATAGAAGAAGTGATCCGTAATAAACAGAAACTATTCCTTATGTCTGCTACTATACCCACTATTCTATTAGAAAAAATTAAAGGCTACAGGTTGTCGATTACAAATGAACCGCTTGATAAATACTTGAGGGTTTTAAGCTTCGAAGACCCTGAATATTTTGATCGCAGCTTTATAATTGAAAGAGCGAGTAAAAACTATCAAATAATAGTTGAAGGTTTGAGCGAAGAAGAAAAATTTACGAGGATACTTAAAATAATAGAGGAATCTGTGAAGCAAGGTTTTAAGCGAATAATCACTGTTTTCAACACGGTGTCAGATGCTATAGAATTTTTTAAAATCGTTAAAAATACTAGTATTATAAGTGATGATACTCATAAATTACTTTTACACTCTAGATTCACTGAAAACGATAGAGAATATAAAGTCGGATTGTTAGAGAAGTTGAAAGACTGGGAAGAATATTTAATTGTTGCCACTCAGGTTATAGAAGCCGGCGTGGATATATCATCTAACTTATTTATCACAGAGCTGGCTCCAGCTAATTCTTTAATTCAGCGAGTAGGCCGTTTTCTAAGACGCGAAAATGAGAAGAATGGGAGATTGTTCATCTGGTTTGAGAAAGATGAAAACGGTAACGTTAAGGAAACAAGTGGCAGGTATAAGGTTTACGACTGGAATCTTGTAGATAAAACTTTAAAATTCATGATAGAAAATTTTGAAAAAAAATCCTCGAATAAAAACAGCTACGTATCAGATAGCAGAGTTCTAAATTTCCATATCCCTGAAAGTTATAAAAAATTTATGGATAAAGTATATTCAGAGGACTCGGATTTTGAAATCAACATTCAAGAAATAAAAAACTACTTTACGAATATTTTATTTAATCTTGAATTCCTCTCTTTAAAAGCGTTTGAGAAATTTTTTTCTCTTGAAGGCAGTTTCATAAGAGATGAATTAATTGTTCCAGTTGTTCCCAGCGAGTTTGTTAATTCTATTCGAAAAATAGATGAAACTATTCTTAAACATATTATTCCTATTTCAATAGGGTGGCTTAGAAGGCTTAAACCTAAAGAAGTGATTGTCAGCGAGAAACCCGGGGAAGACAAATCAATAGTATATGAGAAAAAACTTGTCTCTGATATAAAAAATTTTGACTATAGCAATGAGAGATCTGTAATGCGAGGCTTATACAAGAATAATATTATCGCTTTTATTATAGACGGTTATTATGATAAGGAACTGGGATTGACCGGAGGCGAGTGAAAATTAATAAAAATATATTCATATTATAATATCGAAGGTGACGGGACGGTTAAATCTGAAACATTAGATGAACACATAGAAGAATGCTTAAAGCTAGTAGAGAATATTGAAAACTCTAAAATCGGAAGGTATATAGTTAAGTTAGCTCCTCAGCTAAAAGAGTTAACTAGATTTTTAAAGCTAGCGATCATATTTCACGATATGGGTAAAGTATTTTACCAGAATAATTTCATTAAAGAAAATAATTCCAGGTATTTATCCTTCACAGGCCACGAATTCATATCCGCGTCATTCTTTGATGAATTTTATATACGCGACACGGCGCTAAGAAAAAATATAATTGGCTTCAATGATATAAAGATTAGATACATAGTTGAATTCTCAATACTCTACCATCATCATGCTATGAATACTAGATTAAGATCTGACAATCTATCTTACTTTCAAAAAGGTTTAAGTATAAGTCAACAGTTATTAGAAGGATTATATTCAAATTTAGAAAGATTTTTTGATATAGAAGGGGATAAAGAAGGCTTTCAGGAAACGTTAAAAAGCATTTCAAACAGGTTTCAAAAACCTATGACAATTAATGAGCGTAATGAGATTTTACGCAGTGTTTGGAAGGAAATCTGGATTAATAATTTAAATAGAAGATTAGGATTACTTTTCCTTAATATTCTTTTAGCAGTGGATAATTTAGCTGCTAGTAGAAAAAGAGGGAGAGGAGGATCTATTTTCCATCAGACTATTGAACAATTCTATAACTACTATATCAAATAACCTATCGCATTTTAATTCTAATTCGAAGAGTTTATCCCCTTCCGCCTAAATATTTATTTTATTGAATTAGTAATATTTTATTTATGTTAATTTTAGATAAATCTGATGTCGATAAACGCCTTAAACTATTAAGACAGGAATTATATCAAAGACCTGTAAGTGAAGAGTTAAGAGGCTGGAATTATGATAAGCCTCCTATTCAGCCGTTCTCTGAGAATATTAAATTCGGTGTCGGTGAACTAGCAGCCAGATACTGTGAGACACTTAGAGATATTTATCTTAAACGTGTTTTAAAAATCACTCCTCCAGCAAACATTAAAATGATTACAGGTATAGCTTTACATGAGATAATAAAAAATGTTTTCTTAGAAGTTAAAAAATTCATATATAATAACCCGGATACAGCTGGCTTAGACTTACTGAATGAGCTTATTATAAAAAATACTGAGATCGCTGAAAATTCTATAAGTAAAGCTGAGCATGCTATAAGCAAACTAGAATCATATGATAAAGCGGAATTATTCAAGAAATGCGTTTCAACATATAATTTTCTAATCATACAGGCCGCCGCCGTCTATGATCAAACGCTTTCAAAATTTCGCTTCGCTGAAGCTGATTCTATAGTTAATATAGCTGTTCCGCCTGTAGCTGAAAGAAAAGTCGACGGATCTTTAATAGGGCTTTCAGGAGAGCTAAGCGTTGACGTTTACACGCCTTTCAATGCGATCATGGATATTAAAACAGGTGAAATTCGAAATTTTCACCCTCTAACCGCTGCAGGATACGCCTTAGCCTTAGAGTGTAGTGAAAACACGCCGGTAGATTTCGGTTTCATAGTATACTTAAAATTCGATAGACAAATACCAGCTTTTATAACAAAATACTTTATTGTAAGCGACGAGCTAAGACGTGAATTCATAGATATAAGAGATGAAGCTTCAGATATTGTTGAAAA
>JAHQXC010000058.1 GCA_029856525.1 Candidatus Odinarchaeia archaeon
GAATCTGAGAGGAGTGAAAACAACCCGTATCTATTATTAACTATTCTCGCATGTGCATTAATAATAGCTGTAGCCTGTTACGCTGCTGTTAAAAAAACGAAAAGGAAACCTGATCTAATAATCGATTAACCGCCGTGAACTACTGGAATAAAAGTTACAGTATCACCGTCTTTCAATTCGGTTTCTAAACCGTTTAAAACACTTATCTCAAAATCATTAATAAATATTAGAATAGAGGAACTATAAAAAGATCCGGCTCCTTGAATATGATGTTTAACTCTTATACCTTTTAATTCAAGTAAATCCAGCAACTCCCTTATTCTAAGACCCGGGGGAACAGAGAGCTTCAACTCCTCCACTCCAGCCACTTCTTTAAAAGTTGAAAGAAATTTCACAGTTAAACCGTTCATTCAACCACCTTGAAGAGAAAATATTTATAGGCTTATTAAATTTATGAGCTGGTGTGAGCCTATCACTAAAAGTAGCGGTAATAGGGGTACTGTCAGCAGCAGGTTTAGCGCTTAGAACAGTAGCGGTCCCCGTAACAGTTAATGTTCAAATAACCCCTGGAATGATAGCCCCTATTCTCTCAGGTATCCTATTAGGTTTATGGCCTGGAATTTCCACAGGAATCATAGTAGGATCATACGCGGCTGTTTTCTCAGGTGAGTTCTGGCTTATACCGTTTATAGGAAACGTGCTTTTAGCAGTCGGCGCCGGGCTTACCTCTGATTTAACTAAAAAAAATAGAGTAGGAGTTTTCGAAATAAGTATGATGATAATCTCACCGACGGTAATCGGCGGGTTTATACCCACGTTCATCATTATGAGCTTAATTATCCCCGGCGCTTTTATTCTAGCACTCTTATCAGGTGTCTTTGACATGATTAACGCGATGATCGCGTCTATTATAGCAGTTTTAACTTGGCTAGCTTTGAAGAAAACAAAACTTATAGAAAAATTATCTCCACCAGTTGAAACATGAAATTAAAGTTAAAATTTAAATACTATGTTAAAAAATATTCAAAGCACTTGAATTAACTGGAGGAAAAATAATGGGACGGGTCAGACCTAGCTCAATCAAAAACCTAGTCTGGGAACTAGTCGAACTTTACGCGGACAAGTTCACAGACGATTTTGAAAAAAATAAGAAAGTAGTAGATGAAATATCAGAAGTTAAATCGAAGAGTGTGAGAAATAAAATAGCAGGTTATATTACGCATATAGTTCAATTAGAGAGGCGAAAAAGCCAGGCAGCAGAGTAGCCTCAACCATGTTTAAAATTTATATCACGCGGTATGATTACCTCAGCCGGTTAAAACTATACTATTTAAAATCTTTTCAACGAAAAAAGTTAAAAAGATTAGCAGCTCATCCTATAGTTGAAAACTAGAGTATTCCTTCAAAGATTTGATAAAAATAGTGCTCCGGTGGTGTAGTCCGGTCAAGCATCAGGGGCTCAAGGATTAAACCTGCCCACTCGCCCCCTAGATTACTGAAATAAGGGGATACTCGGGTTCAAATCCCGACCGGAGCACCATAAACCAGTTTAACCCTTTTATCTAGAGATTATTTCTTAGTCAACCACTCCTCGACTAAAGTAGAGCGTCCTCCAATAGAATATTATGAGAGAGAACTCCGACGGTTCATGTGAAAAACAAAATCGCTCTCAGAGGAAATAGGTTAATCCTTTCCAGAATCTTCGAACAAGATTATCCTATAAAACTTTCATACACCTTATGGATTCTTTGTATGTTAAAAATTTAAATATTAATTTATACAGTTATTGCTATGAATAAGCGAGGGTGCTAAAATGGGGAATTACGTTTGGATCTAAAAAGCTTTCTAAACCAAAGCTAAAAATTGTGAAACTCACTTATATAAACTCTATAATTGATCTTTTCACAAAAATATGCCAAAATAACGAGTATGCGTATATTTTAGAATCTGTTGAAGGCTGTGAAAAACTTGCTGAATACTCTTTTATCGGCTTCGATCCCAGGATAGTGGTTACTGTAAAAGACGGGAGAGCTAAAATTCGAAATCTGGTCGAAGACGAAACTATAACTATAAATAATATTAATAACCCACTAGACGTGATTAAAAAGCTTGTAGGCGAAGCTTACGTATCAACTGCTAAGTACAGATTAATAGGGGGGGCTGTAGGGTATATTTCTTATGACGCGGTACGCTATTGGGAGCGACTTCCTGAAATCGCCACAGATGACTTGCATCTTCCAGATTTAGAGATGGGGATCTTCGATGATGGCATAGTCTTCGATCATAAGAATAGAGAAGTATTCTACTACTACTATGGAGAAAATCGATTATATGAAGTTTTAGCGCACGCAGGTGAAACCTCTGCTGTGGAAGCGTTCTCCTATTCTGAGCCGGAAACTAATATTAAAAAAGAAGCTTTTGAAAACATTGTAGAGAGTGTAAAAGAATACATCAGTTCGGGTGATATTTTCCAAGCAGTTCTCTCAAAACGTTACACTCTCCGCTTCCAAGGAAGCCCCATATATTTCTACAAGGCCCTACGCAGAATCAACCCGTCTCCATACATGTACTATCTCAAAATGGGTTCCAGACAGATTATTGGCTCCAGCCCTGAGATGCTTGTAAGAGTGGAAAACGGCGTAGTTGAAACCTTCCCCATAGCTGGAACAAGACCTCGCGTCGAAGACCCGGTTAAAAACAAAATTCTTAAGCAGGAGCTGTTGAAAGACCAAAAGGAATGCGCCGAACACGTAATGCTTGTGGATTTGGCTAGAAACGATATAGGGAGAATCGCTGAATTTGGAACAGTCGAAGTTCCAGAATTTATGCGAATATATGAGTACAGTCATGTCCAACACATAGTTTCAAGAGTGATTGGTAAGTTACGAAAAGATTGCGACTGTTATGATGCTTTAAGAGCTGTTTTCCCTGCTGGAACTGTTTCAGGAGCTCCAAAAGTGAGAGCGATGGAAATAATTGAGGAAAATGAACCTACTCGTAGAGGACCATACGCAGGGGCATTAGGCTACTTCTCATATAACGGGAACGCTGACTTCGCTATAACTATACGAACACTCGTAACGAAGGATAGTGAAGCCTACATTCAAGCTGGTGCAGGCATCGTAGCAGAGTCCATTCCAGAAAATGAATGGTTCGAGACTGAACAAAAAGCCTCAGCTCTACTTAAGGCTTTGAAAATAGCCTCTGAAGGGGAAGGATTATGAAAGTTCTCATCATCGATAATTATGACTCTTTCGTATATAACCTCGTTCAGTATATCGGTGAACTCGGCTCTAAGCCGATAGTGTACCGTAATGATGAGTTAACTCTTGAGAAAGCTTTAAGGCTGAAGCCTAACAGGATAGTGATCTCCCCAGGACCGGGGACCCCTGAAGAAACTCGTTACTTTGGAGTTTGCAACCTAATTTTAAGATATATGAGCTTTAAAATTCCGACGCTAGGCGTATGTCTCGGCCACCAGGGGATAGTACACGCTTTCGGCGGAAGGATTATAAGAGCTAAGACATTAATGCACGGCAAAACTAGCCTAGTGAAACATGATGGGGAAGGAGTCTTCAAGAATATTAAAAACCCGATCCGCGCCACCAGATACCATTCACTAATAGTTGATACCACAGCTATCCCCTCATGCCTGAAAGTTACCGCTATATCATTGGATGATGGTAATGTGATGGGTGTCCGCCACGTAAGCTACCCTATCGAAGGGGTCCAATTCCATCCGGAATCTATTCTAACCGAAGATGGTAAGAAGATTCTTGAAAACTTTCTTTACGGTGATGAAAAATGATACAGGAAGTTATACAGCGACTGGTAGAAGGGGAAAACCTCACTTCCACAGAAGCCTCCGAGACCATGGAGGCTATAATGAAAGGGGAGGTTACTTCTACACAGATAGGCGCCTTACTAACAGCCCTAAGAATAAAGGGCGAAACTGTAGAGGAGATTACAGCATTCGCCAATGTGATGAGAAGATTATGTCTTAGAATAAAGCCACGGGTTAAAGGCCGGCTTGTAGATATATGTGGAACCGGGGGGGACCGCGTAAAAACTTTTAATGTTAGCACCACAGCCGCCTTCGTAGTTGCTGGTGCAGGTATATCTGTCGCCAAGCATGGCAACCGTTCAGTTACAAGTAAAAGCGGCAGCGCTGACGTCTTAGAAAAACTAGGGTTAAATTTGAATACACCGCCTAAAAAAGTTGAAGAAGCCATAGAAAAAATTGGAATATGCTTCATGTTCGCCCCTGTGTTTCACCCAGCCATGAGGTATGTGACAGGACCTAGGCGAGAGCTTGGTATAAGAACCGTCTTCAATATTCTAGGTCCTTTAACTAATCCCGCTTTCGCTAACGCTCAGGTGGTAGGTGTCTACGATCTCTCTTTAGTAGAAAAAATAGCAGAAGTACTTAAGAGCCTAAATCTTGAGGAAGCTATGGTGGTCCATGGAATGGATGGGCTTGACGAAATATCAATTATCGGAAAAACTAGGATAGCGTGGCTGAAAAATGGAGAAATTAAAACTTTTGAAGTATCACCTGAAGATTTTGGTATCCAGAAAGCGACTTTAGAAGAAATTATCGGAGGAGAACCTGAAAAAAGCGCAGAACTAACCTTCAAAATTCTTACAAACAAATTGAATGAAAATGATCCAAAAATGAAGATGGTCCTTGTGAATGCTGCAGCAGGTATAATAGTAGGTGGAAAAGCTGATGACTTCGATTATGCAATGGAAGTTGCCAAAGAATCTATTAAAAGCAGAGCCGCTTACCTCAAATTAAAGAATTTAGTTAAATTTTGTGGGGAGAGTAACGTAGAAAAACTTGAAGAGTTGGAGACCAGATATGAGCGACTACCTTGACATCTTGGCCCAAGAAGCCTTGAAAACTGTGGAATCAGGGTACTATACAGTGAGCTTTAGAAAAACAATTTATAGACGAAAAAATAGTCTCAAGAAAGCGATACTTCAATGCAAGCACGCGCCGGTGATCGCGGAGATAAAACCTTCGTCACCGTTTAAAGGCAAACTTAGACAAATAAACAACCCTATTGAAGTTGCAGAAGCCATACTTCGAGCCGGAGCCGTAGGCATATCCGTTCTCACCGAGCCCAAATACTTCAATGGTTCACTCGAGATTTTAGCTAAAGTATGTGAACACGTGGAGGCGCCGATTTTAATGAAAGATATAATTGTAGACCCTATTCAATTGAAGGCAGCATATAAAGCTGGAGCTCACATAGTCCTATTAATCTCCCAAATATTCAACAGAGGATATGGTAAACTCCCTCTAAGTGAAATGATCAAGGAGGCTCATAGGTTAGGCCTTGAAGTTCTCCTTGAAACTCACACTATAGAAGAGTTCACTGTAGCCCTTAAAACAGATGCTGATCTCATAGGAATAAATAACAGGGATTTGTCAACCTTGAATGTAGATCTTACTGTTACGGAGAGTATTCTAGCCAACGTTAACCCTGAAGGTAGAATAGTGATAAGCGAAAGTGGCATTCAAACCCCTGAGGATATACGATGGTTAACACGTTTGGGTGCAAAGGCTTTTTTGGTTGGCTCTGCTGTGATGAAAGCTGAAAACATGGAAAAAAAACTTATGGAGCTTGTAACCGCCCTATGAGAAGAGTAAGAGTTAAGATCTGTGGAATAACACGAATAGAGGATTTGAAGGCAGCTTGCAGTTTGGGCACTGACGCGGTAGGTTTCATTGTAGATGCCCCCAAATCGCCTAGAAACTTATCTCTTGAAGCTGCTAAGAAACTTATAACTGCGGTGCCTATATTCGTTAAAACAGTACTTGTCACTGTTCTAAAGGATCCTGAAAGAATTGTAAGTCTTTATGAAAGTCTTAAACCTGATGTAATCCAAGTTCACGGCGGGAATTTAGAGATGATTAGAATTTTAAAAAGAATTCTCCCTGAAGCCCGTTTAATTGGCACAGTGCCGATTAAATCCGAAGCTGAAATTCAAACTATTGTGAAACTCACACAATTTTTCGATGCTATTCTTGTTGACTCTTATGTAGCTGATAAATTTGGGGGCACGGGGGTAACCCATGATTGGCGTATAACTGCGTGTATAAGAGATGCATTGTATCCTAAACCTTTAATACTTGCTGGTGGATTAAAACCAGAAAACGTTAAGGAAGCAATTAGAATAGTAAGGCCTTATGCTGTTGACGTCTCCTCGGGTGTGGAGGTGAAGCCGGGGTTGAAGGACCCGGAGAAGATTAAAACCTTCATAGAAGCTGTAAACTCCATTTCGATTCAGGATTAAGGAGGGCGATAAATGAAGGGTAGGTTCGGGATATATGGTGGTCAATATGTGAGCGAGATCCTTATGCACGCCCTTATAGAGTTGGAAGAAGCTTTCGAGAAAATCTACCCGAGCCAAGAATTTCAGGGAGAATTTCAAGAGCTACTCAGAAATTATGCCGGTAGACCGACGCCCCTTTATTATGCTAGAAACTTCAGCACGCTTGTTGGCTTCAAAGTTTACCTTAAAAGAGAAGATATGGTTTGCGGAGGATCTCATAAACTTAACAATGCTCTTGGACAGGCTCTGTTAGCTAAAAAGATGGGGAAGAAACGGCTGATCACCGAAACCGCGGCTGGACAGCACGGGCTCGCCACGGTTATGGCAGGGAATATCTGCGAATTAAAAACAGAGATTTTCATGGGTGTAAAAGATATTCAGCGGCAAGCCGCTAACGTTAAAAAAATGAAACTTTTAGGCGCCAAGATAAAACCTGTAAAAATCGGCGCCGGAGTTCTAAAAGATGCGGTCTCCGAAACTTTAAGAGAGTGGGCGGCTTGTTCCAGAACAACCCACTATCTTATGGGTTCAACTGTTGGACCGCACCCGTTCCCCATTATTGTGGCTACTTTTCAAGGTGTAATAGGGAGAGAAATTAGAGAGCAGATCTTAGAGAAAGAGGGGCGGCTTCCAGACGCCATAGTTGCCTGCGGGAGTGGAGGAAGTAATGCCCTAGGCGCTTTCAAAGCCTTTATCGAGGAAGAGAATGTTAGACTATATTTTGTTGAAGGTGGCGGGGAGAGTCTTGAATCAGAAAACAGCGCAGCGGCTTTTCAGCTTGGAAGACCGGGAGTTCTCCACGGAAGCTTAATGCAAGTTATGCAGGATCCATACGGTCAAATAAAACCTTCGAAGACTAGAAGCGCAGGCTTAAACTATCCTGGAAGAGGGCCTGAAATCTCCTATTTATGCGAGATTGGAAGGATCAAAGCGTGTTATTCCTTTGATAATGAAGTCTTCGATGCGGTGAAGGTTATGGCTAGAACTGAGGGGCTTATTCCAGCTTTAGAAACAGCTCATGCTATAGCATATGTTCTTAATCACAGAGAGGAGTTCAGCCCTGGGGACATAGTTGTAATCAATTATTCTGGGAGGGGTGATAAAGATATGGAAACCATTCTGAGGTATTTTTATGAAGCTTGAAGAATTATTCAACGCAGTTAGGGCGCGCGGAGAAGGCGCACACATGGCTCATGTCTATTACGGAGATCCATGCGAAGATTTCTCTATAAAACTTATAGAAACTCTAGCCGAAAACGGCGCAGACATCATAGAATTTGGCATTCCCTTTTCAGATCCCATAGCAGACGGTGCAATCTTTCAAGCAGCATGTGAAAGAGCTTTAAAAGCCGGCGTAACACCAGCTAAATGCATAGAAGGGATAAAAAAGCTAAGAGATAGAGGGTTAAAAACACCAGTAATCCTAACTACGTACTTTAACATTGTATACAATATGGGTCTCGTGAATTTTCTAAATAAAGCCAAAGATGCTGGTGTTCAAGGCGTTTTAATCCCAGATCTTCCAATCGAAGAGGCGCAGCCTCTACTGGAGCTCACTCGGAAACTAGGCTTACATCTAATACTTCAGGTGGCGCCTACAACCTCTAGGGAAAGGCTCAGCCGAATCCTGGCAGAGGCTTCAGGCTTCATATATCTTATAGGTCTAGAGGGTGTAACTGGTTCCAAGTTTAGAAGTAAAAAGACTACGGCCACTCTCATAGAGAAGGTTAAAGCGGAAACAAATATACCAGTAATGGTTGGCTTCGGAATATCCAAGCGGGAGCATGCTGAAACCCTAATAGCGGCGGGTGCGGATGGAGTAGTTGTAGGAAGCGCATACGCTCGAATATATGCGGTGAATATCACAAACCCCTTCGAAAGATTATCTGAAATAGCTAGGCTAGCCAGAGAGATAAAACTCGGCTGTATTAGAGGACAGAAAATAAAATTGAATGTTAGCCTTTAATTTCAGATATATAAGAAAGTCGGATTAGTTAGAAATCTATTCTACCGGATACCTGCAATCGGTGGAAGAGCGCGCCGCTAGGTTTTCTAGAAGACTGCTATTCTTCCTCCTTCGTATTTCACCGATTTTTTCTTCATTATTTATAGTATAAAAAGCGCTCAGCTATTTTTTATGAAGAGAATGCTCTAAGAGTATTTTAAATCTAGTAATCTAGTTATAATTAGTTAACTGTTTATGAGGCTGGATCTAGAACGGTAATAGATTGGCGATATTTGAGATTAATTGATCTATGTTTACACCAGCCCAGTTTAAAATATTTATCACTAATATTATTAGCAGTGCTATCG
>JAHQXC010000120.1 GCA_029856525.1 Candidatus Odinarchaeia archaeon
TTATGAGATTCCGATAGGTTATTTTATTGTTTTCGGGTAAATAAGTTTTTTTCTGCTTGTTTTTATGGAGGTTTTTCCGCTACCCCCTTTCTTGCAGAGGTATTTATAAAGGGTAGAAAAATTAGAGGGCTTTGCATAACTGGTAGTAGCCGCAGCCTTGGCATTGCTTCTTGTTTTTGGCTTTTGGTATTTGCTGTTTTTCCAAGATTTTATTTATCTTTTTTATAGTCCAGTGGACGTGTTGTATTATCTGGTTTGTTAGGTTTATTTCAAATGTTTTATTGTTTTTCACATGGTGTATTATTATGCTTTTTACATGTTTTTTAAAGTGTTCTTGTGCTAGTAGAGCGTAGGCTGCTGTCTGGTATAGGTAGCCTGGTTGAAGTTTCTCTTGATCGGTGTTTTTAATATCTATTATTTTGAGCCCTTGAGGTGTTTTGACTATTAAGTCTAGTATTCCTACTAATTTTAGTGTTTGCGAATATATCTTTATATTTGTCCATTTTTCGATTACTGTTTCTTTTCTTTTCGCTAGTAGTGTTTTTCTTCTTTTTTCTTTTTCTTCTTGGAGTTCTTCTTCCTGTTTTCCTTCTTTCATGTATTCTTTTTCGCTTTCTTTAAATCCTAGGACGCCTATGAAGTATATGATTCGGGGGCAGTAGTGGTAGATTTCGATCCATTTAACTGGGATATAGTTTTCTTCGTCTTCTGCCATTTTATGTCACATTAACAGGTCGCTTTCTTCGCCTTTGTAGGGTTTACCTAGCTCTATTTTATGTGATAGGTCTGCTCTGCATATAACGTATATTTGAATATTGTTTTCTGTGTTTTTCACGATTTCTTTGAGGGCGGCGGCTAGTTCTTTTCTCAGAGAATTGGAGATTTCACCTAGAAATGCACTTTTTTGGACTCTTATTAAGCCGTATTTTTTGCACGCGTTAGCTGCTGCTAGTCGTAGATTGTTTTCAGTTATATCGTATATAACTAAGGTGAACATTTAACTCACAACGTGAAGGGTTTATATTCATGTCTACCCATGATATACTCGGCTATTCGCCTAGCTTGTAGAAAAATATGGTCTTGTATTGGTAGACTTCTATTTAGGAAGGTTACTTTAGTGTTCATGCGTTCTACATAGGATTTATACAACATTAATCTAGCTTCTCGCGTTAGACGGTTGTTTTCAAGTATGTTTTCTAATTTTCTTTCGAATGCTGCTTTGAAAACCACTCGATCAACTACTTGCTGTCTGAATTCTTCCATTAAATCCATTGCTAAGGCGGGTCTTCTAGGATTGTCTGCGTGTAGGAAGCCTGCGTAGGGGTCTAAACCGCATAATTCAAGGTATAAGCTGCATTCGCCTCCTAGTATTGTATACAGGTAGTTGAGTGAGATGTTCACTGAATCTGTAGGGTTCTCAAATCTTTTCTTTCTTCCAGGGAAATCTAATACTTTAGATAGCGGCTTAGGGAGTATGCCCCAGTATATTTTAGCAGCTTCAGCTTCTAAGTTTATAATTGATTGAATCGAGTTTCCAGTTTTTTCAACTCCGAGTCTGGTGATCTCATCGCTTATATGCTTTATTTCTCTAGCTGCTTTATATAATTCTTTAGATAATTGAGGATCACTTATAGAACGGTTTTTAGCCATAGAGTAGAGTATACTATACTGGTTAAGGGTTTTTCCCTGAGCGAATAAACTTGCTAATTTAATTCCGTCTTCTGTTTCCTTAATCTTATACTGGTTTTTTCTTAATTCTATGGCACCGGTTGTAAAGCTTTTACACATTGATACCGGGTATCCTAACGAAGAATAGAATATTATGGGTATGTTATGTCTGGCTAGAAGTTTTATGAGCGCTGATGAGAATGATGCTCCGCGTGTTAAAACTATTATAAAATTTACTTTTGGGATGGCTACCTCTAATATTTTTTCACCGCTTTTATAAACTGTGATCATCCCGTTTCTTGTTCCGATAAAGGAGCCTGGTTCATTGATGACTAATCTCATTTTAATTTATAAATAGTCGTGTACCTTATTATTAAGTTTATTCTTGTTTATGACAGATTTGATAATAGGGACAGTAATCTGGGCATTTTGTTGGCATTCCAGGATCACT
>JAHQXC010000121.1 GCA_029856525.1 Candidatus Odinarchaeia archaeon
TTGATAGTGAAAAATTCGAGTTAAGTAATTTAAACCGTCAGATAATAGCTTCTACTTGCGATCTTAACAGGTTTAAAGCTGAGGTTGCTGCGGAAAAACTTAAAAAACTTAACCCTGAAATTAACGTAGTCTTCACCACTTCTACTATTAATGAAGAGAATATAGATGAGCTTATAGGCGGCTGTGATGTTATTGTAGATGCTTTAGACAACTGGAAGACTAGGTTTTTATTGAATAAATTCTGTGTTGAAAAAAATATTCCGCTGGTTCACGGAGGGGTAACCGGCTGGGGTGGTCAAACTTTTACAATTCTACCTAGAAAAGGACCGTGCTTAGAGTGTGTTTTTAAAGGTGTTAGAGAAGTTGAGGGGGGTTTCCCCGTGGTAGGTGTGACTCCTGGAATAATCGGTTTAATACAGGCTTTAGAAGTTATTAAACTAATAACAGGCTTCGGTAAACCGCTATATGATAAAATGATTGTATTCGACGGTCTTGAAACCTCCTTCGATTATGTTGAGATAAAAAGGAATTTGAAATGCGATGTATGCGGTGAAAGCTAAACAGGGAGGCCTTTCCTCATCCGGATTTCTTTAACAACCTGCGCCTCCTCCTTCTTCCCTAAAGGCTGCCAGTTATAAAATTGCATCTGCCAGAATACTTTACCAGATGTTTTTGAACGTAATTCATCAGAAAGCTCGAATGTTTCTTTTACAGGGATATAGCCGTTGACGATAGCTGTGCTTGTACTCTCCGAGATATCTTCTATTCTCCCACGTTTCTGCGATATTAAAGTTGAGATCTTACCTATAAATTCCACTGGAGTGGATACCTGAATTCTATATATAGGCTCTAGTAGTATAGGATTACAATTTACATAAACATGGTTGAATAAATCGCTTAGAATAGATGTTAACTCGACTATATTCAATTTTCGCTCATCGACATCAAGATCCTTTATATGAATTATAATTCCCCTCACAGGCTCCTCGCATAATAACCCGGCGGCTAGTTTATTTTTAAATACTTGAATTAAAATCTCGAATAGTTTAGGATTTATCTCAGGTAGAGTAGTCGCTAATAAATTTTCATTTGGAAAAACCCATCGCGCTTGCTCTATTACAGGGTTATCTTTGAAGTTTCTTTGCAACGCGCTTAAAACTTTTTTCTGGTCTAAGATTTCCCCGCTATACTCGGCTAGAAAATTAATAATTTCATCGCTAAGAGGGGATAGTTTTAAAGTTATTTTTTTAACGGATAGACCGGTTTCACTCGTACTTTCAAAAGAGTTCTGTATAGTCTCCCGATAGATAACCATAGGTTCGGATACGATTATATCGAAGCCTTTCTCTCTAAGTTTTTTAATAGTTATCTCAAGATGCAGTTGACCTATACCGGATAAAAGGTATTCGCCGGTTTCTCTATTAATAGATACTCTAAGATTAGGGTCTTGAACAGCTAAAAGTTCTAGATCGCTTAGAAGTTCAGGTAGCTGAGACAGTTTCGCAGGTTCTAATGAAACCGTCATTACCGGTTCAGAGACATACCTGATCTGTTCGAAAGGTATCATTTTATTCTCAAAACCCTCTTGAATTAAAGTCTCCCCGGATCTTATATTTGAAAAACCTGTTAACGCTATTATATTACCTGCTTTAGCCTCTTCGATGGGTTCTCTAGAAGGCCCCATTAATAGGAATAGTTGGCTTACGGTATGTATGGATTTATCTGAGAGAGATACAAGCCGATGCCCTCTTCTAACCGTCCCTGAGAAGATTCTAGCAGTTATAGTGTATCTTAGCTTGGGATCATAGAGGATACTGGAGACCGCTAGTATAACCGGGTTAGATGGATTGCACTCTGTTAAATACCCGCCTGCTTCAGAGCTGATCGGCCCAGACCATATTTTCGGAATCCTATATTTTTGAGCAGCTCTAGGTGAAGGAAGATGGTTTATTATCGCATAAATTACAGGCTCTTGAATTGGAAGCATGCTTTTTAATAATTCTTTCTCAGATCTCCTGTATTTCTCTATTATAAAATTAAACTTTAGATTCTTTCTAAGAAAAACCTCGTAGTTAAACCCCCATTTATCTAAAGCTGA
>JAHQXC010000122.1 GCA_029856525.1 Candidatus Odinarchaeia archaeon
TTTATTTTAATATTGAAATTTTATTTTGAGCGTGTTTAGCTTATTCTTTTATGAGTCGCATAGGTTTCCCGCAGCATAGGAGGAAGCCGCACGCGTTTTTGCATTCTTCGATGATCTGGATTTTCTTCCCGCATCCGCCCTGGCATTCCCATATTTGGCCTTTTCTGTAGTCTTTCTTTAAGGCTTCTTTAATTTCAGTGTATGCGTCTAATGTTTTATCGCTCATATAAAATCTCCTTTTTTCTTATTAGAATATATTTGGATGTCTCGTATATTTATCTGTTATTAAACCGGTAGGGTTAAAATATGTGAACCGCTTACATTGTTAACTATGATAGTTAAACTATTAAATTATACGCCTAACCCTGATAGAACGTGTGCTGCGGCTGCTTTCACTTCGTGGAAGAAGCTTAGCCCTAAAGAAATATTCGAGAATTTAACTGATGAGGAGGCGTTCAAGTTTCTTAGAAAGGTTATAAGCTACGGTCATTTATCGGTGACTGAGCACGCGTATTTCACTTTTAGTATTGAAGGGATTTCTCGGGCTTGCTCGCATGAGCTTGTCAGGCATAGACTCGCCTCTTATACTCAGCAAAGCCAGCGTTACGTTAAATTTAATGCCGGCGAGTTAAAATATGTGAAGCCTAAGACGATAGAGGGGAGTGAGTTTAACCGGGAATATGATGAGCTTATGTTGAAGATCGCTGAATTCTATGAGAGAATGTTGGCGAAGATACCTGCTGAGGATGCTAGATATATTTTACCTAACGCGGTTTCAACTAATATAGTTGTGACGATGAATGCGCGTGAATTGAATCATTTCTTTAATCTGAGGCTTTGTAATAGGGCTCAATGGGAGATAAGAGAGGTTGCTCGTAGAATGCTAGAGGAGGTTCGTAAAGTAGCTCCTATTCTATTTGAAAACGCTGGGCCTAGCTGTGATAGACTGGGTTACTGTCCTGAGGGTGAGCTTAGCTGCGGTAGGAGGCCTGTTAAATCTAAGGCTTTAAGAAACCTGTAAACGCGGATTTAATATGAAACTATCATATTTTTAAAGTTTAAAGCATTATGGAAAGGGTTTAAAACAGATTATTAACTAAGCTTGGTAACGGTGAACCTGTTGCTGGACGCGTTTATAACAGCTTTAACGTTAATATTAATCACGGAGATAGGCGATAAAACCATGCTTCTCACCGTAGTCTACTCGGCTAAACACCGTCGCCCTCTAATAGTTTTAACTTTAGCTTTAACAGCTCTCTCAGCTGTGACATTGATAGGAATAGGATTCGGATATCTGATAGTAGAGTTAACGCCTGGAATATTTTTAAAATATATCTCAGGCTCCCTGTTCCTGTTACTCGGCTTATACTATCTTTTAACTCCTGTGAGAGGGGAGCAGGCGGCTTCTTCTAATAAAAGCTTAGCCGCTTTTTTCACTTTAATGTTTATCTCGGAGTTCGGGGATAAAACTCAGATTTCAATAATCAGTTTAACTATATCAACTCTGTCACCTATCAGCGTATTTATAGGAGCGTTAATAGGATTCACGGTGGTTAACTCTATAGCTGTAATATTAGGGAACCGTTTAAGCGGTAGATTGAAACCTATCTTAATTAGACGCGTCTCAGCGATATTATTCATAGTGTTCAGTATACTGGCATTCACAGGGATACTTTGATCGGCTGCCTAACATTTACTGAAAAAAAATTAAGGCTGTAAACCGTTTTAAACAACAGGTTAACCGGTTTAAAATATATTTTAACCTATGCTAGCGGTAGAGTATTTAACTTTAAATAAACATATTAATGATAAGGTGGAGGCTATGAAAGATTTCTCTCAAGCTTATAACATGTTAAAAAACACGGTTGACACGGTCGGCGAGCTGCTAGAATATTTAAACACTCAAAGCGGATATTTTCGAAGAGAATTAGAGGCTGTGATAAGAGATCTTGAAGTATTGGAGAACAGCTTCGAAGACGAGGAGAAAGATATAAGCTTTAAGGAAAGCCTTGTAAAAGATTTAGAGCTGGAGGTTGAAAAACAAAAATCTAAGCTTTCACAGTTAAAGAATATTCGCGAAGAGGGTTTAAGAAA
>JAHQXC010000123.1 GCA_029856525.1 Candidatus Odinarchaeia archaeon
ACCCAGCACACATGCAACGGCCAACCAAGAATCCTCCTCCTATACATAGACCAAAACCTCTCAATCAGAGGAATCGAAAACGCCCCCCTCATCCCCTCAGAAGAAAAATAAACACAAAACCAAAAAAACTTGAAAAACTCTAACAAAACTTTTGTTTCAAACCCTTTATAAGTATTCTACAAACGCCGTGATATCGTGCTAGCTAAAACTGGAAAGAAGCTTGAGGTTAAATGGGCGATACTTCATCACCGCGAAGGCGATATTCTTTTGAGAAAAGCGGTAGACAACCATTCTGGGGTTGGGGTTTATCGAGTGGGAAACAGTTTAAAGATAAAAAATTTGACTATTGTATTCTAATTGCTGCTGAAAAAGACGCGGCATATCCAAAGCACATTTTTGTCATCGATATTAAAGAAATGATCGAAGAAACTATGGGGCCGCCTCGAAAGTCAGGCTTGGGTTATAACAGCTACTACATAGAATTCAGCGAGAACGAAGAATTTTATGAAAAAAGAAGCGGGTATCCCTACACGCTTTCCGAATTAAAAGAGGATAGTTTAGAAAAAAACATATTTAAAACCGGGAAAAATATGAAAAGAGATGGGAGGAGCTAAAAGAAAACGGAAATCTAAAACTTTAAGAATCAACTTTGAATACAAGTAAAGAAGAAAAATATGTAATATTATAAAAGTTAAAACTCTCATCAAAAAAGACAAAAACCAAAAAGGATCACATACAATGGAAATAGTTCTCTTAGTCGCTACCAGCACACAGAGTTGATGCTAATAAAGAGTGTATGAAACACCTATAATAGTTTGAAGCCAAAAACATGATCCCCGCTGACTGCTACAGTAAACCATACATGACACGTGAAAAATTAAACCGTGAAATCGCAAGCGACGTTTAATTCCAATGTTATGAATTAAACGGGACGCCGGTCGCTGTTATGAGGCTTCAACACGTGGAAAACATAGCTCTCATCAGACACGCCTATGTTCAACCTGATAAACAACGGCGGGGAATAGGCGGCCAGCTTTTAACACACCTTTTAAAACAGACTTGTAAACCTGTATTAGTGGGAACCCGGATAACATCCATCTATGCTATTAAATTTTATGAAATACATGGCCTCCGTCAAATCTCCTTCAAAGAAAAGAATAAGCTTTTAAACCGGTTCTGGTCGATTCCAAAAATTCAAATCGAAAACTCCACTGTACTCGCAGACCTAAAATGGTTTCGCGAAAACAAGAATATAACCTGATATAACCTTATATCTCGTTTTATGAGCGACCCCCTCACGCCAACAGTAAATGGGGTTAAACCATTAAAAACCTCTAACGACACTATCCGCTCACAGGTTTAAAACAACATCCACTAAATAAAACTCTATGTCAGATTTGAGTTGAAGCGTTTTTACCAGAAGACCAAAAGTAGGAATTAAAATAAGTTCAAACTTTTAAAAGGGGAATCCTTTAGCAATAACCTTCAGATTATAGCTTCCCGCCGCAAATACATAGAAAAATTTTATTACATATTCCCCTGCTGGAAGCCAAGTGCTGTTAAGAGTAATAGTTTTTGATAATACAGTAGCTGTTCCATCGTATACTCGATTCCCCTGCGAATCATATATTCCAAGAATTATATTCCCACTTCCAGTATACGTAAACTGCATCATAAAACTGTTTTTTGGAAATCCTATGTTTACAGGTATATCTAAATTTCCATACACAGTTGAAAGAGAACCACTTCTTTCTATTACAACGGAAGGAAATGCTAGCCCTAAATAAGTTCCAAAAATGATTACCGCTACAATAACAGAAGCTAATGTAACAGGTTTCTTATAGCGTATAATTTTAGTAGACATTTAGATCAACACTATTGATAATAAAAATATTAATGCTAAATATGTTGGGACTTAATTATAAATTTATTTCCTTTTCTTTCAATTCTCTTTATGAGATTCATAAGTGTATGGTTATTTGTATAAAAGGGTGTTTGTATAAACTTTCAATTCTCTTTATGAGATTCTGACTGATGTAAGCTTGGATGGCTTGTATGACTTGTTTGTCTTTCAATTCTCTTTATGAGATTCC
>JAHQXC010000010.1 GCA_029856525.1 Candidatus Odinarchaeia archaeon
TCTATGAACTCTGATGCAGAGTTTATTACATCTTTTTCCATCAGGGTTCTCCGTTGAAATAATAAAAGTGTAAAACGCTTATATACTAGTTTAAGGGATTGATTACAGATTTAAATGGTAAAAAAATCTGTGAAACTACGCGCTTGGATAGCTCTTTCACGTCTACCCTTCCACACAGTTGGGGTTTTACCTTTCACACTCGGAGGGGTTCTAGCATGGTCGCTTAAAGGCGTCTTCCGCTGTGATGTCTTCGCTTTAGGTACACTAGGCGTAGTATTCGTGATGCTAGCCACCTATTATGCTGGAGAATATTGGGATTACATGGAGGATTCGCTTTCAACAGGTTGCAAGGCCAGCCGGTTTTCCGGAGGTTCAAAGGTTTTACAGCGTAGACTCTTACCCAAGCAGGCGGCGTTAGAGGCGTCTCTTATCAGCTTAATAATGGCGGTCATCGTAGGGTTGATACTGCAATTAGGCTATAAGACAGGGATATTAACGATCCCGCTAGGTTTAATAGGGTTAATCGGCGGTTTTTTCTATTCCACTCCGCCTATCCGGTGGGTTAGAACTGGATTAGGAGAGCTGTGGATAGCTTTATGCTATGGGTGGTTGCCTGTAACTGTAGGATATTATCTGCAAACAATGGAGATAACGCCGTTGATACATTTAATAGCGCTCCCCGTCTGTTTTACCATCTTCAATGTAATACTGCTTAATGAATTCCCGGATTATCAAGCTGATTTAGCCTCTGAGAAGAATAATCTTTCAGTGCGGCTGGGATTAGAACGCGCATCCTATCTTTATGCTTCTGCAGGTGTTGGAAGCTGGGTGACGGTGATCGTGTCAATAGCGTTCGGCGCCCCTATACATGTTTTATGGTTTTATCCGCCTGTGTTAGTAGTATCGCTTATCCTTGTCCTATTAGTAATAAGAGGATTATGGCGTGACCGCGCGATATTAGAGAAGCTTTGCGCAGTAAACTTGATTGTGAATCTGGCTACTACACTAGTTTACATTCTAGCCTTCATTGTGTGACTCCCCCAACTCTAATTAACAGTGTTCCCTCATCTTTTATGAGAGTAGTGTTTGACGGAAACCTGTTAAGGCGAGTGTTCTTTCCTCAGCAACAACACCACATATCTGTCTAAGCACTCACTCATTAATAATGCCTGGTTTACCGTATCATAATTTCCGGGAAGATCATGACGTATATCATGGAAACTTGATCGCTGCGTCAACAAGTTTATATTCGCGGTTAGATTAGGGTACTTGAGTTGGGAAAATTGAATGTAAACGTGGAGGAGAATACGCCAAATAATTTTTTAATGATGGTTGAAGAATACCGGCGTAGAGTGGATGAAGCTCTTTTAACAGAGTTGGATAAGCGTAAAGAATCTGTTTTCTATGAGCCTTTCAAGAAAGCGATGAAAGAAGGTAAACGTTTACGTCCCATCCTGCTTTTACTATCCTTTGAAAGCGTAGACGGGGAGAAGTTAAACCCGCTTCCAGCCGCAGCCGCTGTGGAGCTTACACACTTAGAGTCACTTATCCACGATGACATTATCGACAAAGACACTATGAGAAGAGGTGCAGCTGCGTTTCATGTCTCATACGGCTATGAGCAAGCTCTTTTAGGAGCTGATTATATTTTCGCTGTAATTTTACAGTTGATCACATTCTACAAGGATAGTAGGATCACAGGCGCTTTAGCTTCAGCGACTTCAAGAATGTGTGAAGGCCAGCTTTCAGAGCTGATGGTTTATAGGAGAAGAGAGAAAATAAGTGTTGAAGAATACGTTAACATTGTTTATAATAAAACAGCTTCACTTTTTGAGGCTTCAGCAGCTATCGGTGCGATAGCAGGCGGAGCTGGGAAAGAGGAAATCGAAGCGTTATCCGATTATGGTAGAATGATTGGAGTAGCATACCAGATTCAAGACGATTTCACAGATTTACAGGTAGATAAAATAAATAATATTCTAAGCTTACTAGAGGATAGGGGCAGGGTTCGAGCACTATCCGAATCATATATTGTAAAAGCGAAAGATCTGGTTGAAAAATTTAAGGAAAGTAGGGCTAAGAAACTTCTTTTAGAATTAGCGGATTACGTGATCTGCAAGCGATAAGAGTTAAAAATATTAAGAAAAAGTTGTTAAACTGGTAAGATAAGCCTGTTTTATTTAATACTTTTATTCTTTACTTGAGAATACTTCTTCTATGTCTAAGCATACTATTGTTTCAGTGCTCATGATTCCAGGTATGTTTCTAAGCTTGACAGCCATGTGGACACCTTGGCTTAGGTCAGGTGCTTCATGAAGAACTACAACGTCTTTTTTACCGAATGTAAGATAGACTCCTTTAACTCCTTTAATACTAGGGATTTTATGAGCGACCGCAAGGTAGGCTTCTTTTTCTCTTTTAGGCTCTATATTAGCGAATGTGATGAACTGCATTTTTCAATTTCACCTCTCATCGATTATTTTTAATAGATTTGTAAATTCACCTTGTATTAAACTTATATTTATCCTGTTAAAAAATTAGATTACACTAGTTTAAGAGGTGGACTTGTTGCAATCTGAGAGAGAGGTTTTAGAACAGATGAAGCGTCTGATAGAGCCTGGGTCTATAGCTATTGTAGGCGCCTCCGACCAGATATCTAAGGTTGGCGGTACGATCACTCATAATCTTATTACAAGCGACTATCACGGTAAAGTCTACCTGGTTAACCCGAAGAAGGATACCATCTACGGTCGAAGAGTTTACAAGAGTGTTCTCGATATTGAAGATGAAGTGGATTTAGTGGAGATTGTTGTACCCGCCCCCCAGGTTCCCCAAGTTTTAGAGGAGGCTGGTAGGAAGGGTGTTAAAGGTGCTGTGATAATCTCCTCAGGGTTCAGTGAAGTAGGGAACTTTGAGCTACAGGAGCAGGTTTACAATATCGGTAGAAAATATGGGATGAGGTTAATAGGCCCTAACTGTTTCGGTATAGTTAACACGGGTATAGGTTTAGATTTAACCTTCACATTTACTCGTGCAACTAAAGGTAATATTTCTTTTATTTCTCAGAGCGGGGCTATGTGTTGTGGAGCTCTCGATTGGGCTGCTTTAAATGAAGTAGGGTTCGCGAAGTTTATTAATTTAGGGAATAAAGTGGATGTTGATGAGGCGGATGTACTAGTTTATTTGAAGAATGATGAACAGACTAAGGTTATAGCGATGTATATTGAAGGCTTTAAGAATGGCCGCCACTTTTACGAGGTGGCTAGAGAGGTTTGCAAGGTTAAGCCTGTTATAGCCTTGAAAGCGGGTTTCAGTGAAGCAGGGTCCAGGGCGTCCCGCTCTCATACAGGCTCTCTTTCAGGGTCAGATCAGGTTATCAGCGCTGCTTTTAAACAAGCCGGTATTATAAGAGTTTACGATATAGAGGCTTTACTTGAGTCCGCTGTAGTCTTCGCGGAGCAGCCTCCCCCAGAAGGCTCTAATGTGGCTATAGTTTCAAACGCAGGCGGACTCGGGGTTATGACAGCTGACTGGTTGAGTAGCCTAGGTTTCAATATACCTGTTTTATCAAGTGAGGTTCAGTCGAGAATAAAATCGAGTATTTTAGATATAGGCTCACCGGTTAACCCTATAGATATGACCGGGGCAGCAGACTATAATTCCTATTATAACGTTATAAGAGCTTTAATGGAGGAGCCTAGTATACATTTAATCGTGCCTATTTATGTTTCTCAAGGACTGGTAACCTCTGATATCCCTGCTAGAGCTGTAGTGGATGTGCTTAAAGAGTACGAGAAAACCACGCTTAGCTTCTGGGTTGGCGGTGCAAGTATCATGGAAGGTCGGATGATTCTTAGAAGAAACCGGGTTCCATGTTTCAGCTCAGCGGAGCGTTTAGCTAAAGCGGCTAAAGCAATGTACGATTACACCGTTTTTAGAAGAAGACGTGAAGAGGATGATTGTAATTGAAGATAATCAAAGTGGATTCAGTGAACCCTGATTTAAAGGTTTTAAGAGAAGCAGCGGATGCGATTAAGAAAGGGTGTTTAGTCGCCTACCCTACAGATACACTTTACGGATTATGCACTAATCCTTTCAGTGAAGAAGCTGTTAGAAGACTTTTCTCAGCTAAGAGAAGAAGCCTAGAGAAAGGTTTACCTATCCTAGTTGAGAGTGTTAAAATATTAGATAGAATCGCTTACGTTAACCCTTTGGCGGTTAAACTGGTTGAGAGATTTTGGCCTGGAGCTCTGACTCTGATAGTTGATAAGAAAAAAACTATCCCGGATATTGTGACGGGCGGTGATAGTATTGCTGTGAGAATGCCCGCTTCTAAGATTACCCTTAAACTTGCAGGTTTATGCGGTGGTTTTCTCATTGGAACAAGCGCGAATATTTCTGGTTCAATAAAAGCCCCTGATCGCGTTGAAGTTGTGGTTGAAGAACTAGGGGAAGCGGTGGATTTAATACTAGACGGAGGTAGAACAGGAGGGCTGCCGTCTACGATAGTTGACGTGAGGAAGGGGGTTATTAAAATTATTAGAGAAGGGGCTATTCCAGCTTCTAATCTAAGTTTTTAAAAAGGTTTTTTAACGATAAGCGAGTCATCTAGTAAGCTTACACCGCAGAATCCGTCTAATACCTCTAATAATATAATTTTATCAGGATGCTCTAAGTCTACTCTCCTATCGATTTTGCAGGCGATTTTATTTATTAAAATCTGTGTGTTAAATTTTTTACCTCGATTATTCACTTGAATTTTAAATTTCTCACCTATTTTTATCTGGGCTGCGAGCTCTAAGCTTGCGCGGATTATTTCATCTTCATTTAAATCCGTAGTTTTATGCAGTGGAATTAGCCTTGAGAAATTACCTAGATACCATTTATTCTCGTTAAGCTTGTTTTTTATAAACGATATAACATGCGATAAACTCTTAGATGTGTAAGCGTAGACGACGCCGGGGTAAGATGAGAGTTCACATTCAGCTTGCGAATCCAGTAGATCGCTTTTTAAAATGAAATAAAGATTTGAAGCGATTTTATCCTCTATTCCTCTAGGGCATGTGACTAATAGATTTATCTTCTCCAGTTCAGCCACCTATTTTTTTATTATAAGAGCGGCTATACGGTTTATTATAAGTTTAAGTATAAGTGTTTTACTTGACTCAAAATTATCCCGGTCTTCTAGTAAACTGTTAAATTCAATGTCTGAGATTTGAAACAATCTTTTCAACCTGAGAATTTTACTCTCATCTATATCTAATAGTTCAAGCTGCTCTTTTAAATTATACTCGTTAATTATTCTCAGAATTTCATCTCTAATCTCTTTTTCATCTAACCCTAGGCTTAACACTGCTATCCGCTTATCACCTTCTTTAACTCCTACAAGGTTTATAGCGTCAGATAACTGTTTCTGAGCTGAAACCCACCGTAACAATTCTAGCTCGACTGATTTTATTTTTGTAGATAAGGTGATTAGACTTTTAACGGTGAAATAAGCCGCTGTGTACAGGTGCATCCAGCCTGCTATATTATCCGCGTTAAAAAATTGAATTAAAGGTTTCCCGCTTATTTCATTTGAGCGCGTTATATGCGCTAGTAGCTGAGTTGAATCGTTAAGACCTGTGATGTTAAAAGCGGTTATACCCACAGCGTAATCTGTGAAAGGGGATTCAAGCCTTTTTATAATCAACGTACACTTCTCCCCTGTAAAATTAGGTTAATTGTAGCGTTAAATAAAGTGTTTGAAGGCGCGATCTCTCTAAGTTTTTTTAAAGCCTGGGTTTCATCTAAACCTTCCTTTTTAAAATTTTCAAACAGTTTTTTAACAGTCTCCCGGTACTCCCATGGATATATTATCCATTTATCAGTCTCCTTTATATAATAGTCGGGTGTGTAAATAGACCATGGTTTTTTATGAAGACAGACCACGGTTATTCTACCGGCGTTTTTCTCAGTTAAATGATCGTAAGCGGCTTTAATGCTTTTACCTGTGTCAGCTACGTCATCGCATAGGAGAATATTTTTACCTTCAGGCGGAGTTGAGATAGGCTGAGTTATCACAGGCTTCTTCATAGTCTCCCCGATGTTAGTGTAAAATTCTATTCTAATATTAGCCACATTTTTATTATCTAATAGATCGGATAGCATTCTACCGATAATCCACCCTCCGCGGGCGATTGCAACTATAATGTCATAGTTGACTTTTGAAGCTGTTATCCGACCGGCGAGTTCGATTAAATCTCTGTGAATCTCCTCCCAGCTAGGCAGATAGTATTCATTCATTTTATAACACCTTTCATAAATTTAGTTTTAGAAGGGAATACTCAATAATAATAGTGGAGGTAACCCTACTACAAATTTTATAATCACAGATATTATTATAGCTGCTAATAAAGTTATCAAAACAGTGTAATCGCGTTTCCTCATTTTAAGTGGTAGCAGATATGTTCTATTAGGGTATGCGCCGAAGCCTCTGCTTTCAAGACTTTCAGCTATCGAGATAGCCCGCCTAATAGAGCTGACTATTAAAGGTATTATTATAGGTATGAAATTTTTTATTCTCTGTGTGAAACCGCCTTTCTCAAGCTCTAAGCCCCTTGACATCTGAGCTTCTCTTATAGTTTGAGCTTCATTCGCTATAGTTGGCACGTATCTTATCGCCATGCTCATAGCGAAAGCGAAGCTGAACGGTATTTTCATCTGAATGAGGGCTTGAGATAACTCATCCGGGTGAACTGTTAAAAAGAATAGTGAAAAAGCTGTTATAAGCGAGAATATTCTTAAAACCATTGAAATAGCGAAGGATAATCCGTTGAATATAATGTTCACGAAGAGTATGAACACTATTAAAAGAGTTAATCCTTTAACTGTGCTAGTCCATTCTTTAATCGATTTAGCTATTAAAAGCAATGGAACTAATGAGAGAAATATTATTAGCAGGACTATCAGCTCGGTGAAGATTATACTTAAAGCTGAAACCCCTAATGCTAATGCTAGTTTAGTCCGCGGGTCTAAAGAGTGGATGAACGTTTTTTTCCTACGATATTTAAATGCTTCGAAAATATTGAAACTCATAAACCGCCTCCTATGATATGCTCTTTTAAAGCAGCGAGTAGTTGATCAACTGTTACAATATTCCTCGGTAAAGGCGTCCATTCCTCGCAGAGTCTCCAAGCGAATTCTGTTATCTGAGCTGGTGTTAAACTCGAATATTCAAGGATGCTTTTATTTGTGAGCACGTGTTGAACGCTTCCATCGCAGAGCACTCTCCCGCTTACTAAAACTATAATTCTAGGGTTAAGATCCACTATGAATTCAATGTCATGGGAGACGATTACGATTGTTTTCCCCTCTGAATTGAATCTTCTAATCAACTCTAAGAGATTATTCTTCTGAATTATATCCTGCCCGGCTGTGGGCTCATCTAAAATAATTGTTTTAGGATTAGCGCAAAGCACTGAAGCTAAAGCGACTCTCTTCCTCTCCCCTCCGCTTAGAGAGAAAGGGGATTTCTCACGGTATTTGAGAAGATCGAATTCCTCGAGAGCTTTTACTTTAAGCTCCTCTAAGTTTTCTTGGAAGCCAAGATTTTTCAACGTGAACTCTATTTCCTTTTCAACTGTCTCAGCGAATAACTGGTGGTCGGCGTTTTGAAAAACAAAACCGACTTTTCTAGATAATTCCGCCACCGTCATTTTATCGGTGCTAACACCGTCTACTAGCACTTTACCTTTCGAGGGTTTAAGCAACCCGTTGAAGTGTTTAACTAAAGTGGTTTTACCTGCACCGTTAGGCCCCATGATAGCTACAAGCTCACCGTCTGAAATCTTTAAAGACACATCTCTTAAAGCTGTGGTGCCATCAGGGTAAGTGTAAGATAAGTCGATTACCTCTATCATTCTGATACCTTCTTTAAGGCTTCAACACCCTCTCTAATAGTTACCGGATTGGAGATTAATTTAGGATTAAGCTCCTTTAACTTTTTGAAGAATCTTATTAAACGTGGGATGTTAACTCCGCTTCTCTCAGCTTCATGTGAGTAAAGTACTTCGGAGGGTTTACCGTCAGCTATAATACGCCCGTTCTCCATGAGTATAACACGGTTAACATAGTCCATTAAAAGTTCAAGTCTATGCTCGATGACTATTATTGTTAGATTAAGACTCTTGTTAAGGGTGTCTAATAATTCTATTATCATCTTCGCGCTTTTAGGGTCAAGGTTAGCTGTAGGCTCATCTAATAATAAGATTCTAGGTTTCAGTGTGAGAGCTGAGGCGATAGCCACCCGCTGCTGCTCTCCTCCAGATAGTTCGATAGGAGTTTTATCTAGTAAATGTTTTAATTCAAGTTTTTCAGCGACCTCCATGATTCTCTTATTTATCTCCTCTCTCGGTATCCCCATATTCTCAGGGCCGAAGGCTAACTCTCTTAAAACGTTAAGTGAAACAAGCTGGTTTTCAGGGTTTTGGAACACTATACCAACGATTGTTGATAGGAAGGCTACCGTGCACTCGGTTGTTGAATAACCGTTTACAATTATCTCCCCTTCAAGCGCGCCTTGGTGAAAGTGAGGTATCAATCCGTTTATGCAGCGTATCAGAGTTGTTTTACCGCATCCAGTGGAACCGGTTAAGAGGATGAATTCTCCTTCGTCTATTTTCAAATTTATATCTTTAATCGCATAGCTCTCCGCGTCCCCGTATTTGAATGACACGTTTTTGAATTCAATTAACGGCATATAAGACACGTCTCAACTAGAGTTGATTACCAATAAACTTATCTCTGTTTAAAAAGCTTAGTCTTCATTCAGCTGATATTTTTTTAAGGCTTAGGTTAAGCTTCTCAGCTAATATTTCTTTTATTTTTTCAAGAGCCTCCTCCCCGTTGACAACGCCGTTGCAGCCTGCCGCAGAGCTGTGACCTCCCCCCTGGCCTTTAATTATAGGCCCTATAGGCTCCATTAAATCTTTAGCTAAGTTTATACCCGTCTTCTTAACGAATTCTGTTGAAGCCCTGCCGCTGATTCTTACATTATCCTTGTCTATATTAGCCACAATAGCTAGATCAGCTCCTAACTGGATTATAGCTCTACTAGCGCTTGCTTCAAATGAGCCTAGCTTAGAGATTGCGATAATCCACTCCCCGGCCTCGTATAAATCCATTCTTTTAACCGCTTTAAGCCTAGCTATTTTCTCAGATCTATCTTTCAAAGGGTTTAGTAGAAATAGAACTTTATCATAATCTAAACCTGTTTTAACAAGCTTATACGCTGCTAGAAAAGTATTTGTATTAATTAAATTGAAGCAGCGTGAGTCGTATATTATCCCTGCTAGTAGTAGAAACTTTGAAGCATAAGATAGATTTGCGTTGAAACACTCGCTTAATTCGAAAATAATCTGGGATGTAGCAGGATAATCCGGTTTAATCAGATGAGCGGCGCTGAATTCAGCTATCTCTGAATGGGGTAGATGGTGATCTATTAAAACAACTCTATCTTTAACTAAATTTAAGCCGGTTTCACCTAGTTGAACCGGGTTGTTAGTGTCTACTAATATAATGTAGTCGTATTCATTTTTAAAATCGCATAGATCCTCTAATTTTAGCTTAACTTCTTCGAGGAGAGTTGTTGAAATCTTGCTTACACTGTCGAATATTATGCTCACCTGGCAATTATATTTCTGTTTAAGTATTTCTCTGAGAGCTATAGCGCTGGCTACAGCGTCAGGGTCTCCGTTTTGATGAAAGCTGATAACTATTCTCTTATTCTGGAATCTGTTGAAAAAATCATGTAAGCTTGAATTCAACAAGCTAACCTCGCAGTTCTTTCTCCAATATTTTATGAGCTAAATCAACGCTTTCTTCGATTAGAGACTGATATTTTTCAGATAATGGGCCGGCGTCTAATTCTATTTCAACATTCACTTCTAGAGTTTCATCCAATTCTACGTCTATTAAAATATCGAGGCTGTTAATTAATTTCTTACTTATTTTAGATTCAATATACTCTCGGATGTGTTCTTCAACTCTGTTAATAATCTCTGCGAGCTCGTCTGAAGTAAAATTTTTCATATAAGACAATTAAACACCTTTCAATTACCAGGCGGGCTTTGACCGGCTTTCAACTGAGATTGAATTTTTATACTCAACTCTTGTACTTGTTTTCTTAACTGTTCCTCCTGTTTTAGAAGAGCTTTCACTCTAAGCTCAAGGGTTTCCTTCGACTCATTTAACTCAGATTCGAACTGTGCTTTACTGCCTCTCATTAGAAGCGGGCCGACTGACTTATAAACTACAGGTTCACCTTCTAATTTGCTGAGCTCTGCTAAAGCGAATTCTGTTTCTTTAAGTTGAATCTCCATTTGCGTGCGCTGCGCGAGTACTAATTCATATTGTTGCTGCAGCTGCTGTAGTCTTATAAGATCCTGCTGGATTGACGCCGGTATTTCAGGCGAAGACATATTTATTTAACCTCCTTAATCATTTTAGTTTTCTCTATTATATTTATCCATCTAGTATAGGTATTTATCATGGATCTTAAAACTGTTAAATCTTTTGCTTTAAACTCTATTTTTAACTTATTCCCCTCGCTGTGAAATTGAACTCTACCTCTCCTCGTTTTCTCTTCGTTTACTTCAGGTGTTAGAGCGGATAAAGTAACCTCCACTTCATACGGGGTTTCATATAAGAATTCTAATTCGCAATATATAGGGTACTCCGTTTCAACCACCTTAAATTACATCTTTAATTTTAAGCCTTGGGCCAAGCTCACTCATTGATGGAGCTGAGTAAAATTTAAGTATTATCTCATTTACCTCCCATTTAAAATAGAAAACCACTCCGCTAATACTCTTCAATCTTTCAACATTGATTTTTCTAACGCCTAAACTGTCTAGTAATTCGCTTAACCTCCCGCTTAAATTCAATGGAACACCCCCGTCTATAATATAATAGCGGGGGATGTTT
The DNA here is from genome assembly GCA_029856525.1 of Candidatus Odinarchaeia archaeon. Taxonomy (GTDB): domain Archaea; phylum Asgardarchaeota; class Odinarchaeia; order Odinarchaeales; family Odinarchaeaceae; genus Odinarchaeum. The sequence continues at coordinate 10,966 of JAHQXC010000010.1, forward strand.
TCAGGGACTCTTAAATTACTGATAGATTTCTTCTCCTCGAACTCTGAGATTAGTAGAATATTTCTTCCTATAATAGTTGTATCATCCTTTATTCGAATAATATTAATAGATGAGGGCGTGTTCTTCTTAGAGTCCACGATCACCAGATTACTTTTACCGAGCTGGATAGCTTGAGCTATTAAAGATGATAGGTTTGCTTTCCCACGGTTAATTCTAACGCAGCTAGGTAAGATATAAGATAACTCTCTGATGAGAATTCTAGCCTTCACCGATGGACGACGCGATGTTGTAATTAAACTCATAAAAGTATCTCAGGCTTCGCTTTCAACTTTGGAACTGCTTCTCAAAGAGAGTTTACCAGCCTCTGTTTGCGGAAGCCAGCAGCCGCCTGCGAATTTATAATTACACTTCTTACACTGCCATATCCCTAATCCTATTCGCTTAACCTTAGGTGTTGAACATCTAGGACATTTATGCGGACCTCTCATTTTAGCCTCTATTCGACTAACCAGTTTACGGATTCTAACACCGTACCTGGCTCCAAATCTCCCAGCTGAACCAACCTTTTTAGTATGACCCATTTACATCACCTTAGATAACTCGCTAAATATTTTCTCAGAGGATTTATTAGCTAGTATGATGGCTTTCTGGATTTCCTGATATCTGAATGATGACTCGCCTCCCTTCTGAATCGCGCATATTTTACCTTCCTCGTTGAAAGCTACAGTTATTCTCCCATCCATTATCCGTTCCTCGCTGCTATCAGGGTCTACGATGAGGTAATCACCTACTTTAGCAATAGTAACAGCTGCAAGCTTCCCTTTTAAAGGTATAGGCTTCATAGAGTCTTTGATTAGTTCAACATCTTCACCGGTGACTTTAACATCCGGTAGTCTAAGGTTTTTAAGAGCGGCTAGCGCCGCCATCGAAGAAGCATCGAAGAGATTTCCGTCACTGTCTAACACGTATATGTCAACGAATAGAATCCATACTTTCTTACCTGGAATAATACATAATTGCTTCCTATCAATTATATCAGAGTGGCGTATACCTCTATCAACTACTCTAGCTAATTCTATAGCGTCAAAGTTAGGCGGACCGGGTTCAAAAGTTGGAAAAGCCATTGGAAGTAACTCCGCGCCTAGAGTGATAACCCCTTCATCAGGGGTGTCAGGGAATGGCGCGCCTAACTCGACTTTAACACCCACTATAACCTTAGTATCACCTAATTCTACTTTAGCTGAGCCGTCTGCTTTACTCACGATACCTGTTTCAATTTTAATAGGCCTGTACTCGTCTAGGCTTCTACCGTCTAATCTCTTACCTTTAGCGATTTTAGCTATTATCTGGTTTCTCTCTATTTCAGAGACTATTTTATAAACTTCACTCATTCTCTTCAACCTCTTTGGTTATTTCAACTTTAACCTCCGATTCATCCGCAACCTCGTCTCTTATTGAAAGGTATTTGTTTCTTAAAGCATCTCTTTGAAGCTGGTATATTTTACTGATACCTGTCTTACCGAGTTCAAGAGCTTTATTAAATTCTTCGATAGTAAACTGGCCGTCCATCTGGAGTAGAGTTACATCGCCTCTACGGTATAACATCGCCATAGGCATATCCGCTTCACCGTATTTGTCTTCTAAATCATTTAAATCGAGTATTATTTGCCCGTCAGCTTTCCCTACAGCGCAAGCCGCCACCAGGTCTCTTAAAGGTATCCCTGCGTCGGCTAAAGCTAAGCTCGCAGCGTTTATGCTAGCGCATCTAGTCCCGCCGTCAGCTTCAATTATCTCGATGTAAACGTCTATTGATGTACGCGGATAGTATTCTAAGAAGATCGCTGGCTGAAGCGCTTGAGTGATTATCATTGAAAGCTCTGCTTCTCTTCTACTAGGCGCTGGGCTTTTACGCTCTGAAACCGAGAATGTGGCCATTCTATAAAGGCATCTGAGTAAAGCCCTGTCTTGGAGAGCCAGGTGTTTCGGGTGTAATTCACGGGGGCCGTAAACAGCCGCTATTATTTTATTCTTTCCATGTTCAACGTATGCTGATCCGTCGGCTTGACTTAAAACGCCTACTTCAAATTTTATAGGCCTCAACTCATCAAGCTTCCGCCCGTCAAGCCTCAGTCCATCGCTTCCTATAAGTTTCTCAGGTATTTTTTCCTCGAATAACATTCAATTTCTCCTCTTTAAGTTTTTTAATTGTTTCTTTAACTCTATCAGTTAGCCCGGAGGTGTGTGCTTCACGCTCTATTTTCCGTAAAACTGCGACGAGTATGTCCTCTATAACATCGTTGCTCGTTGAAAACCATATGAGCCCGTTCTGACCGATTTTTATTCTATCAGTTAACTCTTCTTTCAACAATTTTATCATAGAGCCTTTTTTACCGATCACCCTAGGTACTCTAGTTGGATGAATTTTTATTATTCTACCTCCGACTAACTTTCCTAAACCCTCCTCATCGACTGTGAGGATTGGATCATGAGTTCTATCAAAAGAGATTATTTTAGCGATTATATTCTCGCCTACATCGAATTGTATAAATTTCTCGCGTCCACGTCTGCCGGTTTCATTCGCGGTTGAAGGGAAAATAGCCGCGGAATAAAGGGAGTTAATGTCTATTCGCATACCTGCAGGTGAAGAATTTAAAACTTTACCTATAACGATATCTCCAACTTTAGGGTAGTATGGACCCTGAAGCGGGATAACTGATACCACTTTACCCTTTAAAACAGCTAAGCCTAGTATTGATGAGTAAACCTTATTGCCTTCTTTAAAGCTGCCTTCTCCGCTTAAATAATCTCCTTCAGCTAAGAGTTCGCCTGGAGAGACTATTTGGTTATTCTCAAAATTGACAGGCATTTAAATTATTACACCTCTCATTCTACTGCTTCTTTTTCACTATAGCTGAACCCTTAGTAGCCTTATTTAAAGCTTCGATGAATGTTGTCTGCATACCTCCCGGTACCTCTACTACACCGTTCCATGATCCGTCGGCACCCCAGCTCTCTTTAACTATGTTACCGAACTGTGAGACTATGTTATATGCTTTACCTGAGAAAGTGGCTGGGATTGTGACTTCAAATGAAGCTGACTCCATTCTTATAGGCATAATTTCCTGTAGTTTTTTAACTATGTCTTTAGCCTGTTCTTCAGGATTCTTCCACGGATCGATTTGAATCTTAGCTTCATCTATTCCCCTTTCAATTCTCTGAGGGGGGTGAGGGAGCTTGGTTTGCGGGTTAATACAGTTTTTAGCAAGTATGGAGATAATTCTCTTCTTCTTATCCTCTATCATCTTCTTCCTCTGCTCAGCTGTCAGTTGAAGAGTCCCCTCTCTCAATATTCTCTCCGCTATTATGAGAGGGTCTTTCGTTCCGAAAACCCGCTCCATACTTTCAGGGGATGCTTTTTTACCGTGTTTTAAATCTTCGAATATGATGAATCCTTCCAATATTTCATCGAGACTTATGTTTACTCCTCTACGAAACTCGTATGCTTTATTAGGTTCAACTAGAATTTCGAAGTTTTCCCCGTCTTTCTCGTATCTAGCTATTACATGGTTGCCTAATTCAACCCATTTATCGCCGCGCATTTCAGGTGACATGAAATTCACCTATTTTAAAGAGCTTCAATATATGATTTCACTTCTTTAGGTTCTAAAATTTTAAACACCCTGTCGTCTGTTTTAACAACCGCTATTTCGAGTTTATTAAAAGAGAATTCTGTTTCTATAACCTGCTTTAAAGCTTTTAACGCTAGTTTAATAGAGTCATCTAAAGTTAAGCTCTCTTTATACTCTTTTTCAAGTATTTCTTTAACTGTCTGCGCGCCGGCCCCGATCGCCTGAGCTTTATAACCCCAATAAGCACCGCTCGGATCTGTCATAAACAATTTAGGCCCTTCAGCGTCAACTCCGGCTATTAGAAGGCTTACACCGAACGGTCTAACACCTGCATGTTGAGTGTAAAGCTGTTTTAAATCACATATCTTCTTAGTAAGACTCTCAATAGATATTATTTCATCATAGGTTAAACGGTTTATCTGAGCTTCTATACGCGCTTGATTGATTAGAATTCGAGCGTCCGCGGTTAACCCGGCTATCGCAGCCCCCACATGCTGGTCTATTATAAATATTTTTTCAACACTCTCCGGATCCTGTAGGTTCATAACTCTTTTTTCAACAGCTAAAACAACACCTTCAGATGTTTTAACACCTATAGCAGTAGTTCCACGCCGAACGGCTTCTATAGCGTATTCAACTTGGAATAGTCTACCGTCAGGGCTGAAAATAGTAATAGCCCTGTCATAGCCCATACCTGGTTGAGCGAACATTATAACACCCCGATCATATTAGAATCGATTAATACCGTGAAATAGTATACGATATTATTTTAAACTTTTAATTAACGATTAACTGCATGCTTAATAAATATTTTTCAAACCGTTTTTTTAACACGATTACCATAACAATAATTGAAATAAATATATATAATTTGCCTTCTCAGCTTACTCAGCTGAGAGATGTCTTCTAAGCTTCGAAGCTTAGTAATGAGATTAAACCATCAGGATCAATGAATAATCTCAGCGAATTTTTAACATGTAAGCGAAATGTAGAGGTCCAATCGTCGCAGGCTCATCATCGTATTCAGACTGGGGTTGGCGGATTTCATCCCTCTACATTCTATATTTCAATTTTAACCGCTAAAAACTTTTCTAAATATCCAAGTATTTCCTCTTAGCGTTTTTCATAGTCCCAGATACGCCTATAGTATAAATTGTAAGAGGTTTACCTGCTAGCTCGAATATGGAAGCGAAAGAAGCTCTGATCAATTGAACTGCATTATGCCTGCACTCTATAAGACCTTTTTTAGAATCCTCTTTATATACGTGAAGCCAGAGGTGGGTTTTACTAGCCCCAACCTCTCCGAATAATTTCATAAGTTGGCTGGAGAGTATTTTTAAAACGTCTCTTTCACTTAGATCGCCGTCGTATAATACTTGAAAAGCTATATATCTTTTACGCGGTTTAACTTTTATTTCACCCACCACCCTTATAAATAGAGGAGTATTCTTCGAATATTATCCTCGGAAAATCTGAGACCGTCTTCTTAGCATCAGATTCTTCAATGTCGAAGACTTGGAGTAATGCGATAACATCTCTTGGAGCTCTAAGCTGGAAGATATTATTAGCCCCGGAGGAGACTATTAAACCGGCACCGTAATTCAAGATTTCGTTAAGTTTCTCTGAGAGTATACTAATTTTTTTAACAAACGGATAATCCCTGTTATAGATTAATTCTAGTAATTGAATCTCGAAAAAACAATTATTTTCACAGGCGAGTTTCATAGTTGAGCGCTGCAGTTTTTTAATATTCTCCAAATTTAAGCATAGTATTTTAATCACTCCGCTATCCGCGCACCAATTAGCTACAGAGTTGTTTTGAGTGTAAACTGAAATCAAGACCCGCTTATCCCTAAGCGGTTTAAGCGCTCTTTTAACTTCACCAACAGTGTTGGCGACTATATTTATTCTAGGAATTATTTTATTTCTTTGAAAGTTTAAATCAGGTAAATTAACTTTACTCGATAAAGCTAGACCTGTATAGCCGAGTTTAAAACAATGTTGGAGTATACTATTCAAGTATTCGACTCCATTATTCTGGTAGACTATGTTTAAATCGTAGAATTTAACCACGCGAGTACACCTAAATTATTCGAGTAATTATTCTAGAGAGAGTATACGGTTATATTCCTTTATAATCTCGGTTTTCGAGGTCGGCTTCTCCTTCCTTAATTTAGCTTTCAATCTGATGATGTCACCGGTATCAAATTTAAGCGCCACAACGCCTTTATAAGACATGTTCTTGTTTACGCGAAGATAGAAACTACCCGCTTCATCAACGTATAATTCTAAATTTTCAATTAAATCACGCTGTTCCTCGGGATGTAGCCGTTTAAAAATAAGATTAAGCGTTCTACGAACTTGAAGATCACCCTCTAAGATAATATTAAACTTGATTATAGGATTATGGTAGTGGCCTTCTAGTTTAGCTCTATTTATTTTAATCGATGAATGGAATTCAACAGGTATCAGGTTTTTAACAGCCTGTATCACTTTATCCTCATCTTCTGTTGCATGACATAAAACTTCGAAGTCTATATCCTCGAATAAAACTGGCATCCACTACACCTCTAAGCTTAGACTCTTCGATTAAACTGAGCTTGAAAATAAATTAAATAAAGTAAAAAATATTCTACTCTATCTTACTTTTTCAGCTCCAGTACCTTTATTTAAGAGACCTCGGGCGCGTTTGCCAGCGCTTGTTAAACCTCTGTAAACTCTGCCTTTATGCGGTGCTCTCGCAATCCAATTTATTTTCTCATCGTTTAAAATAGACGGGTGGCTTCTATCAACTAAAATCACTTCAAACCACTTATGTTCACCGTCTTGGCCAACCCAGTATGAGTTTAAAACCTCCATGTTAGGGTATTTTCTAGCCGCTCTCTCCTCAGCAATCCATTGAAGATTCTTTTTAGGAGTTAATTTTTTAAACCCCATTTTACGCGGCTTCCTACCTGCTTTAGGCCTCTCCCTTCTCAAAGCACCTCTTCTAACTTTAACTCTAACTATTATATAGCCCTGCTTAGCCCTGTAACCTAATGCTCTAGCTCTATCTAACCTAGTTGGATTTTCAACACGAACCACTGATGGTTCACGCCGCCATGATATCAATCTCTCCCTCATCAATTCTTTAAACGCGGGGTCACTGGTTTTCTTCCAGAATTCACTTATATATGTATAACTTCCACCCATATACTCCACCTCTTAACGGTTCCGCCTTAACAGGCTACATCCCAAGGGTTCACTTAACATTTAACATATTAAGCTTCACAGCTAACAATGAATACTTCTTAATTAATTTTTCGTTTTTTAAGCTTTTAGTATTGAAATAATTTTTTCAGCTATTATCATACCAGCCTTCCTCTGAGATTCAATAGTTGAAGCCCCTATATGAGGGGTACACAAGGTTTTAGGATGCTCTACAAGGTTTTTAGAAACCCCTGTGATAGGCGGTTCGACCTCGTAAACATCTAAGCCGGCTCCAGCTACCTTCCCGTTGTTAAGATTATTTAAAAGAGCGTTTTCATCTATAACCCCGCCTCTAGAAGTGTTAATTATAATCACACCCGTCTTCATTAAGTCGAACTCCCTTTCACCTATAAGTTTTTTTGTTGCAGGCAGAAGGGGTACGTGAACTGTTATAATATCAGCTTTCTTCAGCATATCATGCAGCTGAGTTTTATCAGGCCCGTATATGTTAAAGCCTTCCGCTTTAGCCTTCACAAGAGAGGCTTCAGCGACGTCGTAAACGTGAACATTCATGCCGAATGCTTTAGCTCTTAACGCTACCTGTCTCCCTATATTCCCGTATCCGATGATAGCGAGGTTTTTACCGTGTAATTCAAAACCTGAAAGCTGTTTTTTAATCCATTCCCCTGATTTAAGTTTACTAGAAGCTAGACATAACTGTCTTGCTATACCAAGCATTAAAGCAAAAACAAGTTCACAGACAGCGATGGAAGGGGCTTCAGGAGCGTTTAAAACAGTGATATTCCTCTCTCTGGCGGCTTCAACATCTATGTTATCTAGTCCAACACCGGCGCGTGCGATTATCTTCAAATTTTCACCTGCTTCAATCACGGCTCTATCAACTTTACTACGACTTCTAACTATCAGAACATCGTACACAGAGATGTTTTTGACAAGATCCTGATGCGAATACTCTGCTACATCTACTTGAAACCCTTGAGATCTTAAAAGATTCACAGCTTCGCTATCTATTTCATCATTCACTAGTATCTTTAATTTAACCACCCTCCTTTCATCTAAAATAATGGTTTAATCGTTATCATGTTAAAAATATGATAAAAATTTTCTCATATTTGTGAAGTAAGCTATCATCCACATGTTTTTAAATACTCTTAGTGTCTAACCGTTATTAGTATATTTTTCGAGTGGAAGCGTCTAGTGGTGGTTTAATGTTAATCGGTATTGTAGGTAAGCCTTCAGCTGGGAAAAGCCAGTTTTTAAATGCAGCTTGTATGACATCTGTTAAAACAGCGGATTATCCTTTCACCACTATTGAACCTAATTTAGGCACAGCTTATGTGAGACATAAATGTTTGTGTAAAGAGCTTAACGTGAAAGATAACCCGCGTAACTCTATATGTATTAATGGAGTCCGGCTTATCCCTATAAGTTTACTAGACGTAGCTGGGCTTGTACCAGACGCTTGGAAGGGGCGTGGACTAGGGAATAAATTTTTAGATGATCTTAGACGCGCGGACGCGCTTATACATGTCGTTGACGCTTCAGGTTCATTAGACGAGGAGGGGAGACCGGTTGAAGCCGGTTCATGGGATCCAGTTAAAGATATAGAATTCCTGGAAAAAGAGATAACAATGTGGATGCTTCAAATAATTAAAAGAGACTGGTCTAAGCTTTCGCGGACAGCTGTTATGTGTAAGAAGAGCTTTCTAGATATATTAAGTGAGAGATTAGCCGGTTTAGGTATAACTAAATCGCATATATTAACCGCCTGTAATAAGATTGGAGTGAACATAGAGAAAGCGGATAAGTGGAGTGAAGAAGATATTTACAAGTTTATAGACCAGTTGAGGATTATTTCTAAACCTATGGTTTTAGCTTTAAACAAAATTGATAAACCAACCGCTAAAAAACATGTTGAGAGACTCCTAAAAATATTCCCTAACGCGATCCCTGTGTGCGCGCTAGCTGAATATTTTCTCAGACAACTAGCCGAGAAAAATATAATAAAATACATTCCAGGGGATAGAGACTTCACTATTCTAAAATCCGAAGTATTATCTGAAAACGATAAAAAAATTTTAGAGCGGATTAAAACGGATATATTAGAAGTTTACGGGAGCACGGGTGTCCAGCAAGTCTTAGATAAAATAGTGTTTGAAGTATTAGGTTTAATAGCAGTTTACCCTGTAGAGGATGTTAAAAATTACTGCGATCATAATAATCTAGTCTTACCTGACGTGTATCTTGTACCTAAAGGAACAACAGCCAGGCAGCTAGCTTATATGATACACACTGATTTAGGAGACGGTTTCATCTATGCAGTCGACGGTAGAACGAAGCAGCGGTTAGCGGAAAACTATGAGTTAAAAGACGGGGATGTAATTAAAATAGTCAGCGCTAAATCTCTTAAATAAGTTTAGGAGGCTACCTGTAAACTTTTTCATAATAACCCCACTCTTTTTTAGGGCCTAAAGACCGTATACCGTTAGCTTTAATCTGCTGTCTAAGGTCGTCTGCTATTCTCTTCTCAAGCTCGCCTCTTCTCTCAAGGTAATCGATAATCTCTAAACCCTGTTCATCAGTATCGCATCGACGTAGAAAACTGAAAACATCAGGGTTAATAAGCTCGTCTCTTACAAGGTCACTCCATCGGATACCGCCGACCTGGTAGACGGCTTGATTAGATTTAATCTCTTCAAATAGCTTAGGAAACTTTTTTCTAAAATATTCTTCTTCCAATAGATAACCCGCCTGTTAATAATTTTAAAACATGAAGTCTACTAATCCTAAAAATAGTTTTTTAAAAATATAATTCTATCTATTAACGTGAAGTCTGCAGCTTAAAATCGTAGGCTTAATATAAGCGTGATTGCAGGTTAGCCTAATTTTAAAAATATATGAAAGCTAGCTGAAGTTAACACTATATTTTTATAAAATCCCATGGAAGGGTTCTATCAGTCATCTCATTTAGGAATAAATCTTCGTTAAATTTAAATTTCTCCACGGTTTTCCTCCAAGCAAGCCATGTACCCCCGGATTTAACAGCGGCCTCCAGAATATCGCCTACACTACAGTCGCCTCTAGACAATACGGTTTGAATAACTGCGAATCTAACATCATAAGACCGCACATTATAACCTGTTTTTCTAAGATTTTTTAAAAGAAGGTTTTCCCGTTTAATTAATTCTTTAAAAGGCATTTGAGGTTTACGCTGAAAAGGAGTGTGAGGCTTAGGTATAAAAGGGGTTAAGTTAACTGTAATATCTTTTTTCCTAAACCCTTTCGATGAAATTTCATCCACTAAATCCTTTATTTTAAGAACCTCTTCAATTGTTTCAGATGGGAGCCCATACATAAAATACAGTTTTATTTTATTCAACCCGCCGAGTTTAATTTTCTCCACGGAGGTTAACACGTCCCCTATTGTTAAATCTTTATTTAAGTATTCTAAAAGCCGATCGGAGGCGGCTTCAGGGGCTATTGTAACGCTTTGCTCACCCGACTCCTTAATTAATTTAATAACCTCAACTGTTACACGATCCGCGCGTAGGGATGGAGTTACAGTGTATATTTTATTCTCTACAATAAATTTTAGAAGTTCTAATAGATTAGAGTAATCTGAGAAAGCGGATGAAATTATGGATATACGATTCCTAGAAGTTTTATTAACACCATCCAAAATAATTTCTTTAAGTTTTTGTAAGCTTCTCTCCCTGTAAGGAGGGGTCTGACAGCCGATAAGACAGAAATTACATCTTCTAGTGCAGCCTCTTGAAATCTCAACCATGAAACTTGCCCCGAAGGCTATAGGATGCCTACCATGTAACCCTGTGACAGCTGGCAGAACCTGGCTGGTTGGGTATGGGAGTACATCTAGGTTAGGAGACCAGGCTCTTTTAACAGTTTCATCCTTCATTATAGAAGGGATGAACGCGCCTGGAATATTTTTGAAAGCTTCTAAATCTTTAGAGTCGATATAGGATAGTATAGCTTTTTTTAAAGCTGAGAATACAGGCTCAACTTCACCGATTATAAACACGTCTATGAAAGGTGTTAAAGGGAGAGGGTTCTCGGTAACGCATGGCCCTCCTGCTATAATTAAAGGACCGTTTAATCGATTAGCTGCACGTGGTTCAATACCGGTGTCTAACAGTGTTTTAATAAAATTAAAGTAGTCGTTTTCATACTGAAAAGTCACACAGATTATTTTAAAATCGGATAGCCTCGCCCCCTCCTCCATAGAAGTATAAGGCGGGCTGCTATAGAATCGCTGACAGTAGAATTCATTCTCAGAATTGAAGAGCATATACAATATTTGAATAGCTAAAGATTCAACACCTGACTGGTATTTGTTAGGGTATAGTAAAGCTATATTTACTAGTTTCCTACTATATTTTTTCCGGATAACATTAACTTCTCTAGTTGACAAGCCGGCTCCCCGGGTAATTATTTACGAGGTTTCTTAAGAAATACGGCTATCGCGGCGATGATTATAACTATTATACCTCCTATACCGATATATTCAACTGGGAGACTGGGTGAAGGTGTTAACTGTTCAGCTACACTCCAATCATAATTGAATATTTCAAGATAGAATTGCGCTATATCCCGGCTTTCAATGATTACACCAGCCTCTCGGTTTTGAGTTAATGATTCATAAGACCAGTTAATGCTTGAAATTAAAACCTTCTCACCGTCGACTATCACACCCTTATTATGGCAGAATTCGAATAAACTCTTATTCGAGAATGCTACAGGTATAGAATTATTTAAGAAATAGTTAACTGAAGCATTATTACTTGAAGTTGTAGGCTCCTCCACTATTACTCTAACGGATACGCCTCTTCTAGAAGCAGCTACAACCGCTTCGACCAGTGGGTTCACGGTTTCACTGGTATCCCAATCTAGTTTAATGTATGCTTGCTGTATTTCCAGTGTTTTAGTAGCAGAGTTTATAAGTTGTAGAATCGCGTCAAGAGAGTTTTCAGGGGAGAAGATGGGGGTGATCTTCATATAAGTGTTGAATGTTTCAGCTGGAAAATTAACAGAGTATCTTCCAGAACTGGCACTTGGAGAGAAAGAATTATAAAACTGGCCGTAAGTTGGTTCAGAGATTATAAGATCACTGTAGAAGATATTTATAAATTCATTAACCACTCTCAGATCGTTTATGACTATACCCCACTCCCTGTTCCCGTAACTTGTTATTTTCGGTACTCCTGTTTTAGCAAAATTACAGCTTTGAACTAGAACAGTCTTATTATCTATTATAATAAATTTAGCGTGACTGTAATCGTATTTAGTAGTATTCGCCCAGTATAAGTGTAGGTTAGCTGATGTTTCATTAGCCTTTCTAGAAAGCTGCCATAGCGCGCTTCTAGTATTAGTTGTCTCAGAGGGGGATGCATGCCGATCGCATGCGATTATATTTATTTTAATAGACGGATTTCTATCCATCGTATCGTTTAAAATTTTAACCAGGTCATAATGGCTTATCGCATATATCATTATGTCAATTTCCTGCGCTGCACTGTTCAAGTGTTTAGTTAAAACCTGGTATGATGAGTCTGGGGAACTATAACATGTAACATTGACGACGCCGGTGTATTGCCCTAATAGAATAGAAGGGGATTGAGCGGATAGAGGAGTGTTGAAGCTAATAATCTGAGGGGCTACTAGGAATACTGAAATGAGAAAAAGTACAATCCATTTTCTATTCAATTTTTAACCCTCAAATTTTAATATTCACTGTTTTATATTTTTTATTTAAGCATTATTATTTAATCCACTGTGATTTAAACCGGTTACATGGGTGCTATAATATGCCTATTAGAATGAATTATATTCTACAGCCAGGGGTTCACGTGAAAGATAAAATAAACTGTTTAAAAGAGAAACTTAAATTGAATGTTAGAAGTGAAGGAGAGGAGGGTTCTCTTATTCTTAGAAATGAAGAAAGAACTGTGAGAGTGGACTTACAGGTTGTTCAAGGTGATGATTACACAATATCCTATAATTTGCAGGTTTCCCTAGAAAAAGAGGAGTATTTAGACGTGGTTTTAGCCTGTCTCGGAGAACCTTCTGAGACAAGAGTTTCAAAGCCAACTATTCTAGATGTATGCAATATTATAGTTTCTAACCATAACCAGAGTTTAAACGATCTTATAAAACGAGTAAAGGCGAAGTTTAATCTCTCCGACTTGGAGGTTAAAGATTATTTTAAGAGGATCAGCACTTTACCAAGCACCGGGAGCATACCGGAGAATGTTAAAGAAGCTGTTAAAATAATAAAAAAATTAAATGAAATCTAATGATATTAGCTGAAAAAATAGTAGACGCTTTCACCGAAGCCTGCTTACTTTAACTTATAAACGGTTGGTTTAAGGATTCCAATCAGTTAAAGAGTAATCCAGCTTCACGTTAACTAGCTTGTATGGTGGTATATCCTCCCAGACTGTAATGTTTGGTGCTATAGCGCTTCCCGGCCCTATCTTAACACCAGGCATTATATTGACTCCTATCCCTGTTTTAACATTGTCTCCTATAATCGCTCCGAGTTTTCTAAGACCTGAATCAGTTTTAACACCGTCAATATTCATTTTAACAGGTTTATTATCAAACCTTAGGTTAGCTATCTTAGTTCCAGCTCCAAAATTAACATTAAACCCTATGATGCTATCCCCTACATAGGAGAGGTGGCCTATGTGGGTGCCATCTAAGATGATACTGTTTTTAATCTCGCACGCATTACCTATGCGGACACGTCTACCTATATATGTGACAGGGCGAATATAGCAGTTAGGGCCAATATCAGCGTCCTCATCTATCATAACAGGGCCTTCAATATAGGAGCCGGAGCGGATAATAGCTCCTTTACCTACTATAACTTTACCTTTAATATGCGCGCCCTCCTCTATTACCCCATTATTTAAGGCGGCTGAATTGCTGATAATATAACGGTTAGCCTCTAATAAATCCCAGGGGCGGCCTATATCAATCCACCATGAAGATACCTCGTAGGGGATGATTTTTTTAGACTCGGCGATAGCGAGTTTTAAAGTAGAGGTTATCTCATACTCGCCTCTCTTTGATAAGGGGGTTCTTCTTATAAAATCGAAGACCTCGCTTTCAAAGCACATAACACCGATGCTTATAAGATTAGAGAAAACCTC
>JAHQXC010000124.1 GCA_029856525.1 Candidatus Odinarchaeia archaeon
CCCCTATTTATCTCCCTCTCTGTTTACAGGATTCGCATTAATCTTATCCTTCAAGAAGACTTCGTTTCTAGTATTTTTATATTTTCTTCATTATTTTAAACTAATATTTTTGAAAAAATTTATTTATCATTATAAGTATACTCTGGATATATCATAGACTGGAGGATCATATACGAGGAGGTTTTTCGAAGCTTTAAGTTTCAGTGTTAAAGCTAGGAAAATATTCGGTTTAACTTTGATAATGGGTGTTATAGGCGGATTATCCGCGTTAACTTTAACCTTTCTATCAGATTTTTTCACGTTTATCTTCCTCCGAGTGATAGGAGGATTCAATATTATTAGGGCTCCAGGTGAACCGGATTTCTTCAAATCATTTAATCTCTCTTTATCTTTCTATCAGATCCTCCCGTTCATAGCTATTATCGGCGCTTTATTAATGGGTTATATAGCATATAGTATTAGCCCTGAAATATGCGGCTCAGGTTTAGATGCTATTATAGGGTCGTTTCATAAACGTGAGAAAATAAGAGCCCGGGTTCCCTTTCTAAAAATAATAGCCTCAGCTTTCACAATAGGTATAGGTGGAAGCGTTGGAAAAGAAGGTCCAGCCGCTCAGATCGGGGGAGGTTTCGCTTCTTTCATAGCTGATAGATTTAAATTAACTAAGAGAGATAGTGAGCTGTTAATGTTAACCGGTGCAGCTGCATGCTTAGCAGCTGTGTTTAAAAGCCCGTTCGGAGCCGCCTTCTTTATAATAGAGGTGTTGTATCTTAGAGATTACGAAGTTGAAGCTCTTATACCTTGTATAGTAGCTACCTTTATATCATATGGTTTATACTGTAGTGTTGTAGGTTGGAATCCTCTTTTCAATTCTCCTATCTATTCTTTTATACCGGGTGAACTACCGTTATTCATTATCCTAGGAATTTCATGCGGAGTCGGAGGTATTTTATTTGTTTCAGTTTTTCAGAGTTTAAAAAATAGGGTTTTCCCGGGTATAAAAATTAACGTTAAATTTAAGCCGGCGCTGGGGATGTCTTTCATAGCTTTATGTTTTATATTATTCCCGTATGCTGTGGGCACAGGTTACGGTTATATTCAACAGATTATTAATGATATTCACGTTTTCCCGCTTCAAATCCTAGTGGTTTTTATAGTTTTGAAGATCTTCGCAACCGCGTTCACAGTAGGTTCAGGGAATAGCGGCGGGGACTTCGCACCCTCTCTTGTTATCGGAGGGTTAATGGGTGGTTTGATAGCTATCCTCCTACAGCAAGCCTTTCCCTCTCTTATAATTCAGCCTGGTATATTTGTAGTTATAGGGATGGGCTCATTTATCTCCGCTATAGCTAAAACACCTATCGCCTCTATAATAATAGTTTCTGAAATGACCGCCAGTTACACTGTATTAGCCCCAGCTATACTGGCATCTTTCATAGCATATATCGTGTCAAATAAATGGAGTATCTACGATAATCAAGTGGTTAACAGAACATACTCTTACTCCCATCTCTCTGAGATTATATGCGATGTATTATGTCATATAACTGTTAGAAAAATCATGACCCCTGATTTTCATAAAGTACCAGATAGTTTAACTGTTAGAGAACTTGAAGAGCTTGCAAAAAATTTCAGAGAATTAATTCTCCCCGTCGTCGATGAAAAAGATGAGATTATAGGTGTTATAGATCTACGCTCATTTTCATCGATGCCTGTAGAGTTGAAATCTAGTACAAGGTTAAAAGATGTGACTGTAAAAGAGTTTATGACGTTGACTCCTGAAGAAAATTTGAGGGAGGCGCTTCATAAAATAATAGTTTCAAATCTTGACTCTTTACCTGTAGTTGACTCGAAGAATCCTAAAAAAGTATTAGGGATGGTTTCAAGAAGCGATATAGAGAAAATTATGAATTTATAAAAGGGAGCTATATGAGTGTTGAAGATGTAATTAAACGTTTTTTAAGCGGTGAGAATTTTAGGCGAGGGGATTTTAATATTCTATTTAACGATGTTTCCTTCTCATTTAACATATTATACTACCTGTTTAATTCAGTTAATTG
>JAHQXC010000125.1 GCA_029856525.1 Candidatus Odinarchaeia archaeon
GCAGGTAATTTTTTACTAATATTTCCCTCATATCCACATTCCATGCATTTTATTTTTCCCCGTAATTTTTTTATATTAATTTTAGCATCTTCAGCGACTGTGTTTTTGGCTAATGTTTTTAAAGCAAACCGTAGCTGGGAGTAGTTTAGCAAGGTGAATTCCCCTATCTCTAAGTTTATTTCGAGTATTTTTTCAAAAGAGAATTTTTTAGCAGCTTCTAACACTGTATCTATTATTGCTTGCGCGGTTGAAAACTCGTGCATTTCAATCATCCTTATAAAATTGATAGGATAACTTATACTAAGCAATTTTTAAAGGTGTTTGAATGAAAAATAGGTCCTTTATTGTTATATGGCCTCAATACTTTGATAAGGCTTTGTCTAGAGCCAAAGGCCGGCGTGTTCCTTTAAAATACGCTGTTACAAACCCCTCGTTAAACGACCTTGTGAAAGCAGCTGCAACCTTAGGTTACTCTTTCGAAGTGGATAGAGATGCTCGTTATCCTGCTTGTTGGTGGTCGGAACCGGGTAGATTATTAATTAGAAAGGTCGCGTCTAAATCTGAAATTATAAAGAAAATTTCTAAACTTCTTACCGGATAATTTTTTGATAAAATTTATATTTATTAAAATAAAATTAAACCAATATCCTTATATTTTATTTCACCTTCTAAAATCCAGCCATGGCTTGGAGGCCGCTTCTTGAGGGTTTTAGGCAAGCCTTCTCACATATCCTCTCAAAATCATATAATAGTTAGAGCAAGCTTCCCTCCAAGCATCGGCTCACGTATTGTAAACGAATCTAATTCTCTGGTAGGGACAGTTATCGATGTTTTTGGACCGGTAGACAAGCCTTTTGTATCTATAAAACCGGCTACCAGTATAGAGCCCTCCGCGATCCTGCAGCAAACCCTCTTCGTCAGAGATGAGACTATAAAAAAGAAGGCTTCGAAAAAGAGGAGAGTGATGAAGGATGTTAGATGAAGATAATGATTGTCTCGAAAATGTAAGTATGTGCCCGGAATGTGGTAGCGTTAAATTAGTTAAAGACTATCAGAGAGCGGAAATAATATGTTTTAACTGCGGTTTAGTTATTAGATCTAAAATTATAGATTCAGGTCCAGAATGGAGGGCATTTGACAGCGAGCAGGCTGAGAAACGTGTAAGAGCAGGCTCCCCCTCAACCCTCACCATCCATGATAAAGGATTAACAACTATGATCGACTGGCGTAACAAGGACTCATTTGGAAACGATATCAATCCTAAGAAGAGAGCTCAAATATCGCGGTTAAGAAAATGGCAACGCCGTATTAGAATTTCAGATGCAACTGAAAGAAATCTCGCTTTAGCGTTATCGGAGATGGATAGAATTTCCTCTCATTTAGGTTTATCTAGAAATGTTCGAGAGGCTGCGGCTATGTTATACAGGCAGGCTGTTAGTCAAAGACTTATAAGAGGCAGATCGATAGAAGGGGTAACTGCTGCTGCTATATATGCAGCCTGCAGAAAATGTAAGGTTCCAAGAACTCTAGATGAAATTGCTAGCGTATCCCAGGTTAGTAAAAAAGATATCGGACGAGGTTACAGGTTCATCGCAAGAGAGCTTGATATAAAGGTTCCTCCAACTAATCCTATAGATTACATACCCCGTTTCTCTAGCGAGTTAAAACTTAACGGTAACGTTCAAGCGAGAGCTATTGAAATTCTCAAGCAAGCTATTAAAATCGGTTTAACTTCAGGCAGAGGACCTACAGGGGTGGCTGCAGCCGCCTTATACATTGCTAGTGTTTTAGAGAATGAGAGGCGTACTCAGAGAGACATAGCGGAGGTCACCCACGTCACAGAGGTGACTGTGAGAAACCGTTATAAGGAATTAATAGAACTGCTTAACCTTAATATTAGTTAATTTATATTTTTTGTATCGTAACCCTGTCCTCCAGCTTAAATTATTGAAAGCTAGAAAAGTTTTAAATAACATGTCTTCGTATAATCGATTATAGTTATATGCTAGGCTTACTTTAAGCCTGCTGTATATGTTGAAGCTTCTAGATGTAA
>JAHQXC010000126.1 GCA_029856525.1 Candidatus Odinarchaeia archaeon
TCTATTATTAAAATTTAAGCCTAGTTTAGGTTTCCCTCTACTAGTGTAGTAGAAAATTTTCATCATACTACTCGGAGGAGCTTTCCTCCCAGCCTAAAGCTTTAAGCGCTTCTAGTATAGCTTTTCTCTCTGATTCGAAGGCTGATTTCTCCTCGTCGGCTAGTTCACCTATTTTCTTACCTGCTTCGATTCTTTCAATACGAACCGGGGCTTCTCCTCTTTCATCTATTCGTTCACTTTCATCGATTATGTTAACAGGCTGTCTGGTTTCTTCTATAGATTGAGGTGTTGCTTCAACATGTTCAGCTTCAGCTATCTCTTCGACGGAGGCTTCTAGCCCGCTTAAAATCTCAGCTATATCTTTCGCATACTTTTTGAGAACCCCTAAATAGTAGCCTAGCCTGTAGCTTTGTCTACCCGCTGCTACTAGCATAGTTGTAGGTCCGGCCTCTGTGACTATAGTATATCCTTCATCTCCTTTTATTATAACCTCTTTCAACTCTCCTTGTCTGAGTCTTCTAATAGTCATTGAACCTAGATTAACCATTGCAGCCGCCGCTGCTGAGAAGATGTCGGCATCCATTTCAGCGCTTACAGAGCATGCGAGCCTTATCCCTTCTTTTGTAACTACAGCGGTCGCTTCTAAATCTGTTTTCCGCTCTAATTCTTTAAGCAGCTTCATTAATTCTTCGCGTTTCTCTTTGATATCCTCGGGTTTGCTCATCTAAGTCACCGTTACTGCTTATTTTAATACTTGTTTATCTAGTATTTTAATATATAGATTGAATTATGTCTTATGACTACACATTAACTAGCGATAAAAATAAATACCCTTATCAAATATAATCCGACAGAATGTTTTGAGGCTTAGCATATGGCTAAAAACTTTATAGCTGATAGAATGAGTAGAATCCCCCCTTCAGGAACCATAAACATGTTCGAGCTCGCTTTAATGTTAGAGAAGAAAGGGGAGAAAGTAATACATTTAGAGGTCGGTGAACCTGAATTCGATACCCCCACTCATATAAAAAAAGCTGCTTTAGAATCCTTAGAGAGAGGCTTCACCCATTACACTTCAAGCAGAGGCGTATACGAGTTAAGAGCAGCTATATGCGAGGATCTAGCTGAGCGAGGGTGCAGCTACAGCCCGGATGAGATTCTCGTAACCCCTGGAGCTAAACACGCGATTTTATGCGCGATTCTAGCTACACTCAACCCTGGAGACGAGGTTCTCATCCCCTCCCCGGCTTGGCCGACATATCATGTTATCGTGAAAATGGCTGAAGCTAAACCAGTTAACGTGCCCACAGACCGCCTCTACGAAATAAACCTTAATGCTTTAGAGAAAGCCGTAACCGATAAAACTAAGATGATCATCATAAACAGTCCTAATAACCCCACAGGCGGAGTGATAGATAGAAATATATTAGAGGGAATCGCTGAAATCGCTTTAAAACATGATCTCCTCGTTTTAAGTGATGAAATATATGATAGACTCGTCTACGACGGTTTCAAGCAGGTTTCATTCGCTTCCCTAAAAGGTATGAAAGAGCGGACTATTATCATCAACGGATTCTCTAAAACCTTCGCGATGACTGGCTGGCGTTTAGGTTACGCGGCGGCTGAAAAATATTTAATAGATTACTTTCTGAGAATACAGCAGAATAGCACTACATGCCCGACTAGTTTCGTTCAAGCAGCCGCTTTAACCGCGCTTAAAACTAAAACAAGCGATCTAGATAAAATGATTCGAACATACAGTGAGCGGCGTAAGCTAATGGTTGACCTATTAAACGAAATAAAGAATATTTCATGTGAACTTCCTAAAGGGGCTTTCTACGTTTTCCCCTCATATAATTTACCTGTTAAATCAGAGGTTCTAGCTGAGAAAATACTTAGAGAAACTAGGGTATGCGTTACACCTGGTTCAGTATTCTACGGAGAAAATCATCTAAGATTAAGCTACGCTGTAGCCGATGAAGATATAATTGAAGCGCTTAACCGTCTAAAAAACTTCTTCAATAATTTATAGGGTTTA
>JAHQXC010000127.1 GCA_029856525.1 Candidatus Odinarchaeia archaeon
TTTTTTCTAATCGAAAACGTTCACTCTCTAATTATCCGTTCATATCTATTATGGACAGCTCTATCCCCGAAGTCTTTTTCAAAGATTTCTCTAAAAAATTTTTTACAGTTACTCGACATTTTATCTCTCAGATCCTCGTTATCTAATAATTTGTTAATCAAATCTCCGAGGGTTTTCACATCCCCGGTTTTATATAAGAAGCCGTTGTAACCAGGATGAATAAGATAGGGGATTCCCCCGAGTCTTGGAGCTATAACAGGTAAGCCGCATGCTAACGCTTCTACTATTATATTAGGCATTAACTCTAAATAAGAAGTGTTTACTAAAAGATATGATGTTTTTAAAAGATTAATAAGCTGCTCATGCTTCATAGTCGGAATTAACTCGGCAACTCTGCCAAGTTTATTTCTTTCTATAAAATTTCTGATCGGTTTCTCTAGTTCCCCTCCGCCTATTATTAAAGTTTTGAAATCTCTTCTATTCTTAGAAATCTCTGAAATACATTTTAATAGGGTGAAAGGATTCTTCTCTAATTCAAGTCTTCCAGCGAATAATATTTTTTTCTCCGCGTCTTTACCGGTATCGTTTACACAGGTTTCTTGTATTATATCCGGTATAAAAACAGTTTTAGACTCGAAGCCTTTAATGTTCGGGTAATATTCTAAGGGTGTCACTGAAATAATTTTATGAGAAAACTTGAACACTATTTTTTCCAGTATCACTGCTAGCGTATAAGACAGCCAGTTTACTAATCTGGAAAGTGAACCTTTTTTCCTATTAACTAGGAAAGCTACTTGAATACTCTCAGTTAATCTGAGGAGACTTCTCCTACCTGTTATTCTCCCGGTTAGAATATTAACTAAACCTATTGTGAAGTGGCCTGAAATATTTATGATAAATTTTATCTGTGGATTATGTTTGATAACTGTAACCGCTTTGCGAAATAATCTAATTATGAATAATAGATGGTAGAGTAAGCGGAGTAAAGTGTTTTTTACCCCGTGTTTTTTAAAGTTTTTAACAGGATGAAATATTATACCTGTTAGAGAGGATTTCCTATAATAGTTTTCATCGCATACTATGTGAATTTTTTCCACTAGATTTTTTAAGCCTGCTGTGATCTTGTTAATCTTATTATCAGCTAATATCACATAGTTTCTGTCAGGTGTTTTCTCGTTTATTATTAGTAGATCCATTAAACCACCAGTTTAATGGTTTAGCTTCCGGTTGAACTGTTTTTACTTTTGATAGTATGGTATAAATCGCTTAAAGATATTTTTATTACTCTATAGAATAAATATATTTTTATATTAATATTTATTAATAAATTTTATAAAATTTAGGTGGTAACATGGCTGAAAATTTAAAATTCACTCATGTCCCAGGGAGAAGGAACTCTTGTAAAATAACTGTTTACGCACTGTCTACATGCGGGTTTTGCAGGCGTGCTTTAAATTTTCTAAGAGAGAACGAGGTTGAATTCGATTATATATACGTGGATCAGCTTCCTTTAAATATACAAGATGAGATTGTAGCTAAGCTAGAGAAAGAATTTAACAAACCCGTCGCTTTTCCTTTCCTGATTTTAGATGGACGAGAGTGTTACATAGGTTTTAACCCTGAAAAATACCAGCAGATCTTAGAGAAAATCGATCTTAAAGAGGCGTTTAAAAATGCCTGAGAAAGCCGAGAAAACTATAACAGACACTGAGAAATATGTTAACATGGTGGCCTCGCATAGAGGCTGGGTTCTCAACTGGGATCAAGAACTGGTAAGCTTTCTCATTGAGGGTCTTACAAATAATTGGAATAGATACGGTTATTATAACTGTCCGTGCAGGTTATCTAAAGCTGATCGAAACAAGGATAGAGATATCATCTGTCCTTGCGTATACGCGGAGAAAGATATTAAACAATACGGTCACTGTTACTGCGGTTTATATCTTTCTAAAGAATTCTATAATACTAGGAAACCTGTTTCCTCTATACCTGATAGACGCTATCTATAAAAATATAATCAT
>JAHQXC010000059.1 GCA_029856525.1 Candidatus Odinarchaeia archaeon
GCTGATCTTTTAGAAGGTTTCTCAGGTAGGGATATAAAGGAAAAATTTCTTAAAGCACTTCTACATAAAGCTATAATCGCCAACCGGTCATTTATCGATTCAAAAATGGTTATGGAACACTTGGAGAATTTAATCGCCTTTAAAAACGACCGTAAAGCTAAACAATTATACATGTAGACTTAGTGGTTTCCATGGTTAAAATAATCGGTTTAACAGGGATGCCAGGCTCAGGTAAGAACGCGGCTCACCAAGTAGCCAAGGAGTTAGGTATACCTGTAATTTCTATGGGTGACATTGTTAGAAAAGAAGCTGAGCGCCTAGGTTTACCTTTAACCTGCGAGGTTTTAGGGGGGATCGCTTTATGTCTGAGAGCTGAAGGACAGGATGCTATCGCTAAGAGAGCTCAGAGACAGATAGCTAAACTTCTCAAATTGAATCCTCCGCCTCCAGCGATTCTAATAGACGGTATTAGAAGTATCGAAGAATGGAAGTATTTTAGACGCGTCCATAAAAAAATCACGCTTGTCAGCATAGTCGCCTCTCCTAAAACAAGGTTTGAAAGACTTGTTAAACGTAAAAGATCAGATGACTACGATAACTGGTCTTCTTTTGAAAACCGTGATTTAAGAGAGATTCTTCTAGGTATAGGAGGCGTTATAGCGCTAGCTGATTACACTATAGTGAATGAATCAACCCTAGAAGATTTACATAACAATCTTCGCACAGTTTTCAAGAAAATACTTGAAGAAGAATAAGGTGGCCGGGATACGGTTAGAATAGAGGTGCGCGCTAGGTTAAACCCTACGGAGAACCGTGACAAATTATACTCCGCTATAGCTAATATTATAGATTTTAAAACTAATATTGTAGATTTTTCAAGCGACGAGTTTTTAGCTTTCACATCAGAGGATGTTAATTCTCTTAAACCTCTTTTCGAAAAATTAAGAGAGCAAAAAATATTAGAAGCCGCGCGCTCTCTCCTTTTAAATGTTAAAACACCTCAAATGCTAATGTTTCACGTAAACCGGCAAGCAGCTTACGTTAATCGAATACATTTATGCGCGGAGGAGCGTGAATCCCCTTTAGGCCCTATCACCATTGTTGTACATTCTAAAAATATTGAAAAATTTATCGACTGGCTTACACCACCTACATTTAAAGGTCGTCCGATTAATCTTGATAAGGAACAACTATCTTTAGAAGATCTGTAGCTACTATCGTGTTATCGAAATATTTCTTAGCGTTTTCAAGCATCACACTAGTATCTGTGTAACGGGGGCTTATATGGAATAATACTAATTTTTTAACTGAAGCTTGACGCGCTGTTTTAGCAGCTTCAACAGCTGTTGAATGCCCATACTCCTGGGCTTTATCATAATGCTCCTCATTGAAAGTGCTTTCATGAATTAGTATATCAGCTTCGAATGATAGTTCTTCTAGTTTAGGGTTAGGTCTCGTATCCCCTGTGTATACTATTTTAAGACCTTTACGCGGCGGTCCTAAAACTTGCTGAGGTGTAACTGTGATATCGTTGAGAACTATTTTCTCTCCGGCTTGAAGCCTCGACCATAATTCACCTTCAGGCACTCCTAATAAGGCGGCTTTCTCCGGGTCGAATCTTCCAGGTCTAGTTCCCTCCTCTAATATATAAGAGTAAGCTGGGATATCTTTATGAAACGCTTTAACCGCTGTTACTTTAATCCTCTCTAACCGAACTTCTTCAATATCTTCTTTTAACTCTATTATTTGAATAGGATATGTGATACCGAGTTTAACCGTCTCCTTCAAGCATTGTATGAATTTAAAAACTCCAATCGGGCCTATAATCCGTAAAGGTTTATTCTTATTAAGCA
The DNA here is from genome assembly GCA_029856525.1 of Candidatus Odinarchaeia archaeon. Taxonomy (GTDB): domain Archaea; phylum Asgardarchaeota; class Odinarchaeia; order Odinarchaeales; family Odinarchaeaceae; genus Odinarchaeum. The sequence continues at coordinate 1,854 of JAHQXC010000059.1, forward strand.
GTCCCATACTCATTAACAATCCAGGTAACCCTGCTATATGATCGCCGTGAAGGTGAGAAATTAAAATCGTCCTTATTTTAACTATGCTGAGACCTGCTTTCTGCATCTGGATTTGAGCGCTCTCCCCACAGTCTAAAAGGATTATATCACCATTTTTTCTTAAAGCTACAGCTGGTCCCCCTCTTTCCACAGTCGGCATTCCGCCGGAGGTTCCTAGAAAAATTACTTCCATATTATCTCCTCAAAACAGCTATTCGCCTTGTTAAACTTTTATGAACATAGATGTCGAATGCTTCAATGAGGGTAAGCTTTAAGCCTTTTAATATCGATTCTAATTTAATAGTTGACGGAAATGCGAGTGTGAAATATCCTCCGGGTTTTATTGCTTGTTGAATATTCTTAAGAGTTTCCTTTATCAGTTGAGCTGTAGCCTCTCCGACAGTTGAAGTTGATATCCCGTATGGTGGGTCTGTTGCACCGCCGTCGAATTTAGTGAACGGTATACTTCGAGCGTCGCCTAACACTAGATCATATTTAACATTATAATAATTAAGATTTTTTTGTGAAGCGTAGATCATTTTTTTCTTAATATCTAATCCTATAATTCGACATCCCTGAACACCCGCTTCTAAAGCTAAACCACCTGTTCCGATAAACGGCTCTATGAATAAATCCCCAGGTTTTACACGTGTAAGGTTAACCATAGCTCTAGCGATTCTAGGGTTTATCACCCCTGGTTGAAAATAAGGCCTGTATTTTCCAGCTCTTTTATCTATAGCCTTCCGATCTGTTCTCGCTAACAGTAAGCCTAAATAAATTTCGCCGCCTGATACTAATCCTATAAATTCATATCGTGGGGATTGGAGTTTAACTTTTAAACTGCCTGAATAAGCCTCTATTATTTTCTCACCCAAGTATTTTTCGATCTCAATCTTACTATATAATTCTTTATTATCTAAAACATGAACTCTTACAGAGAAAGTCTCTTTTCCGTCAAGATTCAAATCTTTTAAACCATGTAATTTAATATCTTCAAACGGCAGCCTCCACACCTCTATTAACCTGGAAACAGTATACGTGTAAGCTGCACGCTCTGCAACTATCTTCGCCGCTCTCTCATCAGCTTCTACAACTAAAAAACGTGAAGCTTCTTTTATTATATTATAGTTAATATTCTCAGCTTCCATTATAGCTTTACACTCGGCGGATGGGAGTGTTTCATGCTCTCCTGAAAAATAGAATAATAACTTAACCATTTCACAATCCTTTAAATTGCTCTGCGATGAGGGGGGCTACTGAAACTAAACTGGTTTCTGAGGGTATGGTGTCTGTGCCTATAATTTCAGCGGCTCCGGCGGAGAGTATTTTAGATTTAGCTTCACCTATGAGGATTGTATGCGTGGCGGCAACGTAGACGCTTCCACCCCCTTGGTTTTTAATCATTTGAATAGCTTTAATCATGGTCCCCCCTGTACTTATAATATCATCGACGATTACCGCATCACGTTTTTTAACATTAAGCTCTTTGTAATCCATTTTAATCTCGCCTGTATCTTTATCCCTGAATTTATCTAAGCTTACATATTCTGAATCTAGGATTTTAGCCACGGTTTCAGCTCTGTGAATAGCTCCATCATCAGGTGCGATTACAAGGGGGTTTGACATTTTCTTCTTCTTGAAATAATCTCCGAAAAGAGGCATCGCACTTAAATCTTTAGCTTTAATCTTAAGATGGTTTAAAACCTTAGGCTCATGTATGTCGATTGTATATAATTCGTCAACTCCAAGTTTTTCTATTATTTCCTCGATAACTTTAATGCTTAAAGGCTCCCCTTTCTTAAACTGCTTATCCTGCCTGGCATAAGCTAAATACGGTACGACTACCCTCAATTTTTCAGGGTTCATTTGTTTAACAGCGTCTATTAAAAGAAATAATTGAATCAGGTTTTTATCCTGCGGGTTATATGTGGATTGAATTAATAAAACATCTCTGCCTTTTAAATCCGCATCGATTCTAACATATGTTTCCCCGTCGGGGAAATCTTTGAAGCTCACAGCAGCGACTTCACTGTTTAGTAGACGCGCTACTTTTACACCAAGTATTTGTGAGGCAGGTCCGGGTATGACTATCATAAACTCACCTTAACTAATTTATCATTTAAAGGAAAACTGTCCAGTCTTCGATTATAGAATTAACTTGTTTTAGCTGTGTGAACTACCCTCTCTATCGGATGGGGTTTCCTGTTTTAATGATGGAGCTTGCTGGTGTTTCGACCGATGGAGGCTCCGTCTCAGCAGGCGTCTTTATTCTTTTTGAAGATTGGAAACTATAAATACTTTTCGACTTTCACCCAGCCGATAAAGTTAAATAATTTTACCATGATAGAGGCTTCCCCAGCGGATCATCTCATCTACTCTTTCTCAAATTGAATTAGAGGTTTAAAGCTATATCATCAATTATTAAATATAGGAGGCTACTTTACATAATAGTTATAATACTGGTGGTTTCAAGTGGTATATCTTGTGAATGGTAGAAGGGTTAAATTCGGTTTAGAGCTTCTTCCTAACGGCGATGTTAAAAAACCATATGAGTTAGTATTCGAATATGCTAGAATCGCTGATAAGTGGTTTGATAATATTTGGTTAACTCATCACCCTTGGAATGCTGATCCTTTTACTACAGCCGGTTACATGGCTTCTATTACAAAATACACAACTATTGGTTTAGGAGCCACCAATCCTTTCGTGATACCCCCGGTATATATAGCTGAGACAAGCGGAACTTTATTTCGACTCTACTCTAAGAGATTTATTTTAGGAGTTGGAGCCGGGGACCCGGAGTCTTTAGACTATCTCGGAATTAAAAGACCCCCTAAATTAATTAAATATTTCAGGGAGGCGATATCCGAAATCCGGGATTTACTTTCAGGTAAACAGGTTCGCGGGAGAAGATTCTCTTGGATTCACTCTGAGGAGAATGGGGAATTTTTCAGCCCTAAAATTTTTATAGCTGCACAGGGGCCTATGATGCTACGGTTAGCAGGTGAAATAGGTGACGGTGTTTTAATCAATGCGTCTCACCCTCTTCAAATAAGAAAAGCTATAGAGAAAGTTGGGGAAGGGGCTAGTAGAGTCAACCGGGCTGCGCTCCCTGAAATAGTAGCCTACACCTGTTTTTCAATGGATGATAACGTTGAGAGAGCATTAGAGGCGTGTAAGCCGCCAGTAGCCTATATAGTTTCAGGAGCCAGCAACGAAATTCTAAGAGACTTCGATATCGATATGGAGAAAGTTGAGCGGATAAGATTATCTCTCAGGAGTAGGAGATTCGTTGAAGCGTTTAATTTAGTGGATGAGCGGATGATTGAATCTTTTTCTATTTCAGGTGACCCTGTTAATTGCCGCCGTAAAATAGAGGAGCTTGTTGAAATAGGTGTAGAACAGGTTGTTTTAGGATCTCCTTTAGGTGTTGAATCTGAGATGTTCTGGCGTGGTAGAGTTGTATATTCTAAGGAAACTATTCTAAGAAAAATTATAAAAAAGATATTATGTAAATATCAGCGGGGATAGGTGTCTTCTTGAAGATTTTATTTTTCGATGAGAAAAAATCTAGGATGAAAATTAAAGTAGAATCTTTAGATGATTTATGGACTCTTTACAATATTATCTCGAAAGATGATGTTGTTTACAGTAAAACCTTTAGGAGGGTTAAACAGAGCGAGGAGGCTATACGAGCTGATAAAGGTGAGCGTATCCCAGTATACTTAGGAATCAAGGTTGAAGAGACTTCTTTCCAAGGTTTCACTGATCGTCTTAGAATTAAAGGCCGTATAATCAGCGGACCTGAGGATTTAGTAAGTTTAGGTTCCTTTCACACTTTTAACGTGGAGCCGGATAGTCAAATAGAGATAGTTAAAGATAAATGGTCTAGGATCGATATTAAAAGAATCGAGGATGCTTTAAAATCAACTTCAGCGCCTATTATAATTTTATGCGCGGTTGACAGTAATGAAGCGACTATTGCTTTAATGAGTAATTTTCAAACGAAGATTATCACGCGTATAACCGAGAATATTCCCGGTAAAAGATTATCTGATAGAGAGAACGCGGAGGCTTGCCAGCGTTTTTACGCATCTATTTTAAATGTGTTTGAGACTTTAATGTCAGCGAACAAAGTCGACTATGTGATTATCGCTGGGCCCGGTTTCGTTAAAGACTATCTTAGAGATTATATTCTTCACAGGAAGCCTGAGTTAAAGAATATGATTATCACAGATACTGTGAGTAGCGGGGATGTAACCGGTATCAACGAGATAATTAGGAGAGGAGCAGCCATATCAGTTTTATCTAAGCTACGTGTAATAGAGCACTCTAATATAATAGAAGATGTTTTAAGACGGTTAGCTAAGAATACCGGTGATGTAGCTTACGGATTCAAGGATGTGAAGGAGGCTGCTGAGCGAGGTGCTGTTCAAACGCTGATAGTCATCGATGAACTAGTAAGAAGCTGGGATGAAACAGAGCGGAATAATGTCCACAATCTTATTGAGACTGTTGAAAATACAGGTGGCGTTATTAAAATTTTCAGTGTTCAAACCCCTCCAGGTGAACAATTAAAAGGTTTAGGCGGTGTAGCCGCTTTACTTCGTTTTAATCCGTTTAAAGATAATAGGACATGACTATGAATCTGTCATCTGTAGGGTATGATTTAACTATACCTGTTTTAATTTGAAATTTCTCAAGTTCGTTTTTAAGCTCTTCGACAATATACCAGGCGGTGTAAATCTCTCTTTTACTCCGGTTAACTTCTAGCATATTTTCAGGGACCTCGTATTCTTCAATTAGCATATGCTTTACTTCATCGATTTCGTGATGTTCGTTTATTTGAATAAAACCTCTAATCAACAACCCTTCTTCATCCACTTCTTCATATAATTTCTTCACGTTTCTGGCGCGTCTTAGAAACCTGTTTTTAAGTTGGACGCCGTCTTTAATCCAGGTTGGACAGTAGTGGACTGATATTTTTTCAGTATTTCTACGACTCCACTCCAGGATTTTTAAAGCAGTCTCCTCACTTCCTTCAACCGCTGCCACAGAATCTTTTTTAAGGTTTAACCCTCTTTTTTTAAGTTCGGTAGCGTTTGTTTCAGAAAATTCAAGTTCATTTATGTTAATGAAGTTAACTCCGGCTTCATCTAGAAGTGAGATTAATTTTTTAGTCTTCTCTTCTTCACCCGGAATAGATGGGATCTCGCATCCTATATTCACAGTTGATCCTTGAAATAATTTTATTTTATCCTTGAAGGCGCCTATAGGGTGAAATCTTATCTCGTCGAGGCCGCTTTTGATAAGATCATCCGCTCGTTCACGGTTTAAATTATATCCTGTAGTATAAAGATGTATGTGGAATTTTGAACCGAAGCCTTCTTTCAAAAGCTTAATATATTTTAATGTAAGTTCGAATTCGAGGAGGGGATCTCCACCGGTTAATCCAGCTCCTTCAGCCTCTATAAGACGGGCTTCTCTCAGTATAGTTTCATCAGATTTAATTTCCAACTCGTCCACGTAGGGTATGTCACTGTTTTTTCTATTATCTGAAAGCGGGCAATAATAGCATTTAGCGAAGCATCTGCCTGTTACGAAAATCACGATTTTAGAACCTTTCATGCAGTATTCGCATCCCTTTGGAAGGGAGCGGAGATAATATGAGCCGCCTATGCTTCGTTTAATATTATCTTTCATATCCCATCATCTAGGAATCTGCGTCTGACAGCCGGGTTTTCGTCAGCTATCTGTTTAAGAACCTCTTCAAATCCCTCGTCTGGGGCTAGCGTTCTGTTTAAAAATATCCCTGTTCGCCCGTAATGATCTCTTTTTAACAATACTGTTATCCTCTCTCTTATTATTGACGGTTCAACGTTAAGAATTTTACGCGCCCGCTCCTCTTGGTTGACGATCGGGAACTCTATATGCCCTTTATCCGTCGGCTGGATTAGCAATAATTTCTTATTAACACCGGGAACCCGTTTATTCGCTTCTAATTCCTGCAATGTGATTAATCCACCGAACTTATAGAATTCATATTCGCGATTACTATACCTTGCTAGAGGGAATGTGATAGTCGTCGACTCGTCTAAATGGATGTGGCCTTTTATACTATGGTTCGGGGTCGCTTGGATTATTTGCTTACTGTATACGCTGTAATTCTCTTGAATGATTAACTCTATTTTGTAGGATGGTATTCTTTGAAGTATAACGATGTCTATATCACTTTTAGGTTTAACATCTCCTCTAGCTAGACTACCGTGGATGAAAGACTCTATGTTATATGCTTTAAGCAATTCTACTATTTTTCCAGCCTTCTCCCTAAGCTTGTAAAGTAGC
>JAHQXC010000060.1 GCA_029856525.1 Candidatus Odinarchaeia archaeon
TTGGAATATGCGCGAGTGTTAGGTGAGTGTAGTTGAAATATTCAAAACAAATATTCCCATACCATTCTATTTAAACATTTACAGCTAATTCAAACAGCTGAAAAGCAAATAGTAAAAACGGTTTTCGATAAATTTTTTAGAGAGTTTTAATAAAACGTAAAACTAGAAAAAGTTTAAGAGTGGAAATTATCTGTTAACTTTTATATTCGCTTTCGTTGACAATAATATTTGAAAAAGAGGTTATCATATTTGATGAATGCGCACTGTTCTATATCGAAACGTTTAACCACTGTTATCTTAATCACAGGGTTTTTAAATAACTGTGAAGTTTAAAATACACTCATGTGGGGGAATATTTAATGAGCGGTGAGGTTAAAACTGGAAATTTAGTTTTACCTGGAGATAAACTTGGAGTTATAGAGGAATATGTTTTAGGAGCTGGGACATTTCAAGAAGACGGTGTTATATACTCCTCAAGGATAGGGGTTGTTTTAATAGATAATAAATCTAAAAAAATCTCAGTTTTCCCTAAAGTAGCTAAACCACTCATACCAAAAAAAGGGGATATTGTTCTGGGTAAAGTTATTACAGTTCAAGGTAAGAAGGCCACGGTAGCGATAGCGATGATAGAGGATAAGGTGCTCTCCTCTATTTTCACAGGGCAAGTCTTCATAAGACAGATTACAGGAGGCTACCTTGAATCTATCGATGACATGTTTAAAATAGGGGATATAATACGAGCCAGTGTTATAGATGATAAAGAAGAGGTTTACCAGCTTTCAACAGCAAGTCCTGAGCTTGGTGTTATAAAAGCTTATTGCGCTAGATGCGGTAATGTTCTTAGGAGGGTTAATAAGCAATTAAAATGTGATTCATGCGGTAATGTTGAGATGAGGAAGCTTGCAAGCGACTTCGAGTAGTAGAGGTGGGTTAATTGAAGGTTAATTTTATTAAGAAATCTAAGAAAGAGCTTGAATTAGAGATTGATGGTGAAGGGCATACACTATTCAACCCGATTAGGAAAGCTTTATTTAAAGATAAAAGCGTAGTTTTCGCTGGATACCACGTAGAGCATCCTATGATAGGTCAAACTAGATTTGTGATTAAAACAGATGGGAGTAAGACAGCGAAGGAAGCGTTGATAGATGCTATTGACAGTTTAAAAAACGAGATTAAAGATCTTAAAGAAGCATTTTTAGAGAGTAAAAAAAGTTAAGTGCGTGTAAATGGAGAAGAACTCTAAGCTTATCCGGGAATTTCTAAACTCTTTTACCAGTATTTATAAGATTGCTAAAGATAAAAATTTAGCTCGGATAGGCGATAACATAGTAAACCTAGCTTATTCACTAGCTGTTTTCATATTAACTAACAGGAAAGCCGGTAAAAAAGTACCTGGAAAAATTTTATCTACAGCTCTTAGAGAGAGTAATCTTAGAATTTACGCTGGAAGCCGCCGAGACTCGCATAGCCTAGCGGATGTTGTAGAAGCGCTGATAGGTTACTGTTGGCTTAAAGGAGAGTTCCCGATCAATAAGATAGTTGAAATATTAACTGAAAACATGGCTTCAAGTGTAAAAGCTGAAGGCTGTTTTGAAAGCGTTAAAGCATTCAAAAAACTATTAGAAGAAGTGGATTTAATTCTATCTAAAGAGTTTTTTAAACAGGATAGTCTAAAAAATGGTGAAACAGTTTATTAGAGCTTTAGGAATAGATGATACTCCCTTCCAGCTTAGAGAAGACCAGTATACTAACATAGTAGGAGTAGTATATAGAGGGAACCTGATCCTAGAGGATGTTTTAACAACTATTATAGAAGTTGATGGATTAGATTCAACAAGTAAAATCGTAGAGATGGTTGAAGGTTCAAAGCTTTCAAGCCAGCTGAGAGTGATCTTCCTTTCCGGGGTAACTTTCGGCGGCTTTAACACCGTTAATATAAAAGAGTTGTATCAGCTATTGAAAATACCGGTTATAGTTATCTTAGAGAAGAAACCGGATTATGAAAGAATTAAAGCTGGAGCCTGCCGAACTAAAAATTATGAGAAAATAATAACTTATATAAAGGAGGCCGGGGATATAACACCTGTCCAGACAGTTAAAGGGAGAATTTATATACAAATTTCAGGTTTAAATCTCAGCGAAGCGTTAAATTTAATATCCTTATTTCAAGCATCTAGCAAGATACCGGAGCCTCTTAGAGTCGCGCAGTTAATAGCAAAAATTTTTAAGAAAGAGAATAGTTTAATTAAAAGTTCATAGTTGAGAGGGATATAACATGGATTTTTGCGATGAATGTGGTGGTCTTCTATATCCTGTTTCAGATAAAGAATTGAAGTGCCGGCGGTGTGGTAAGACTTTCAATATGAAAAAGGATGGTTCATGCGCTACTGAAGAAATTACCATTAAAAAAACACTGAGCCATGGGCCTAAAAGTGAAACATACGTTGTTAAAGAGAATGTGAACACTATGCCGACTGTGAAAGCGGAGTGCCCTAAATGTAATAATAAATTGGCATATTACTGGCAGGTTCAAACTAGAGCTGCTGATGAGCCGTCTACCAGTTTCTTCAGATGCACTGTATGCGGTTATACTTGGAGAGAATATTAATCGGAAGATTTATATAAAATAAACCGACTAAAATCTATAAATACCTTAAAAAAAGCTGAAAAGTTTAGAAAAAAGGGATGAGACCGGATTGCAAATATTAAAAACAAGTGAAGTGATAAAAATAGCGATAACAGGTCTCCCCGGTGTAGGTAAAACAACGATCACCAATCTGCTAACAAATAGAAAAATACCGGTGAAACATGATCCTACTATAGGAGTTAACTTTTCAAATATAAAACTCAATGAACTTAACAGTATACTATCCGTATTCGATTTTGCAGGTCAGGAGAGATTCAGCTTTATAATAGATGATTTAATCAAAGGCTCAAAAATAATTTTATTAGTGACCGATTCAACGCCTCAGAATGTGTTAAACAGCATACCCTTACTTAACAGGCTTAAAAGAATCGCACCTGATAGTAAAATAATAGGGATAGCTAATAAACAAGATATAAAAGGAGCTTTAAGCCCTGAAAGAGTCGCAAACATACTAGGTTTAGAAACATACGGTATGATTGCAATCGACAGCCGAGAGAAAGTTCACATGTACAGAGTGTTAATAAACGCTTTAAAAACAGTAAACTAAAAACCAGTTATTCAAAACGATTACTATGGAGCCGGCGACTTGGAAAATTATAAAAGATATCAATCCCGGCGATAAAAGAGTGAGAGTGATCGGCAGAATTATAGAATCTGATGAAAACTATATAATTATAGACGATGGGACAGGGGTTATATTAGTAGATATAAGCAGTGTTGAAAGAAAAAACCTATTAGAATATGTTCTAGTCACTGGGGCGGTTCACTCCACAATCGATAATAAACTTATTATAGAAGCTGAGCTGATAAACAGCTTCAAATATTTGAATTTTGAAATATACCATAAGACATATAATCTAGTTAATAAGCAACGTTAACTTTTTTAATCCTAAACTATAAAAGTTAAAGGAGTGATCTTTAATGTTCAAAATAAAGTTTGCAGACGCTAAATTTTGGAGAAACATCTCGGAGGCGCTGTCATCTCTAGTAGATGAGGGTAGTTTCACAGTGAGCCCGACTGGGATAAAAATGAGAGCTATGGATCCATCTCACATTGCAATGGTCGATTTTGAATTACCGAGCGAAGCTTTCCAACAATATGAATGCTCTAAAGAAGTTAAAATCGGTTTAAATCTTGATGAAATGGTTAAAATTATGCGAAGAGCAGGCTCAGGAGATGCTTTAGAGCTATCAACCGAGGAAACATTAGACAGGCTTCATATAAAATTTATAGGTAAAGCGGTTAGAAGATTCAGCCTTTCACTAATAGATATTCAAGCAGAGAATATTCCAACACCTAATATCGACTTCAAATCCACTGTTACAATGACTACAGATACATTAAGACAGGCTATTGAAGACGCGGAGATTATAAGCGATCATATAAAACTGTTAATGGAAGGGGAGACCCTAATATTAAAGGCTTCAGGGGACACTGGAGAAGTTGAAATAAAACTTACAAAAGATAATGATTCAGTTTTATCCGTTAACAGTAGAGAAAATTCTACAGCCACTTATTCACTAGAGTATCTTAACGATATAATGAAAGGCGCGTCTACATCTAACATAGTTGAGTTAAGTTTCTCGACTAATATGCCTATTAAACTAATGTTCCCGATTGAGAAAGGCGGTATAACATATTATTTAGCGCCACGCGTTGAAGCGGAATGAGATGAGTTAATGAGTGAAAACCTTAATAAAAGGATAGCCTTCAAATATGCGTGGAGCGTTGATGCAGCGAAGTACGTGAAGAACACGGATATTAAATTAGCTGAATTAAAAGAGGATACGCCGGAAGTTGAGTATGTTTTTAGAAGATTCGACGCGCTGATAAGAATACCAGCGGATAAAATTCAAAATATAAAAGAAGAGTATTTAGAATCCCCGTACACGCCTTACATACTACCTGTAATGACCCTGGCACTCTCTATAATAGGGGATAACCGGCTTTTACATAGATGGGCGGTTATAGAGTCGAAGATAACCCAGATAAATCTACTAGGCGAAGAACCGGATATAATAAGAAAACTACTATACGATAAATTCAACTGGCAAGCCTGGTACATTGATAAAATAGAGAGAAAAACCCTGTTAGCGAATACCGGGATGAATTATGATTGGAAGCTTAGATTCGAAGACTTCTTAACCGCTAACTATTCATTCCACGACGCTTACTGGAAGCTGAATAATCAGATTATTTATGAAGGAAACGTGCTGTTAACAAACCAAATATTCACTCGACTTATAAGCGAAAGAGTTAAACTAGACTTAGCTTCAAGAAAACTAGTAAAACCGGATTTAAAAGAGTTAAATGAAAGTTTTATAAACGCAGTTGAAAAATTAAAAACAGAGTGGGATGAATTAAAGAAGGAAGCGGGGTTCCCTGATACTCAAATACAAGGCCCTGTAAGAAGAGAGTCTTTTCCCCCCTGTATCCGAGATCTACTATCCAAAATGCTTGCAGGTGAAAATATACCGCATCAAGGCAGGTTTACACTCACATCTTTCCTCTTAAACATAGGAATGAATGAGAATGAAATAATAGAATTATTCAGAGCCTCACCTGACTTCAACGAGAAGCTGACAAGATATCAAATAGAGCATATAAAAGGCAGGGGTTTGAATAAACCACGTTACACACCCCCTTCATGTAAAACCTTGAAAACCTATGGTTTATGTTTAAACGCGGATGATACTTGCAGTAAAATATCACACCCGTTAAAATACTATAACATAACGAGGAGACTGGTGAAAAAAAATAAATGAGAAGACCAGAATATTTCTAAGAAACAAATATCAAGAGTATTATTCAAGAATCAGAGCAGATGATTTTAAAGTAAACCAGACGAGTATGAGAGAATGGGGATTCCTGTTCTTCGACAACACTAATTTTCTAAGACACATAACTTTAAAAGACACGCATCAGCTTCTCGATTTCTGTAAGAGACTTGGACCATCAGACTGCTATCACTCAGCTGCATATTATATGAATCCAGCTGCACCGGATATGAGTGGAAAAAACTGGGCTGGATGTGATTTAATATTCGACGTAGACGCTGATCACTTAGACACACCGTGTAAAAAAGAACACGATATCTGGATTTGCAGTAAATGCAACGCTGAAGGTAAAGGCGGCCAGCCTACGATATGCCCTAAATGCGGGGGAAAAGATATTTCGAAGATTACATGGATATGCAATAATTGCTTAGACACTGCGAAAAAAGAAATAATAAAAGTATTAGATGAATTCTTAATCGCTGACCTAAACTTAAACGCTGAAAATATTTTCATAGTTTTCTCCGGTCACAGAGGATACCATATTCACGTGGAAGATGAGAAAATTAAAAAATTAGACGCTAATGCTAGAAGAGAAATTATAGACTATATTACAGGAAACGGAGTCGACCCTGCTTATCAAGGTCTCATCCAGCTACCGGGAGGCGTCATAGTCGGCCCAAAATCTGACGACTACGGGTGGAGGGGGAGAATAAACAGGTATGTCACAAGATTTATAAAAGAGGCGGGGGAAGGCGTGTTAACCGAAATAGGTTTAAGCAAACCTAAAAGAAAGTTAATATTAGAAAACAGGGAATTTATAGCAGAGAATCTTTCATCAACTAAAAAATTTATACCTGGCGTTAACGGTATCAGCTGGGATCTGGCTAAATTGAAGCTAACAGACTGGTTGAAAATAGTTGAAGCCGCGATTAAATTATATGCTGGTAAAATAGATGAACCTGTAACAGCGGATATTCACAGGCTTATACGCTTACCTAACTCTTTAAATGGTAAAACCGGTTTTAAAACTAAGCTTCTGAGAAGAGACGAACTAGACGACTTCAATCCTTTAAACGATACTCAAGTGTTTGAAGGCTACGTGAAAGTTAAAATAAAAAGATCCCCGAGAATAGTAATAGGAGATATCTCGTATGGACCATTCTACGATGAAGAAGTAGAGCTACCTATGAGCGTTGGCGTCTTTCTAGCCTGCAAAAATGTTGCAGACATTGTTTAATAAGTTTAACTGTGACGTCGAGCAGCGCTTAATATTAATATTCACGCGGGGTGTAATACTCGATGTATGATGAAATATACAAGTCCTGGTTGAAGATTAAATCTAAACATGATGATAGCGAAGTAAATAAAGTGAGAATTAAAATACTAGAATATTTAAACCAGCTTCAAAACACATTGAATAGTAAGAGCGGTATTCTAAGAAAAATATGCGAATTAAAAATAGCCAATCTCAAGCTAATAATAGACTCCTTAGAAGAATATTCAAATAATAAAATAGTTACCGCAGCGGCTACATCAATCGAAAAAGAGGAGGCTGAGATAAAACCTCAGGGAGTTGAGAGGGAGGGAATAGAGAAAGAGAGAAGTGAACCGAAATATTTAATAATTCGATTACTGCAATCAATTCCAGCTATTGTAGGTTCAGATTTAGAAAACTATGGTCCTTTCAACGCTGAGGATATAGTTACATTACCGGTTAAAAACGCCCACGCGCTTATTAAAAGAAATGCTGCCGTGGAAATAAATTGGGGTGGAAGAAATGAAAATGGTTAAAACTGTTAACACTTACTGCCCTAGATGTAAAACTCACACCGAGCACACAGTCACATTATATAAAAAAGGCAGAGACAGTCCTTTATCAGAGGGAGCTAGAAGATACGCTAGAAAGAAAGCTGGTTATGGAAGTCAGCCTAAACCGATTCAGAAAAAATTCGCTAAAACAACCAAGAAGCAGCTATTAAAATATAAGTGCAAGGAATGCGGTTATATAATACAGAGAAGAGGTTTAAGACTTAAGAAATTAGAGTTCGCATAAAAATTAAGGTGGTTTAATTGACTAAGGAATTGATCCCGGAACCTAAAAGCAAATTTTTAAAAGTTAAATGTTTAGACTGCAACTCTGAGCAGATCGTTTTCGGCTGCGCGGCTACAGTTATTAAATGCGAGGCATGCGGACGCGTTATCGCTGAGCCCACCGGGGGAAAAACCAGATTTAAAACAAAGATAGTCACGGTATTATAGAATCTTAAAGAGCATCTAACAGTTTAAAAATTTTTTAATAATATTTTGGAGGTTTATTCTTGGTAAAAACTAGAAGAGATTTCCCATCGGAGGGGGATCTACTTTTATGCACGGTTACAGACATCACCTCTCACGGAGCCTATGTTGAATTAGACGAGTACCCTGGATTAAAAGGATTCATTCATTTATCTGAAATCGCATCCAGTTGGATAAAAAATATAAGAAATTTCGTAAAGGAAGGGCAGAAAATAGTCACAAAAGTTCTTAGAGCGAACAGAGAAAAAAAGCAGATAGACCTCTCTCTGAGAAGGGTGACTGAGCAGCAGAAGAGAGAGAAGATTCAGGCGTGGAAGCGCGCGCAAAAAGCTGAAGGACTACTTAGATTAGTGGCAGATAAACTCGGTAAAACTTTAGATGAAGCCTATCAAGAGGTTGGTTGGAGGCTGGAAGATAAATACGGTGAAATATATACAGGCTTACAGGCTATAAAAAAGAAGGGTTTAGAAGCTCTTGAAGAGGCTGGAATACCGGAAGC
>JAHQXC010000011.1 GCA_029856525.1 Candidatus Odinarchaeia archaeon
GTGTAGATGAGTATCCAAACAGCAAGCCAGAGAAGAAAGTATTGCAATAATCCATTAGTGAAAAGTTTGCGTTTACCTCCAACATTTTCAGGTTTAATCTTAAACAAATAGACGCAGATAGGATAGGTTGCAAACATCATACCTAACCCGATTCCTACACCAAGCCATCCAACGATTCTTAGAACACCTAGTATTAAGCCTACAATCAATCCTAAAAATACTTTTATCCAGAAAACTTTATTTAAATCCTCCATCTGAAACACCGTAGCCCTGTTATAAGCGGATAAGTATTAACTCTAATCAAGCTTCCTTATAATTTATATGCTTTACTTTTTAAAGATACTCCTAGAATAGTAACGGTGCGATAAATGTTAACAGCTAAAACCTCCATGTCTAATATAGATATAAACGCTGTAACCGCGCTTCTTAAAGCGAGTTTACTAGACGCATGGCTTAATAATATCTATCAAATTGATAAAATATTTCTTTTAAAATTCCACTCTGTAAAAGGTGAGAATCTTACACTTCTAGTAGAACCTGGCAGACGCGTGCATTTAACAAGCTTTAAGCGTAGCATCCCGAAAACGCCTTCCAGCTTCGTGATGTCTCTGAGGAATAAGATAAAAAACGCTAAATTAATTGAAATCAACCAGCATGATTTAGATCGAATATTATACATGGTTTTCGAGAAGAAAAATGAGAAATACACGTTAATAATCGAATTATTCGGGGAAGGAAATATTCTTCTATTAAACGAGTTAAACGAGATTTTATACGCTTTAAAATATGTTAAAATGAAGGATAGATCAGTTTTACCTAAACAAGTATATAGTTATCCGCCGCCTAGAGGCAGAGACCCTTTTACAATAAGTTTAGAGGAGCTTGAAGAAATAGTTAAACAGTCTTCGAAAGATATCATCCACACTTTAGTAGCGAATCTCAATATAGCTTCAGAATACGCGGAGGAGGTTCTTTTAAACTCTAACATAGAGTTCACCACACCTGCTAGAGAGGTGGGAAAAGATCAATTAAAAATTTTAATCGGGAACCTGAAAAATCTCCTATCTAAAATTGAATCAACTCAGCTGTCTCCATGCATATTCTCAGATAACCAGGGGAGGAGAATAAGCGTAACCCCCTTCAATTTAATAAAATACTCTCATCTTAATAGAGAAGAATACACTGATTTCAATGAAGCCTTAGACGTGTTTTTCACAGAATACGAGTCCCAGCTCATAACACTTCAGGCCGATGAAAAACTCAAGTCTAAGATAGAATCACTTGAGAGGATTAGAAGAGAACAGGAGAACGCGGTTAAACTCCTCCAGGAACAGGTTAAATTACATAAAACAATAGGCGACTTGATATATGCGAATTATACAATTATAGATGAACTTTTAAAAGCTGTTAAACAGGCTAGGGAGAAGAAAATAGACTGGAGTGAAATAATTAATAAATTGAATAAAGCTAAAGAGATGAAAATACCGTCCGCGCTAATATTTAAAGAATTGAAGCAGGATAAAGCTGAATTAACCGTAGAGGTTGACGGCGTAGTTTTCAGCTTAGATTTTAGAAAAACCCTAGCGGAAAACGCTGACCACTACTATAATCTCGCTAAAAAAGAGGAGGCTAAACTTAAAGGGGCTCTATCAGCTTTAGAAGAAACAAATTCTAAATTAAACATGTTAACACTAAAATCAGATGAGTTTAAACCTCAACCTGTGAAAAAAACTAGAAGAAAAGAATGGTATGAGCGGTTCAGATGGTTTATCACATCAGATAACCTTCTAGTAGTGGGTGGAAAAGATGCTAAATCGAATGAATCTCTTATAAAAAAGTTTACAGATAAAACTGATATTGTTTTCCACGCTGATATTCACGGCGCCCCTATAGTTGTTCTTAAAACAGGGGGGCAAACACCCCCCGAGTCTTCGCTAAGAGAAGCCGCTCAATTCGCAGCCTCATACTCCAGCGCTTGGAGTAAAGGGGCTGGAGGAGTGGATGTTTATTACGTTAAGCCTGATCAAATCTCTTTTTCCCCTCCAAGCGGCCAGTATCTGCCTAAAGGTTCTTTCATAATCAACGGACCTAGAACATATATTCGAAACCAGCCCCTCGATCTCATGTTCGGTGTCATCTTAAAAGACGGTTATCCTATACCGGTATGCGGCCCGCCGACCGCTATTACAAGGCTGACTAAAATAACTGTACCTATAAAGATAGGTGATTTATCTAGCGGTAGGCTAGCTAAAAAATTAAAAGAGCATCTTAAAAAAACAGTGAAGAAAGAGGAACAGTTAATAATCGAAGATCTTTCCCTAGATGAAATACAGAGTGTTCTCCCCCCGGGTGGAAGCGAGATAGCCTATAATTTTTAGTTTTAATTATGTTAGAGAAATATTTTAATTAAAGCTAAGGTTATAAAGATTTACCTATTATAATTTATAAGTGTTTTAGAGTGGTTGAAATGAAAATTAGCGAGATAATGAAGAGCCCTGTGGTTACATGCGGTGAAAACGATACTTTAGCCCGGGTTAGAAATCTTATGCTGAATAAAAATGTAAGCCGTATTATAGTAGTCGATCGAAGTGAGAAACCTATCGGAGTTATCACTCAGAAAGATATCATTAGACTCCTGAATAAAAGCACCCCCCTCTGGAGACGGCGGAGTCTAGATAGTATAACTGTTAAAAACTATATGTCAAAAAACCTAGTCACAGAGGTACCTGAAGCTGATGTAATGGACGCGGTTTTAAAACTTAAACAAACAGGGTTCTCCGCTCTACCTATAGTAAGCGGCAGTAAACTAGTAGGAATAATCTCCAAAACAGATATCGTGGAAGCTTTACCTAAACTAATAGATTCAGGAATCCAAGTTAAGTATTTTATGAAAACACCTGTGGTAACCGCTAAAAAAACGCATAGCATTCATCACGTCTATGATTTGATGAGAGAGCATAATATTTCGAGAGTTGTAATCGCCGAGAAAAATATTCCAGTCGGCATTATCACAGCTACGGATATTATATTTGTTAAGCCTAAATCGTTAGTAACCGGGTTAACCGATAAAGGAGAGGCTTTAAGAGAACCTGATAAAATAAAGCGTACGCTCTCAAAGAGTCTTGAAACAGTTTTCATATTAGCCGAAGAGGTTATGACCCGTGATCCGATAGTAGTATCCCAGAATCAAAGCGTGCTGAAGGCTGCTGAATACATGAGCCGTTATAAGATAAGCGGTCTGCCTGTTGTCGACGACCACTCTAAAAGACTTGTAGGAATAATAACTAAACGTGATATAATCAATCACTTAGCCGAGGTGAGTGTTAAAAAGTGAAGGCGACTGATATTATGAACCCTATTATAACAGTTGACAAAGACAGCTTCATCAGCGAAGCTATTAACACTATGGATAAGCATAAATTAACTCATATTCTAGTGGCTGAGAAAAATAAGATTATAGGCTACTGTTCAGATATAAATCTCGCAGACCGTTTAGGTTCAAGCCGTCTGAAATCCTTCTCTACTAGAAGTATCCGCGTCTCATCTATTATGAATTCGTTTAATAAATTTGTAGACCCATCAGATCATGTGAAAGATATAGCTGATAGAATGATATGTGAAGGTGAAACACTATATATTGTTGGAAGTGAAACTGAACCTTTAGGGTTTATTACAATGCACGACTTTGCAAAATTATGCGCGGGTTTAACAGGCTCTAAAATAACCGGCTACTATTCAACTGTAGGCCCTTCTGCGAGATCAGAGGATAGGCTCGTTAATTTAAGAAATATTTTAATTAAAAATAATCTCATTCACGCTGCACCTATCCTGGAGGGCGGTAGATTAATAGGCTTGATAGATATTCGAATGATTGCGCGTAAACTAGCTGCATTCCGAGCAACAGTCCCGGAGAAACATCAAGAGGAGAGTATAAGAAGGCTTTTAGTCTTCGATGCGATGATGCAATCTCCTCCCACTCTCAAAGTCGACTCATCTATAAGCGAGGCTGGTGAAATATTCTCCTCCAAGCTAGTTTACGGTATACCCGTTTTAGATGACGGGAAGCTGATGGGTGTCCTCCATATATCAGACCTTGTTAAATGGGTTCAAAATAAATATTGAACGGGATATAAGTGACTTCAGACCTCCGTATCATAAACGCTAAAATCGCTACAGACCGCGGGTTAGTTTACGGAGGTTTAAATATATCCGACGGTGTGATAACAAGGATCTCTTCAAACACGCAATTAGAGAACGCAGATCATTCTATAAATGCGGAGGGGAAGCTTATCATACCAGGGGTTATAGATGTCCACGTTCATTTAAGAGATTTAGCGCAAGCTTATAAAGAAACTTTTAAGACGGGTACAGCGGCTGCCGCTGCAGGCGGTGTAACATCTATAATAGATATGCCTAATAATACACCTCCAGCTAATAATTTAGCAACATTAAAAACTAAGATTAACACTTGCATGCAAAATGCGGTTGTAAACGTTGGATTTTACAGTGGTTTACCTGAAGACATTAATGAAATATTTAAAATAGCTCAGATAGGGGTGTTCGGGTTTAAAATATACTTAAACAATCCTCCGCCTGCAATCAACGTTTTAGATAGCCGGGTCTTACGTGATATAGCGGTGAGCGTATCCTCCAGTAACAGTCGGCTTTTATTTCACGCGGAAATATTAAACAACCATACTAAAATGGCCGATCAAGGAAACCTAGATGACTCAGAGATCCAAGATTTTTTAAAACTTCACGATCCCTTAGCTGAAATAAAAGCGGTTAAATATGTTTTAGACGCGTTGAAAGAAGTAAACGTTAGAATTCACTTCTGTCATATAACCCTACCGGACTCTATTAAAATACTACGAGATAAAGGTGTTGAAGGGTTAATATCAATAGAGGTGACCCCTCATCATCTTCTTTTAGATGATGAAAGCCTTTACAGACTGAAAGGTGTCGCTAAAACCGTTCCACCTTTAAGACATAAAACTCAAGTTGAAAAACTCTGGGAGACAGCGATCACCTTTGAGAACGCGGATGTCATAGCCTCCGATCATGCGCCTCATACTTTCGCGGAGAAAACCGGTGATTTCAGTAAAACTCTCCCAGGCATCCCAGGTTTAGAGACACTCCTGCCTCTGATGTTTACGAAAGTAGTTGAAGGACAGCTACCCCTATATAAACTATTAAAACTCCTCTGCTATAATCCCGCTGAAATCATGGGTTTAAAAAAAAGAGGTAGAATCAGAGAAGGATACTCAGCTGACTTAGTTATACTAGATTATAAAAAAGAATACAAGATAGATCCAAGCCGCTTCCTCAGCCAGGCTAAATACTCTCCTTTCGAAGGTTTTATCGTGAAATGTAAAGTTGATAAAACCATTGTTAACGGGAAAATAGTCTACGACTCTAATATAGGTGTCATAGAGGAGAAAAACGCTGTGATACTAAAACCGAGTTAATAATGAGTTGATGGCATGATCGTGGAAGAGGATTTTTTGAAAGCTGTTAAAAATCTAATCAGCAAAGCTTCTTTAGAACTACCTGAAGATGTTATCGCCGCGTTGAAAAAAGCCTATGAATTGGAGAAAACCCCCTCGGCGCGAGCTATTCTCAACTCTATTCTGAATAATATTCAACTAGCTAAAACTCTTCGCAGACCTATCTGTCAGGATACAGGTTTACCTTTATTTATAGTTGAGATCGGGAGAAATTTCAATAATTGTAGAATAGATTACGAAAATATTTTAGCGAAAGCGGTTAAAGAGGCGACGAAAGAGATCCCTCTGAGACCTAACTGTGTGGATCCTTTAACTGATTTGAACACCGGTGATAACACGGGTAGAATGGCCCCTATTATATTTTACAACTTTAATGATAGTGATAGATTAACAGTCACATATTTCCCTAAAGGAGCAGGCAGCGAGAATCAAACAGGTTTATACATGTTAACCCCTTCAACTCCTATAAAGAATATCAAAAAAATCATTCTAACACACATAGTTGAAAAAGCCGCTCTCTCCTGCCCCCCGGTTATAGTAGGGGTAGGATTAGGAGGCGGAGCGGATACAGCTCTCTATCTAGCTAAGAAAGCTTTACTGAGACCGATAGGGTCTAAAAACCAGGAGCCTCTTCTATCAAGTATGGAATCCGAGCTTTTAGATTTAATTAATAAAACAGGTATAGGACCGATGGGGTTGGGGGGGAGCACAACCGCCTTAGCAGTTCACATAGACTACGCATGCAGGCATACAGCCAGCCTTCCTGTAGCTGTTTCTATGCAATGCTGGGCGGCTAGGAGAGCTCAACTAGTTGTTAGCAGAAACGGAGATTATACAATAATATAGGTGTATTGAAATGGAGTATTATTTGAATACGCCTTTAGATGAGAAAACGATTAGAACTCTTAGAGCAGGGGACATAGTTTACTTAAACGGTGTTATTTTCACAATGAGGGATAAAGCTCACAGCAAGGCTTTAGAACTTTATAGAAAGGGTGGAACATTACCTGTCTCAATTCAGAACGGGGTGATCTATCACTGCGGGCCGGTGGTTAGAAAGATAGGGGATAAATGGGAGATTATCTCGTGTGGTCCAACGACAAGTTATCGAATGGAGGAATATGAAAGTGAGCTGATCACCGAGTATAATATTAGAATGATAATCGGTAAAGGAGGGATGGGTGAGAGAACAGTTGAAGCTCTAAGTAAAATAGGAGCTGTATACGCGTCTTTCACAGGAGGGGCTGGCGTTTTAGCTGCTCAAAAAATCGTTGAAGTCGAAAACGTTCACTGGCTTGAATTAGGGATCCCAGAGGCGCTTTGGGTTTTAAAAGTTAAAGATTTCGGTCCTCTAATTATTACAATAGACTCTCATAAAAATAATATATATAGTAGAATAAGAAGTGAAGCGTTTAGAAAGCTTAGAGATTTAACTTAAAAATATCAAGCTTAAATATTCTTATAGCAATTCTTAGATTATGGAATCCAGGAAATATGATAGACTGCTTTCAGCACTCTGGGCTAACGATATTAAAAATATTAACGATCATTTACCTAGAGCTCAGAAGTATTTCAACGAGCTGGTTAACGAGAAAAACCCTTCTGTGAAGAGTGTAAGCGGCGATAAAATAATATTTGAAGAAAAGGATTTAGAGAATTTAGGGAGAATTCTAGACGAAAACGAGAAGAAATCTCTTAAACTACCTATAATCCTAATTAGACGACTCGACTTAGGATCAGGGGTTTATTCAGTGTCAGGTAGTGGATTAGAGATAAAAGTATTAAATAAAATGCTCGCTGAAGTAGGTGAAAAATACTCTCTAGACCTTCAACATCCATATTTATATAAACCTTCAGTTTACGTTTTGAAAAGAAAATTCGGTTCATGCATAATTTTAGGCTTCGGCGGTATACCGTCAGGTGAGCTATAGATAATGGTTAACACAATGGTTGATTAAAATTACTAGCATATATAGTTTTAAAAATTGAAAAGTACTAATTTAAATATCGGGATTATTATTAAACGTTTAACGTGTTGAGAGAGAGGGCTTATGGAGACCAGAGTGGAAGAATTAACTCAGAAAACTATCAGCTTACTCAAGGAGAAAGGTTACATTATATGCCAGCAGCTTGAGAACAAGAATTTCTGCTTCGATATAGCGGCTAGAAAAAACGAGATAACCTTCTTAATAAAAATATTAATTGACATAGATAATTTTCAAGAGGTTCAAGCGAATGATTTGAAAATACTTTCAAAAATACTGTTTACTAAACCTTTTATAATGGGGGAGCGGACAAGAGCTGGTTTAATGGAGGACGGTGTAGTATACCAACGTTTTAACATACCAGCTATAAATCTTCGAACACTCCACCATATACTGAAGAAAAACCTCTGGCCTTTAGTATACGCTAAAAGAGGAGGCTATTATGTTAAACTAAACTTCTCCGCTTTGAGAAAACTGCGGGAAACCCATCAGTTATCTCTAAAAGATATAGCCGACCTGCTAGGTGTATCTAGAAAAGCAGTGTACGAATATGAACGCGGGTCAATGGATACCACGCTTGAAACCGCCTCTAAGCTAGAAGAAATATTCGGTGTACCATTAGCGTTACCGATCGATATTATAAATTGGGAGATAGGGGAGTTACCTGCTTTTAAAAAAGTTTTTAAAAATAAACTTCAGCTAATTGTTGAGAGAGCGCTTAGCCGTTTAGGTCTTAACACTTTTCAAATTCAAACAGCTCCCTTCGATATACTCGCCTCTTACGAAATCTTCAAGCTTTTAACTAGTTTAGCCGGGTCATTAACTAGGGAAAACGAGCAGATGATTCAAATTTTAAACAGGCTTTCAAAGCTAGTCGACTCTAATTTTATAATAGTGGTCGACGACGAGGAGTCTCCTCAACATGTTGAGGGGGCGCCTGTTATCACTAGCAGCGAGCTTAAAAAATTTAGGAAGGCTAGTGAACTTCTGAAGAGAATAGAAGAGTTAACAGATAATTAATTATATTAATGTAAAGGGATGTTAATTATTCTATGCTAGCGGAGCCTGTGGTTTTCAAAGAAGGGAGAACGTTTTTTCAAATCTATCCGCCTGAGAAAAAAGAGAAGGGATTCGTTCCAACTAATCTTAAAGTTTTTTATAATCCGCTGATGGTGAGTAACAGGGATTTAAGCATAATGGTTTGCGCTGCTCTTAGAAGAAAACTCGGCCGGGCGATTACAGTCCTTGAACCTTTAAGCGGCTGCGGTGTTAGAGGAGTGAGGTTAGGTGTTGAGTTAGAGAATTTTTTTCAAAGCATTCTGTTAAATGATATTAACCCTGCAGCCTACAAGCTTATTAAAAGTAATATTGAACTTAACGGTTTAAGAGGGATAGCGTATCCTTTCAATGAGGAAGCTAACTTTATAATGAGCTTGTTCAGCCAAGGTGACTGGCGTCTCGACTACATCGACGTGGACCCTTTCGGTTCACCTATTCCATACGCTAGTACAGCTATAAGAGCCGCTAGATTCGATTCCTCTATTCTAGCATTCACCGCCACGGATATGTCTGTTTTATGCGGCGTGTACCCGGCTAAAGTATTTTCAAAATATGGGGCGATTACTTCGAGAACAGATTACTCTCATGAAACAGCTTTAAGAATATTACTATACAGGTTAAGTTTAATCGCTGGAGCCTATGAGTTAACTATTAACCCTCTTATCTCATATTATATGGATCACTATGTAAGAGTGTATTTTTCGATTGCTAAGACATCTCCTAACACGATTAACCGGATAGGATATATCAGCCACTGTGTGAAATGCTTATACAGGTCTAAAGTTGTGAGCATCGAAGATGCTGCTTTAAAATGTCCGTTATGCGGGTCTAAACTGCTTTTATCAGGTCCTATGTGGACGGATAAGATATGCAGCGAAGAATTTATTAAAAATGTTTTAAGCGATAGAAGCCTAGAGTATCTGCCAAGTTTTAAACGGTTGAAGAGTGTTCTAAACACTCTACCACTGGAAAACGATATGCCCCCCTTCTATTATGATATACATGTTTTATGCGATTTAATGCAGCTTAAAGTTCCTAAAATAGATTTTTTAATAGATAAAATTTCTGACAGCGGATTTAAAGCTATTAGAACTCATTTCTCTAATAGAGGGGTTAAGACAGACGCTCCTGTGAATGTTTTAAAACAAATTTTATTCTCCCTCTCCTCTAAAGTTTAATCCGATCACATAAACTTCTGCGCTTGAACGCCGCGACGCTTCAGGCTTTGTTATAATCACTTTAGAAAAGTATCTGCGAATTTTTTCTATGAATTCTCTGAAGAACTCACCTTGAAAGACTTTTACAATAAAAGACCCTCCTTTAATTAAAACTTTAATCGCTTTCTCTAATGATTTTTCAGCTAGATAGATTTGCCTAGCATGATCTAGTTCCCAGTTACCGCTAACATTAGGGCTGCAATCAGATGTAACCACATCGAATTCACTTGAAGCCTTGACGATCTCATCCAAGATCCCGTTATCAGTTATATCCCCTAGAATAAAGTGTACTCCTTCAATTTCACGAATAGGTTGAATATCAACTCCCACAACCAGGCCTTTACCCCCTACAATATCTTTTATTGCGAGCAGCCAGCCTCCGGGGGCTGAGCCGATATCTAAAACACGGTCTCCTTTTTTTATAATATTATATTTCTCATTTAACTGTTTTAATTTAAACGCTGCTCTAGATCTTAAATTCTCTTTTTTCGCAAGCCTATAATAGTGTTCGCTTCTCCTCTCTTTAAGCCATCTTCTAGTCATTTCACATATCCTCATATCTATTATCAAAATTGTAACAGCGACGGCGGGTAATCCTCTTTCAACGGGGAGGAGATGAGATCCGATAAGATTATATTAATACTTTTCTCCTATAATGTTTTTGAGCAGGTGTTAGAACGGGTGAAGTTACCTTTTATAAATTTAGCCTGAGAAGCCGCTGGTTTTAAGCTTTGATGAATTCAGCAGCGTGAATAAGAGTAGAAGACTCCTCGGCTATAAGCTGAAGCGTAGATCTGATTTGAACCAGTCTCAAACCCCCAGTATTCTTGTTAACAGTTCGATGTGCGAGAGGGGAAGCCACTCCCCTTAGACGGCGGTATTTCACTAGCGTTCATCCCTATAATTTCTTTCTCTTTGAGAAGTAAATAGGCGACCGCCTGCCCGAAGGATAAGCCTCCGTCTCCTGGTGGTGTAAAATTATGCGTGATTAAATTGAAACCTTCTTTTTCAACAGTTCTTTTAATAATATTTGTTATAATCTCATTATATGCAACTCCGCCGGATAACCCTATATACTCAATATTATTTTCATAACAGAATTTCACAGCTAGTTCTGCTAATCCTTTCCCAAGGTAATTCATAGCACTGTACGCTAAATCCGCTTTTCTATATTTATCTCTGTTTTTGAAAATTTCTTTAACGAACTCTCTTATTTTCAGTTTATTCCCTTCTAGAATAGGCGGGGTGTCGAGAACAGGTTTGCCTTTATATCCTGCTGATTCAAGTTTTATAGCAGGCTCTCCATCATAACTTCTATAATAACATAAACCTATTATAGCTGAGATACAGTCTAGAAACCGACCGGCTGAAGTTGTTTTCATCAACTTGTTTGATTGGAGCATTCTATGTATTATCCGGATCTCTTCTAAACCATAGGGGAATGTGTTGGAATACTCTCTTATCCAGTCATCATAACCGTCCTCCTCGTATAATATGCCCATAGCGATTCTCAAAGGATATCTTGTAGCCGCGTCGCCTCCAGGAAGCGGGTATTCTTCAATATGGCCGAGTCTTTTAAACCTGTTTCCTTCAAAAACTAAAAGTTCCCCACCCCACGCTTCTCCGTTTTCACCTAACCCGAATCCGTCTACTATAATTCCAATCATTTTTTTTAAATAATTCTCTCCCATTAAAGCTGCTAGGTGTGCGTAATGGTGTTGTATTTTAGCCACTGGGATATTCAATTCTCCAGCTAAGTGTTGAGCGTAGAGTGTTGTGTTAAAACCCATGTGGAGATCGCATGCTAAAGCTTGAAACTCTGCGTTCAATAATTTTTTGAAATGGGTGACGCTATCCTTATAGAAGTTGAATGTCTCGTATTTTTGTGTTTTCCCGATATACTGGGAGAGGAAGGCTTTGCCTTCTTTTATAATACAGAATGTCACGTTCTCTTCTCCCCCGCATCCTAAAACTACAGGCGCTTCTTCATTCAACCAGGGTAATTCAATAGGCTGTGGAACGTATCCTCTTGAACGTCTTAATAGGAGTGGTTTATCACTGTGGAATCTGACAACAGAGTCATCTGCTCTTTGAACAATCTCCCTGTTATGTAAGATGAAATAATCTACATATTTACCTAGTTTTGAAATTGCAGTTTCATTGTCGATGGCGATAGGTTCATCCTGAGGGTTTGCGCTGGTCATTATCATAGCCGGCTCCCTGTAAGTTTCAAAGAGAAGGTAGTGTAGACCAGTGTAGGGTAACATAACCCCTATATTATGGAGGCCTGGGGAGATTTCCTCTGATAGATTGAAATCTTCTCGTTTATTCAGTAGAACGATTGGGCGAATATATGATTCTAAAAGTCTCCGCTCATATTCCGATACTTCAGCGAAGCTTTTAATTTTTTCAATACTAGCCGCCATCACCGCGAAGGGCTTGGTAGGCCTGTTTTTTCTCTTTCTCAATTTTATTATAGGCTCAGAATTCAACGTTGAAGCCGCGAAATGGAAGCCTCCGTTACCTTTTATACCGAGTATGAACCCTTCTTCTATCAGTTTAACCGCTTCTTTTATAGGGTCAGCGCAGTTGATTTCTCCTCCTCGACTGTCTGTTAAATAGATTTTAGGCCCGCAATCAGGGCATGCGATGGTTTGCGCATGGTATCTTCTATTTAGAGGATCAGTGTATTCACGGTAGCATTTATCGCACATCGGGAAATCACGCATAGCGGTTCTATCCCTATCATAGGGAAGTGAGTGAATTATAGTGAATCTAGGCCCACAATTAGTGCAGGTTATGAAAAAGTAGTTTTTCCTCCTATCGTTTTCGCTAAACAACTCTTTCAAACATTCATTGCATATAGATATATCCGGCGGGATTATTGAAACACCTTTCTTATAATCTTCAGAGCTGGATAGTATGTAGAAATCAGCGTAGACTGATTTATTAACAGGTTTCTCAACGTTTATCTCTTCAATCTCGCTTAAAGGCGGTTTCTCAGTTTTCAGCCTTCTCATAAATTTTTCAATATTCTTCTTAAATCCGCTGAGATAAATTTCCACACTCCCGTTGCCGAGATTCTTCACATATCCGGTTAACTTACAGGTTTTAGCTAACCTGTAGATGAAAGGCCGGAACCCTACTCCTTGAACTGTTCCAGACACTGTAATTTTAATATCCAATTACCACACCTAAAATCCTCTTTTAACCGAATCAGTGAACTTTAATTTTACAATATAAGTTAAATTTTTTATCTCGACTTCGCGAGTGAACTCTACCTATAAGAGTGTATAGTTTAAGTGAAGGAGGGTCGGGCTGATAACTTTACTGGGAGAGGTATCCGTTTGAAAAGTTTCCCTTCCATTTCCTTTTTAACAGTGTTAACAAGCTCCTCTAAAGATAATTCTATTATGTAAGGTTTCTTCTCAGATGATAATAATCTGTTTCTTACAGTTAACTTTCCGCTTTCAACCTCCCGGTCTCCTAGTATAACTATATATGGAGCCCAATCTCTTCTCTCCGCATCCATTATTTTTCTACCTATGCTTTTATCACGGTCATCTATATCCGCTCTAATATTATTCTCTTCTAGGATTCTCTGAACTTTTTCAGCGAAATTTATATGCCGATCCGCTACAGGGATTAATCTGACTTGTGTGGGGGATAACCATACAGGTAGAGTTGGGAGTTTAGCTTCTATCTTATTTTTAAGAGCTGTTTCTAAGAGAGCGTATATAACCCTCTCAATACTCCCCATGGAGCTGTGAAGTATAATACATCCTTTCTTACCACCATCTTCATCGGCGTATCTTATACCATATCTTTCAGCGTCTTCTACATCTAATTGAACAGTTGACAGTTGCGCATTACTGCCTACACTGTCTATGACTTGATACTCTGATTTAAGCGCCCAGTAATGCTTCATGGAGGGTAAAACTTCGATCATCGCTGTTTTACCGAGAGAAGCTATAAGATTTTTAAGAAACTCTTTATATTCTTCAAAGTATTTTTTAACAATCCGGAAAACGAGAACATAACTGATACTTAGACCTGTGAGTAGTTGATGATAGAATTTCGTTAAATTAGTATATTCTTCAAGTCCTTGATTAAAATCTTTGCAGAAGCAGTGCAGGTCTGGCATTGTAAAAGATCTGAGTCTTCTCAAACCCACGCATTCCCCTCTTTTTTCAAGTCTAAAAGAAGGGGATAATTCGAATACTCTAACAGGCATCTGCTTATAACTGATTTGAGCGTCTCTCATCATTTTAAATAATCCAAAATCTCCAGCGAATCTTAGTAGAAAAGTTTTTTTACCTATTTTCAACCTGTAATCTTTTTCAATAAATTTATCCGCCTGCTCTTTTATATCAGGTTCATCATACCGGTACATTATAGGTGTTTCAATTCTAATCGCGTTAAGCCACTCCGCGGCAGCCCATATAGCATACTCCTCTATAAGTGTTTTTAGAAAAGCGCCTTTAGGATACCATCTGAAATGACCTACGTCGCTAGCCGGCTCATAGTCGACTAATTCTAGTTGTCGAAGATATTGAATGTGTTTAGGGGGCTCAGCGCATAAACCCCCTATTTCTTCGCTTATAATGTATTGTCTGAGTTCAGGGTCTTTTTTAACCATCGGACAGTCGTCTATATTTTTTAAATCTAGCTTAAACTCCTCGCCTTCAGCATTAATAATTAAATAACGGTTGAGCATATCCTCATCTCAGATTACAGGTTTGAAATACTTAGACAAGTTAAACCCTTCAACTATTTTAATTTTTTCGGGGAATTCAATCAGAATAGAGAGCGTAGTAAATAATTTTTTATATAACTTGGTGTGAAAGTTATAAATAATATTTTATAGAATAAACGAGGTGTAAGCTTAATGGCTGATAGTCTTATAGTGAAAGCTGCTGTAAAAGAGCTTATAAACAAACATGATATGAAAGTCTCATCTGAAGTAATAGATGAAGCCTTAAACAAGGCTGTTGAAGCGCATATATTGAAAGCCATCGAGAGGGCTAAAGCTAACAATAGGAAAACAATTCTCCCACAGGATCTTTAGAGGACTTTCACCGCTCTTTTTTGTTTTCATTTATTTTTGTATGGTGCGCCCGGTGAGATTTTCGAAAAAGTATAACTTTTTTTTCGAACTCACGGCTTCGGCCTATCTGCGAAATCTCACCGCAGGGCCGCGCAATATCCTGGCTATGCCACGGGCGCATTTAAACTATTAACAACTACAGATAAAAATATTATTTAACTTTTATTAGAGACTGTTTAAAATAAGTGTGTAATAGTTTTTTAACTCATATTGTTTTAATATTATTTCATGGTGTCGCTATCTGAGTTTATAGAATTTCTAGAGAAGGTCGCTCCTCCGGAATTAGCTTTACCTGACGATTTAATAGGGATGCAGATCGGTGAATCCCGGAGAAGCGAATGGGCGAAGAAAAATCTAAGATGCGTGGTTGTCGCATTAGAGCCTTCTATAGCGGCTATTCAACACGCCGTCGACGTGAACGCGCAGTTAATAATAACACACCACCCTCTATTTTATAAAAATTTAAAAGAGATTACAGGAGGATTATCCCAGAAGGTTAGGTCTTTAACCTCGAATTATATCTCCCTTTATGTCGTCCACACAAACTGGGATTTCGCTGAAAACGGTGTAAACGATACTTTAATCGATCTTATAGGTTTAGTTAAGACAGGTGTCAATTCAATGGAAGAGGAACCAGGCGGCGGGAGATTTTTAACCAGGCTCTGTACTCCTCCAGGCGGTTTAATGTCTCTGAGAATGCTATTAGAAATATTAAATTTAAAACTAAAACCTCAGAGATTAATGTATGTAGGGGATCTTGAAAGCGAGGTTAAAAATATTATTATAAGCAGCGGTGACGGTGCGGAGATCCACTTCTTAAAAGCTGCGTGTAATATGGGTGTTGACACTTATATTACAGGTGAAGCATCCTATCACTCTATGCTCTACGCTAAAGAGAATAATTTAAAATTGATTATCGCAGGGCACTATGAAACAGAGAACCCTGGGATGAGACGGCTATCTCAAATACTTCAAGTTGAGTTCCCTGAATTAAAAATTCTATTCTTCGACTCCCAGCCAGTTGGTTACTGCTACTAGTTTGGAAAATCTTTTAAACATGTTTACACATCTTTACTTAGGCGGCTTCTAATTTTAAGAAGCGTATAAATGTAAAACATTTATTAAATATGAACGTGGTGTAAATGGTTAAATTCTTGAATAAAATAGCTTTAATCGCAGCGATTCTAGGAGTTATCCCAGTTGGATTACCCTTTATAACGATAAATTTCACGAAAATCAGCACCGGTGAATCAACTATAGTCTCAGTTTATCCCTGGGGTCTTCTAGGTGGAAGCGGAGCTGTGTTCCTGCCTATAATAAATCTCATACTATTTATGCTACCTGTAATAGTAGCCCCTCTTTTAGCGGTTTACGGTTCAACTAAACTAACAGGCGGTCGAACTTTAATAGGATTATCCGGTTTCATCTCAGCTTTCGGGGTCCTCCAATGGTTTATTCAATTAGGATCATTTATAGGATCTGGAAGTGATATCGCTTCAGATCTATCATGGGTTGGCGGTCTAAACCTCGGATTTTATATATCAATAGCCGCTACAGTCTTCTTCTTCCTATCGATTTTAGCTCACCCGAAGCCTGGTTCAATTACACCAGACCTTGAGCTTCTTCAACCATACCAGCTTGAAGAAAAAGAGAAGAGCGCAGTTGAATCGATGCAAACTGAAGCATATAAATTCTGCCCGTATTGCGGTGAAAGAATACCTTACGAAGCTGTTTTCTGCCCTAAATGCGGGTCTCCAACTAAAATATCTGAAACAAATTCTTCAAGCGAAAATAAAGAGTTCAATATTAAAATACAAGACAGCGATGAATCCTCTGAGAATGCTTAATTCTTCTAACGGTTACAGGTTATAATATTTCAATAATTCTTTTTATTTTTTATAATATTCTGAGGAGGCTCCGCTCTTCTTTTCAAAAGAAGAGGAGGCAAATCTAGAGGGGGGAGAGGGGGAGAAGCAAAGTTGCCGGCGGAGCCTTTTCCTCACGTATATTTAACGGGTAACCCCCTCTATCCTCCTTTTCCAACAAGTTAATTTAAAAACTGGCTTCCTTTATAAACTTTTCTCAGTAACAGTTAAGCGTTCACAAGCTTATTTATTAACTTTTAGATAGTGTTTAATTTATATGCGAAAAATAAATAAGTCTTTTCAGCTTCCCAGTATTCTATGTGTCTTGCTATACCTGGTAGAATTGTTGAAATACACGGTAACATTGCTAAAACCGATTTCGGAGAGGGTGTAACTAGAAACGTTGATATCTCCCTGGTTCAAGCTAGGGAAGGGGATTATGTTATAGTCCACGCCGGCTTCGCTATTCAAGTTTTAGATGAAAAAGAGGCTAAGAAAACTATTAAACTATTTAAAAAATTATTAAATATTCCAGTTTAAGCTGGTGGTTTAGATAATGTTTGAGTTTAAAGACAGCCAGCTCGCTAATCGAATAATTGAAGAGCTTAAAAAAATGAATTTAAATATCCGTCTAATGCATGCGTGTGGAACACATCAAGACACTCTTATTAAATCAGGGTTGAACAGTGTCTTCAAAGAATTAGGGATTGAAATACGTCAGGGTCCAGGCTGCCCGATATGTGTAACACCCGCTAATGAAATAGAAGAAGCGATTGTATTAGCCGAGCACGGTTTAACTCTCACAGTATTCGGGGATGCTATGCGCGTAACAGGGTTCTCTAAATCTCTTTACGATGCGAGAGCGGAGGGCTGTGATGTTCGCATAGTTTACAGTATAAGTGACGCGGTTAAAATCGCCGAGGGGAACCCTGATAAAAAAGTTGTTTTTCTAGCGATAGGCTTCGAGACAACCGCGCCGGCTACAGCATCCACACTTCTACACGGTGTCCCTGAAAACTTTTATATTCTCTCATCTCACAGATATTTTCCACCAGCTTTAGACGTTCTTCTCTCTCTCGGCGAAATTAGATTAGACGGTTTGATTCAACCGGGTCATGTGAGTGTGATAACCGGTTTATCCCCATACTACCACCTGCTTAGAAAGTATAATATTCCTCAAGTGGTAGCTGGATTCGAACCTTTAGATATGCTGCTCGCCGTTTATTCTTTAAGCAAGCAGATTAAAGCAGGCACGCCTAAAGTTGAAAACGAGTATACTAGAGCTGTAACCGAGGAGGGTAATATTTTAGCAAAAGAATATTTGAGCAAGGTCTTTGAGCCTTATGATGTAGTATGGCGGGGGTTCCCTTTAGTTAAATCCTCTGGTATGCGTTTGAAAAAAGAATTCAAAGATAAGGATGCTAGGATAGTATTCGCTGATATCTTAGCGGGTGTAAACGTTCAAGATTACGAGGAGCCGAAGGGTTGTAGATGTAATGAAATTTTAAGAGGTCTAGTTGACTCCTTCGACTGCCCTCTATTCGGTAATAAATGTACTCCAGACCATCCTGTTGGACCTTGCATGGTTTCTATTGAAGGAAACTGTAATATTAATTACAGGTATACTGGAGGTAGAAGGATTAAAGTTTAACATATTCTAGGCACAGGGTCTCCTAACGGTGGGGGTATGATTCTTCTCCCTCCTAGTTCGGTTTCCAAAACCACGCCTTCAAATTTCACTGTAGCTTCGCCTATAATCTCAGCATCTCTCCCATACTTATCTTTTCTTATAGCTTGTAAAACGTCTTCGGCTTTTTCTTTAACTGTGGCTATGATCATCTTTCCCTCGTTTCCAATCTCCAAGGGGTCTATTCCAAGCATGTTACAAGCCGCTTTCACACTATCTCTTACCGGTATTTTCTCCTCGTAGATTTTAATGCCTATATTAGATTTATCCGCCCATTCGTTGAGGAGATTAGCAAGTCCGCCTCTTGTAGGATCTTTCATGGCTACAACACCGCCAGCTTTAAGAGCTTTTTCAACAAGCTTATTTAAAGGAGCTACGTCAGATTTAACGTTGCTTTCAAAACCGTAGCCTTCTCTGACAGATAGTAGCGCTACACCGTGGTCTCCTATATACCCTGATGAGATTATCACATCCCCGTCTCTTATATTAGAGTCAAGCAGCCAGTTTGAATTAAAAGCTCTGAAAGAGCGAGCTACCTCTATATTGCTATCTAAATATTTGCTTCTTCTCCCTATTCCTGAAACATTTACCACGAATTTATCTAAACCCCCTTTTTCAATCACTTTAGTGTCGCCTGTTACAACGTAGACTCCAGCTTCATCGCATGTCGCTTTCATGCTATCCACTATTCTATCGAAGTCGTGGATAGGCAGCCCTTCTTCTATGATAAAGCCGGCTGCTAAAGCTATAGGCTCCCCTCCTAAAGCCGCTATGTCGTTTACTGTTCCACTTATAGATATTCTCCCTAAATCACCTCCAGGGAAAAATATAGGTTTAACTGTGTGATTATCAGATTTTAGAATAATTCCGTCAACAACAGCGGCGTCATCTAATGCTTCAAGTGGGACTTCAACCCCGCTTCCTCCAAGTTTACTTAGAATATGTGTTTTAATAAATTCTTGCATGACGCTTCCGCCGGCTCCGTGAGAGATAGTGATATAATCCATGAGCTCACCTTTAAGAACGGTTAACAATACGAGAAATATGCTATTATATTTAATAACATTATCTATTCATACTTCTCTAGTGGAAAGCGATTTATATCGAAACAGGTTATATTATCTCCATGTTTATTAGGTTTAAAACGTTCATCGTTTTTTTACCTATACTGTTTTTAGTAATCTATCCGCCGGTTTCTATTCAACAACCTTTAGGTTTCACAAATATAGATAGTAATATTATAGATTTATATAGTGTAAAATATAATATAGAATTTAATATTAGCTTTAATAATCCCAGTGCCTCTAATATAGATAACCTTGAAATCTGGGTTAGTGCGATCACTAATCGTACATCCGGGGGCTTATATGATTCTATTCTCCAAGCCGCGGATTTAATATCTGTGAATCCTACTCCAAACACTGTTCTCCCTGATGTTAATAATCCTGACAACCAGCTTTTATATTTCAATGCTTCTATTCCGCCTTATTCAAATTATAGTATAATTATACGCTATAATATTTCCTCTTTTGAAAAAATATGGTTTATTAATCCTACTAGACTTGTGAATTATAATACTTCAAGTGGAATATACTTGAATTATACTAAACCTGAGCCTTTCATAGAATCTGATAATCCTTTGATTATATCTGTTGCAAGAGAGCTTGCAGCTGGTGTTGAGAACCCTCTGCTGGTTGTGAAAAAGTTCTATGACTGGGTTTCAACTAATATTCGATACCAGCTTCAATCTGAGGAGAAGGGTGCTCTCTGGGCTTTAGAGAATATGAGAGGAGACTGCTCTGAGTACGCTGATCTTTTTATCGCATTATGTAGGGCTTACGGTATCCCTGCTAGAAAGATTATAGGCTGGGCTTTCTCAGATTTAGTTGGTAATTTATCGCCTGGATCTCATCGCTATATTAATTACTCTGCTCACGCATGGGTTGAAGTCTATTTTGAGCAATACGGTTGGATGATATTAGATCCTACTTGGGGTAGTTCAGGCTACTATTATTTCGGGCGGGTTGATCCTTTTCATCTGATTACAATAATAGGAGAGAATGTTTCAACTACAGATTTTAACGCGACTGAATTCAGTTTTATGGCCTACCGGGTTAGCGGCTCCCCCGGTCTTTCGTATAGTATTAGCATAATCTTAGATTTAAGCGAGGTGTCATCTTTGAATAGGTTTTCCAGCTTCGAATATCTTTCTATGATTATAGTCGCGTTAATTATAATATTATTTATCACAGGTTTTATTTCTAAACGCGCTTTAAAAACAGGTTTAAAATCTGTTTAAATATTTTAACGCTATTTATAGTATGGTTCCCTCACCATGATCGCGTTTTTAAATATTTCTAGGAGGCGTTTTTCACTTTCTCCTCGTCGAAGAGGTGTTAAAATATCTTGAAGGTTATCATCTCTCATAAGACACGGCTTCAGGAAACCGTTGCTTGTTAATCTTATACGTGTACAATTGGCGCAGAACTCACTGTTATGGACTGGTCTTACAACTTCAACTTCAACACCTGTTTTCAAATAATATTTCCTCCTTTTCTGCATCTCCCTCTCAACCACTCTAGTGGATATTGCGCGCAGCTTCCTCTCAACCTCTTTTAAATCGTCATGATACTGCTCGTATAATCTTCCTAGAGGGATAAGTTCTATTAACTGGAGGATGACATGTTTATTTTGAGCCCATTCTATCATGGTTTCAATTTCATCCGTGTTGATGTCTTTTAATATAACCATGTTAATTTTAACAGGGTTAAGACCGACATTAACAGCTTTTTCTATTCCCTCCTGCACCTTTTTTAAAGCATCCACTCCTGTTATATTTTTATATTTAACAGGGTTTATCGTATCTAAGCTGACGTTTACACGGTTTAATCCAGCTTTTTTCATTTCTAGAGCTTTCTCGTTTAAGAGGACACCGTTAGTGGTCATCGAAATTTCTTTTATATCTTCGATCTGTCTGATTTTTTTTATTATCTCTGCGATATCAGAGCGGAGCAGAGGCTCTCCGCCGGTGATTTTAACTTTTTTAATTCCGAGTTTAGCAGCTAAACCTGTAATCTTAGCTATTTCATCAGGTGTCATAGTATTTTTTTCAGTTTCTTTTTCTCCTTCGTGATGACAGTAATAGCATTTTAGATTACACTGCTGTGTTACTGAGATGCGGAGGTTTGTGACATCACGCCCGTATTGATCCTTTATTTTTACTCCTCCTGACGGTTTTAAAATCGTAAGGGTATCTATGCTATTTCAAACTTGATATTTTAGTTTTGCTGAGATTAGTTACTCAAATTTTAGTAGTTACTTTTATATAATTAATTTAACTACATTGCGAAACCATGTCTCTATTAAATAAAAATAATATTACGGTGAAAATAGCCGGCGGAGCTGTTTTCTCAGCTATCTCAATCGGCTTAGCCTTATCTATTTCACCTATCGTGCCTAGGGTGCCAGGCTGGGGTATAGCGTTCATAGACCCTGTCTCCATAATCTGGGTTTTATGCTTCCTCATCTTCGGTTTACTAGCGGCTTTAATATGCGCGTTTTCAGGTTTCGCGGCGCTTTTCTATGTAGATCCGTTTATTCCATGGGGTCCCTTATTTAAATTAACCGCCACTCTACCGTTAATTATCATTCCATATATCTTAGTGAAATACTTTAAAAATCAGTCTAGTCAGCCCCTCGGTTTAAAATTAGAGAAACCCTCTTTCTATCTTCTATCCACGCTACCTGCGATTATAGTCAGATGTGCAGTTATGGGTTTTGTCAACATATTATTCTTCATATTTATTCTAGGCGAGGGCGCTATAACCGCTGTAGGCGGGCTGCTGACTGTTCTAATCATGGCGGTGGCTATAAACGCTGAGCAAAGCATCTGGGATTTATACATACCATGGTTACTAACATATCCAACGAAAATATATAGAACATATAAATTATGGTGAATTCAACGCTTCAATGCTGAACTCTGTGAACTTAATTTTTCCTCGCATAAAACTATCTTTAAGCTTGCAGTTCAACCTTCCAGCTAGCCACTCCGCTTTCGAAGACGATCTCCGCTGGGATTTAGTAAACCTTTATATTCTAAAATTTTTTTATTAAAATAGACTTATTTGAAGATAACCCGCTGCCCTCATCTAAACTTATGGTTTTAGTTGAACCACAGGTTGTGCGTTAATGAATCCAACACCTTTAATCTTCGACTCAAATTTTTTTATAATAGGTTTCAAAGATACGCCTGACAGTTTAAACGAATTTATTTCTATATGTGAGAGGCACGGTTACCAGTTATATACTTCACTTAAAGTCTTCCAGGAATTAGACTGGCGTATAAGAGGTCATCTTTTAAACAGAGTACGTGTATTAAATATTGAGAAAAAAGAAGTTGATATTTTTATAAGTAAAAACAGGGATAGACTTTCTCTTCCACCTCAGAGACCTGATATAACTTTGCTCATTCTTTTAAGCCGGTTGGATAACGCTTTACTGGTTTCAAGCGATTTAAATCTTGTTCAAACCGTGAATCTCCTCAACAATAATAACACAGCAATAATGGGAAGCGCTTTTCTGCTTAAAATGATGGAGGAGGAGCATGACGCGCGGGTTAAATACCAGTTATGGCAGCTTAGAGAAAAAATTTACAATGAAGAGATAAGGTATAGTATTCAAAGGAAAGCCTTCTACGACCCTGTCACCCGTATAAAACTAATAGAACAGCAGTCAATTGACATTATAAAAAATATATCTACACCTGTTAATGAAAGCTACGAATGGTCCACGCCGGAGGCTAACCAGCTTATAGAGCTTCTAAGTAATGTAAGAGCAGATTACCGTAAGTTTATAGAAGAAATCAATGAAGGAAGATACGAGGCTCTTATCAACTCTTTTAATAATATTAGAAGAGAAATCTATAATACGCTGCTTCTTTTAAACTGGCAGATAGATCGGAGTGAAGCTGAAAAACTGATGCGGATCGTAGCACCTGATCTTACATTACTAAACTATTTAACAGCTATATGCTATGTTTACATGGGTGGTAAAGATAACTTGTACAATGCTTTTAGAAGATTAGAGAGCGCAAGCGGAACTCTTATGCTCAGCCCTATCCCCTCTAAAATTTATAGGGAGCTTATGATCGCCGTTCATCAGCTTAGAATTATCGTGTTAATTTTATTGAAGCGTTATGATGAAGCCGGCTTCTATTTCTCATTATTTGAGAGAAAATGCGAGGAATGGGGGTTTCACAAGCAGTTCGAGTTTTCTAAAGGTATATACTATGCATTGATTAATTTAAACGGTGGACAGTTAATTGATAAAATATCTGATACTAAATATATTACGCCGGCTTTAAGATTTCTAATAGACTTAGCCTATCAACTATTCATATTAAATCAAGTAAATGAAATGAAGATCATTTTAAACCAAGCTTTCATATTAAACACGGAGTTGAAAGACGAGAAATATTTTCGTGAAATAGTGAATCTGACCCTTCTGTTATATTATTCAACCGATCGCACGGATATTCTCCTAGATTTAATAAAATTCACGGAAGGAGCTAAAAACACACTTTCATATATCGGTAAGCCAACCGTGGACTTCGAAAATATTCTAGGCGAAATAAAATATAGGAAGATTCCTTTAGTCCCGGAGATTTCAGGTAAAAATGTACCCGCTAACACTCTACCCGCAGCGCTCTTAGATTGGATGACTGTCTATAAAGTACTGGATTCAGATCATAAAGAGAATAAGATAAGCGTGTTCTGCAGAAACTGGAAGCTCGGACTTAACATTCTAATAAATATATTTAAAGATAAAATCCCCCGTCCCATCAACCAGGGGGATATTATAAAAATAGGGGAGGGCTATTATAAAATTTTAAAGAGCAAAAAACAAATAAATCAGAGATTTAATATATCATTGGAAATAACCCCTGAACGGAATAATTCTAAGCTTTACATTCAAGGTTCTCAAGGTTTTAAATGCATAGATCTATGCGAT
>JAHQXC010000061.1 GCA_029856525.1 Candidatus Odinarchaeia archaeon
TCTCCACGCGGTATTAAAAACCTTCTTAAAATTAATATGAAAAGCGCGGCGAACACTATGAAACCTAATATTGTAAATAGGTTGAAACTGAAACGTATAATAATCGTGAAAAACAACGGGAGATAAGCTAACATGTAAAGAAGATATTTTAAATACTTATACAATCTCTCATACCGCCTTCCATACTCTAATAAGATTAAATGAATTTATATATTGAATGCTCGCATACCTTTTTAAAAGATGCTGGGCTTCTTATAATTTAATTTTCTTAAAAAATATAACGTTTAAATAAATGTAAAGTTTCTTCAATATAGTTTAATCCTAGTAGTAGAGGTTTTTAAATGTTAAGATACGCGTTTAAAAACGCTTTTAGGAGAAAGAATATAGCCGCGCTTTCTATAATCGGGATAGCTATAGGAGTCTCGCTGATGACGGCTATGGCGTCTCTCAGCGCGACTATAACAGATCAGACTAATAGATTCGCACAGCAGAATTTAGATTCTATCACGGTTCAGCAAAAAGGCCAGCTGGTTTTTACAAGCCAGATTAATCTAACAAAATTATATAATATCACGGTGTTAGATCATATAGACGCTTATTCAGCGCAGGTTGTTACTGTAGTCCAATTGGGAACAGGGTTTGTAAACCCTCAGTTAGTTGGTTTAAACGTTGATAATGATACTAGGATAGGTGGGCCTACCTCTAATATTATTGATGGCCGTGTTTTCAAAAAAGATAATGAGTGTATTATAAGTAAAATGGGAGCCGAATTCCTTAATTTAAAAATAGGTGAGAATCTCACATTATATACCCCGGACTCGAAGATGGTTAATCTCACAATCACCGGTTTATATGAAACAGCTACTATAATAACGCAGATGAATATTTATACTACGCTTAACACGGCTAGAATGTTTAAACCAGGGTTTTCAAACGACACGTATAGTGTTCTACTTATAAAAGCGGATGACCCTGCTAACGTGAAGCAGATTAAAAATGAAATAGAGAGAATCGCTGAAGAAGAAGAGTTGAATATTGAAGTGATCCTTTTCGAAGACCAGCTTCAAACAATAACCCAGTACACGAGTACCATAAACATACTAGTTATTTCAATATCTTTGATAGCTGGGATAGCGGGTGGTATGAGCATAGTTGTAGCGATGCTTATGAGCGTTATTGAAAGGCTTAAAGAATACGCTACTTTAAAGGCTACAGGCTGGCAGAACACAGATGTTATTAAAGATATACTTTATGAATCGCTTATTGTAACCGCTGTCGGCGGGGCGGTAGGGTTCGGTATCGGCCTTCTATATTTAGGCGTTGTATCCGCGATTTTTAATATCGTATTAAACCCTCTGCAGCCTATAGTGATAGTTCAAATAATTTTATTCGTGGTAGGTATGGGTTTAGCCGGAGGAGTTTACCCTGCTTATAAGGCGTCTAAGGTTTCCCCTGTAGAGATACTTAGAGGTGTTTAGATTGGAGAATTCAGGAGACGAGAGGAAAATTGAAATCAAGTGTGAGAATGTTAGTAAAGTGTATAAACTAGGCAACAGCATTGTTAAAGCGCTTGACAACGTTAATTTAACGATTATGAGCGGGGATTATATTTCTATTATGGGTCCATCCGGTAGCGGTAAAACAACCCTGCTTAACATAATCGGAGCTTTAGATCATCCTACAAGCGGGAGAGTCTACTTAGATGGATATGATATCACGAATCTGCCTGAGAGAAAACTAACTTTTTTCAGACGGAATAAAATCGGCTTCGTATTTCAAGCCTTCTATTTGATTCCGACTTTAACAGCTTTAGATAATGTTTTAACACCGATCATGCCTAGAGGGGTTAAACCAGCGGATAAGGAGAGAGCGCTTATGCTACTTGAGATGTTAGGTTTGAAGAATAGAGTTCACCATAAGCCCGGGGAGTTAAGCGGAGGGGAGAGGCAGAGAGTGGCGATAGCTAGAGCGCTTATATCGGATCCGCCTATCATATTAGGGGATGAGCTTACCGGGGAGCTTGACTCTAAAACAGGGCAGGAGATAATGGATATAATAGATAGATTGAACAGT
The DNA here is from genome assembly GCA_029856525.1 of Candidatus Odinarchaeia archaeon. GTDB lineage: Archaea > Asgardarchaeota > Odinarchaeia > Odinarchaeales > Odinarchaeaceae > Odinarchaeum. The sequence goes on from JAHQXC010000061.1 coordinate 2,074, forward strand.
GAGCTCGGGAAAACTATCGTGATAGTCACTCATGATATTAAAGTAGCTGAGCGGGCTAAAATTAAACTTAGAATGAGGGATGGTAGAATAATTGAGGATACTGGTTTCTAAAGGTTAAGTTAACTTTACACTTATTTTTAAAATATTTTACGTTTTTAATAGGATCCGGGTTCTCTGGATTAGCTGAGGGGTTAGCGAAAGCTTTATTAATTTATATCGATATGTTTTTATAAGCCGATCGAGGTGATCTAAATACCCCCGCCAACCCAGCTTAAAGCCCTACTAGTAATAGGCATAGTCGCGGCTATAGGAGTTGGAGCGGCTTTCACAATAGTAGAGTACACTACAACCCAGCGGAGGCTAATATTAGCGACTACAACCAGCCTCTATGATTCAGGTCTACTCGACTACCTGCTCCCATCCTTCGAAGCGAAATGGAGTGTCGACGTCCAGGTAATAGCTGTTGGAACAGGGCAGGCTTTAGCCCTAGGTAAATCCGGTGACTGCGATGTAGTTTTAGTTCACGCTAGAAGCCAGGAGGATGCTTTCGTAAACGAAGGCTACGGAGTTCACAGAGTAACAGTATGGTATAATGATTTCGTAATCGTCGGACCCCCGGACGATCCCGCTAATATAAAAGGGTTAAAAAACGCAACTGAAGCGTTCATCAGAATATATCATACCGGTGAAAACGATGGCTGCAACTTCTATTCTAGAGGAGACGGTTCAGGAACCGAGAGTAAAGAGGTCTCGATATGGGCGGCGACCGGTTTAGGTAGACCTGGTGAAACTCAAAGCTGGTATAAGAAAACAGGTCAAGGAATGGAGGCGACACTCATTATAACAAACAATGATCCTAAAGGATACACGTTAACTGATAGAGGAACCTATATATCTATACTCGACAAGCTTCAGTTCATCACAGTCCTGGTTGAAAACGATAAAATGCTATTAAACCCTTACAGTGCGATACCTGTTAACCCTCATATTTTCCCGAACGTCAACTACCAGGCTGCGTTGAAACTCATAGCATATCTCTGCTCGCCTACAGGTCAACAGATGGTTAACAATTATAGAAAGAATAATCTGCAAATGTTCTTCGCCTGCTACGGGACCAGTAACTCTACTGAACTAGGCTTCGATACAGATGAGCAGGTGGCGGAATACCTTAACTTCTGGAACCCTATTATTCAACTCTATTACCCTTAAAATAAATTTATTAAAAGAGGGGATTAAATGGGGAACCCTATAATTGACGGTATAATAAACGCGTTTATACTGTTATTTACAGGCGACCCGCGGATCTGGCAGGTAATACTACTATCACTTAGAGTTACAGGGTTAGCTGTAGTCTACGCCTCTATGATAGGGATACCTGTCGGAGTTATCATAGGGATGAAAAATTTCTTCGGGAAAAATATGGTTGTCAGTTTAATAAACACTTTAATGGGGTTACCGCCGGTTGTAGTTGGCTTGATAGTTTTTCTACTAATCTCCAGATCAGGGCCTTTAGGAAGCCTGTCTTTAATATACACGCCTACAGCGATAATGATAGGGCAGATAGTTATAGCCACACCTATTATTTCAGGGATCACGTTAGCTGCGGTAAGCTCCATAGACGCTTCAGTTATAGAGACAGCTAAATCACTTGGAGCTACACGCGCTCAAACATGGGCTTTAATAATAAGAGAGGCTAGGGTGGGTATCCTCAGCGGTGTTGCGATAGGATTCGGACAGTCTATATCAGAGGTCGGCGCTAGCATGATATTAGGCGGGAACATTGAAGGTTTTACTAGAATTATGACCACGGATATAGTTCTTCAAACAGCTCAAGGCAACTACGGGGAGGCTTTAGCTCTAGGTATAATGTTAATATTAATAGCTTTTATAATAAACAGTTTAATCCTGACGAGACTCCAGTTTTCATCTAAAAAACTAGCCGGTAAAAAGATTATGAGTCTAGGCGCGCTTTCAACACGTTAGGATGTGGGTTGATGAGCTTACTCAACTTGCATAAGGTTACAAAAATATACAGTGACAGGTGTATTCTAAAAAATATCACGTTATCCGTTAAAAAAGGCGAGGTTTACGCGTTAATAGGGCCTAGCGGTGCAGGTAAGAGTACGCTGCTTAGAATTATAGATTTACTTGAAAAACCCTCTTCAGGGGAAGTGGTATTCGAAGGCGTTAGAACAAGTCTACTAAACGAGAATAGTATAATTCAGCTGAGAAGGAGAATGGCTTTACTATCCCAGAGAGTCGTTTTATTTAATATGAGCGTTTTCGGAAACGTAGCCTACGGGCTTAATCTAAGAAAAATTGATTATAAAATTGTAAAAGAGAAGGTTAACGATGTTTTACAGCGTGTGGGAATGCTAGAGTACGCTGATCAGAACGCCCTGCTTTTATCAGGAGGAGAAGCTCAGCGTGTAGCTTTAGCTAGATGTATAGTTTTAGAACCGGAGCTCCTATTACTCGACGAGCCGACAGCTAACCTCGACCCTGCTAATGTAGCGTTAATTGAAAATATAATAAGCGAGCTGAACACTAAAAATAAAACAACTATAATTATTGCAACTCATAATATGCTTCAGGCTAAAAGACTTGGAAGCAGAGTCGGATTCATATTAAACGGGGAGCTGGTTGAAGAGGGGCCGCCGAGCCGGGTGTTCGACAACCCTATAGATGAGAGAACTAAAGCATTCATCGACGGGACTATGATATATTAATCCCTTTTTTAATTAAAAATTCAGCTACCTCTCTCACCCATCTGCCTGTGAACTCGTTTTCAACAATCCTCTTCAAATAATCCATCCATTCGATATCCATCGCCCTCCGCCAGTTATTGAAAGCTTCCTTAATATTCTTATACGCTGTTTCATGACGCTCACAGAACACTAACCCGCTTACATTGCCATCGCACACTGAACAGCTCATTTAGACACCTCTACAGGCGTTTTCCTCCTGTTATTTAAAGCTTCAACGCGACCGGGGCATTGAAGCCAGTTCACGCACATATTCCAGGGACGCTTCCCAGGTATGAAAACTTTTATAATAGGGTACCCGCAGTGTTCACACTTTTTATCAGTTGATTCAATTCTCCCCTTCTGCGGTAATGGAAAGCTAGTGTTACATGAACCTTTACGGTAATTAGAGCATCCTATAAATCTTTTATGAGATGAACGCGAGTAAATCACCGTTAACTCGCCTGTGCCGCAGTTAGGGCATGGAGCAATATAATTTTGCTTCTTCCATAGTTTTTTAAGAGCTGCGCCTAAATCAGCTCCGATAACATTCTCCTTCATTTTAAACTCTTCTAGAATAGGTTTCAAAGCGTTAATAGACTCTACTATAACCTCTCTCCTAGTCTTCTTATTCGCTTGAATCAACTCTAAGTCTTCTTCAATATCCCGGGTTAATTTAACTGATAGAACGCTAGGAGAATATTTTTCTAAAACCTCTATAACCGAGAAACCTAAATCGGTCATCTCCATAGGCTGGCTTGTAACAAAACCTCTTTTAACCAGGGTTTCTATTATATCAGCGCGTGTGGCTTTAGTTCCAAGATTCTCCTTCTCCATAAGTTTTAGAAGAGAGCTGGGATTATATCGAGGCGGAGGCGTCGTATATTTCTCGTCTAGAGTTATAATCGGAGCTGGGAGACTCTGACCGATAGAGAGCGGCGGTAGAATAATATCGTCTTGCTTAAAGTATGGTTCATAGAATCTAAGCCAGCCGGGCTCCTTCACCTGGCGTCCTTTAAGATAGAATAAATGATCGCCTACACGGATCTCCGCTTTAACACTTTCTTTTAAAGCAGGTTCACCGAATAAAGCGAAGAATCTTTTAGCGATTAAATCATAGAGCTTCCTCTCATCTGAGTCTAATTCTCTCTCAGGCTTATTCCCGGTTACATGTATAGCTGGGTGAGCTGGATCCTCTTTCTCCCCTTGATTTGGAACTATTCGATTCTTGCTTAATATCTCCTCAGCTATCCTCTTATAAGCAGGCTGCTGAGCCATCCCCTTTAATATCTCGACTACGTTAATCGACTCAGGTATTCTCTGACTGCTCGTTCTAGGATACGATATTAAAGCTTCAAGGTAAAGCCTCTCAGCTATGTTCAAAGTTCTCCTCGGAGTGAAACCGAACAGTTTATACGCTTCAACTTGAAGGGAGCCTATGTCGAAGGGGACAGGAGGGTTTTGACGGTACTCCGTGGTTTTAATATCGCTTACAACAGCGGGTTTACCTTTACACTCTCCAACTATTCTCTCAGCTTCAGCTTTAACATCTATTCTACTCTGAGAATACTCTAACTGATATTTACCTCCGTCAAACTCGATTTCAGCGTTTACAATCCAGTATGGAACAGGGACAAATGATTGAATCTCTCTCTCCCTATGATATAAAAATGAAAGCGTGGGGCCTTGAACTCTACCAGTGCTCAGCACCCTATACATTCCACTCGCATTTTTTAAAGCGAGGGTTAAAGCCCGGCTGAGATTAATCCCGAAAAGCCAGTCGACTTCATGCCTCGTCTGACCGGCTTCAACCATGTTAAAATCTAAGCTATCAGACATATTTTTGAAAGCTGACACCAGCTCTCCTTTAGTGAGCGTGGAATACTTCATTCTCCTAGCTTTTTTAAGCGCGTTCTCACCGCACGAGTATTTAATAATAGAGTAGCCTATAAGGCTACCCTCCAAGTCAAAGTCGCATGCGTTTATGAAGACATCAGCTTCAGAGGAGAGCCTTCTAATAACTTCAATAAAAGTCTTAGTGTTTCTAGCAGTTTTACTAACTTTATATGAAGGCATCCATGTAGTGTTGAAAACAGGGTAAACCCATCCTTCACCTCTCTGAGTCACCGTGTATAAATGTCCTAAAGCAGGGACTACGATTAACTGTTCACCGTTATGTTTAACACGATAATATGTAACCCCGTTCTCCTCGAATTTATTCAAGCTGTTTTCATCAGCTAAAGCTGAAGCGATTCTCAGACAGGCTGATGGTTTTTCAGTGATTATAAGAGTACTCATATAAACCACTTAATTTTAACACGTCAAATTAAAACTATTCTTTGAAATTCTTCTAATCCTATTACCGGTATTCTAGTTAACTCTGAATTCTGTAATAAACAGTAATATTCAACTTTACTATTAAAAATTAACTCCTCTATTATTCTCATAGCGTATACGAGTTTACGACGTTTAATCAAGTCAGCTTTAACAGCGGTTTTAAAATACGGTTTAGAGTAACGGCCCACCGTATACCCGAAGTCCATGCCTAGTAGAAAAACTATTCGAGCGTTGAAAAGCTCGCATAAACAGACCGCCCGGTCTCCGTCTGTGAACCCGCCTATATTGAATACTCTACTATTAAAGTCCACTTGACATGTGCCTAATGTTCTCTGAGAAAGCTGCAGGGGATAGCCTTGAATTCTCTCAATATTGTCGCCGTGCGCGTGTAAAACGATAACCGCTCCCGGACCCGTCTTTATTAAAAAATCTGGTTGAACACCATCCAGATCTGTGACAACTATATGCGGGTTTACCCCGTTTTCTATAAGCGGTGTGAGAGCTCCGTCGACTGCTATCAGCGTTAACCTATCTTGTAAACGCTGCAGTATAGGTTTAACTATATTTATAGAAGATTCGAGGGATGGGCCTGGAGCGATTACTAGAACAGGTTTACTTGAAATTAAGAAATCTAGTTTCTCAACAAGAGGTGTAGGCTCAGGTAGAATACTGGCGAGGAGTTCAGCAGCTTTTAAATCTGAAAACTGGTTGTAACCGAAGTCGGCTAGTATCCTAGGATACCATTTATCTAAGAAATTATTTTTTAGATAAAATAATCTATCTTTAAAATTCATCTAAGACCCATTTTATCTTTAAATACAGATATGTACAGGCATTCTTCAGGCGGTATAAGCAGCTCCTCCATTCTAATAGGACGGTCTGTGAACTCTACAGGAGCGTCTCTA
>JAHQXC010000012.1 GCA_029856525.1 Candidatus Odinarchaeia archaeon
CCTTCACAAACCTCTGTTAAAGCTTTCACCATAGCCATAAGATCATGGTGAATCAGCTCCTCTATTTCTTTAACCCGCTCCAGTCTCACATATTTAACAGAGGCTTTCCTCGTAATCTCTTCAGCCGCCTCCCTTGGAATATTACCGAGCTCAGCATGGGCTTGAGCTAAAGCAGCTTCAACGTCAAGCCATTTCTGTAAACGATACTCCTCGGTGAACAGAGACCTCATTTCAGGATAGAAGTAACGGTATTCAATCGGGTGAACATACAATTCTCCAATCCCCTCCAATATTATTTCGTTAAGCTTAGTATTCTCTTAGCTAGTAGAGCGGCGTTTCTACCGTTATCGATGCCAACCGTGGCTACAGGAACCCCTGAAGGTGTTTGCACAATGGAGAGCAGCGCGTCTAAGCCGCCTAGTTTAGCTGAAACAGGGACTCCGATAACCGGTTTACTCGTGTAAGAGGCGACAACCCCCGGTAAAGCTGCAGCTAAACCTGCGATGCAAATATATATTTTAATTCTATCATCGTTTTCTCTAATATAAGCGTGAAGCCTCTCAGGTTCACGGTGAGCGCTAATATAGTTGACTTCATAGCTTATCCCCTCCTCGTCGAGTGTAGATGTAACCTTCTCAACTATTTCACTATCAGATTTCGAACCAGCTAACACCGCGACATCTATTTTATTCAAAGAGGACACCTCGACAAGCTTTAAAAAATAAGTGTCCAATTAAGTTAAATAGTTTACTCTAAGAGATTTAACGAAGTCTTCAAGCTCTTTACGGGTTGGTAAACCACCCCTCGCACCGATATGCTGAATTTTTAAAGCAGCTACAGCCGCGCCCATGAAACCTGCCTCCCTAAGACTCTTACCGTTCAGTAACCCTGTTAGAAAACCGGCGGTGAAAGCGTCCCCGGCGCCGGTTGTATCCCGTACATTAACTTTTATAGCCGGGATCATATAGGTTTCAGAGCGGTCGGCGACCATGCAGCCTTCAGAGCCTAGTGTAATCGCGACAGTGGAGACGCCTAGCTTAAACAACCTTTCTTTAACGCTGTCTAATCCTTCAACGCCTAGTATTCTAACAGCTTCACTATAAGATGAAATATATATATCAGTGTTTTCGATAATCGGTTTAGCTTTCGCTAAACCCTGGTTCGCGATTAAGGCGCCGGGGTTTAAAGCTGTTCTTAAACCTTGGTCTTTAACATTCTTTGAAAGCTCTGCTAGAAAACCCGTGTTTTCAAGGCTAGCCATATATAGTAGACGGGTATCTAAAAGCTTATTAATATTTAATTCACCGACGGACAGCTTATTAGCAGCCCCGGAGAAGGCGAACATCCTCCTATCCCCGGTTGAATCCACGGCGATAAAGCATAAACCTGTAGGCGTATCAGGTGATCTTAATATAAGAGATGTGTCAACTTTCTCTTCAGCGAATTTTCGAATTATTAAATCACCGAAGTAGTCTAATCCAATCTTACCTAGAAAAGCCACTTTTAAACCGAGTCTAGAACAGGCTACAGCTGTGTTAGCGGCTGAACCCCCGTATTCAATCCTTAAATCAGGAATGAATATTTCATCATCCGACTCTGGGAAACGGTTAACTAAAGCGACTAAGTCTATTAGAGAGGCTCCGACAGATATTAAATCAAACTTCAAGTTTTAACACTCCCTTATAAGCTTCAACCTAAAACACCAACCCAGCCTCTAACCCTCCGCCTCATCTCTCTCTGAGCTTTAACAACCTCCTCTATTAAATTCGAATCAGCGTCTCTTAAATCATCTATACGGGGAACAAAGTTGTGTTGAATAAAATATTTTTTAGTGGAAGCGGAGATAAGAGAGCCCGGTATCCTCTCAGGGCTGTCTCTGAATAAAGGATACTTCTCCACCCATTCATCAAGCCACTCCCAAATCCTTTCATGATTCTCGAATAACAGGTAAGAGCCCATCTGATTCGGGCTGGTTACAGCGATATTCGCGTTTGGAACAGAATACTGGTTGCCGTTAAAGCTTACAGCTACACCGCCCTCATCTTTCACACGCTTCAACATGTTAATATCTGTAATAGAGTCGCCTACCGCGATCAACTTATTTAAAGGGTAATCGTGTTTACACGCTATTTCAAGCATAGCCTTCTCTTTTCTACGACCACCTCTAACAGTAACCTTCATCATTGTCTCAGTGTATTTTGAACATGTTTTAAAGAAGAATTCATTCAACTCGTCTAAGACACCTATTAAACCTTTAGAAAAATATTTAGGGAATATATCATCGATTAGAATTTTAACCGCTGGAGTAATATCCCCTAGTGTACGCTTCAAATCCTCTACAGGGAAATCCGTGCAATACACGTTTTCTAAAGGCAATCCGATAAGCGAAGCAATATTATACGCGTGCTGAGCGTAGCTTGTAGATATAACGTATACCCGCCAGCCTTCATATAATCGTTTAAATAAGTCTACGCTACCTGGAATGAGACCAGGGTTAGCTTTAGAAATATTCGAAAGCTCCTCCTCTGTGAAATAATAAGCGTAGAATGGAGCTAAAAGTCTTAGAGTATCACCGGGCTCATAGCTTTCAACGCCTAGTGAGCGGGTTATCTGAGGATGCTCTATAAGGTAATCGTCGTAGTTGCTTATCATCTGATAGAATAAATCAAGGTTAGAACGGTTTAACTTCTCTTCAAGTTTTTTAAAGAGATCGGCTGCGAAATCCACGTAGCTTATAGGTCCCTCAAGATCCCAGACCGTGAGCTTCAAGCTAACACCCCCGCGGAGACTCATTCAACTTAAAAGCTGCTTCATGTGATCTATTCTCTTCTGAATTAGCTTACGGGTTCCTATATCCCGTCTGTGAAACAACTCCCCGCCGATATAGCATATAGAGTTTTCAGCTATCCTCTCAGCCTCCTCTATAGTTGAGCCTACACCGAGCACGGCGATACTCCTAGAAGATGTTGTTAGAATTCTACCATTCACCTCGGAGACTGAAGCATAGTAGACGCGCCCTCCAAGGTTTCTAATCTCATCCTCGTTAACGGTCACCTCAGTCATCACAGGGCTCACAGGGTAGCCTACAGGCGCTAAATATTTGACGACTGTAGCCTTATTCTCAAACTCTACGTGTTTAGCTGATAGATTACCATCTATTATTCTAAGACATATATCTGTGAAGCTGGTTTTAAGAATCGGTAGAATATTTATAGCCTCAGGGTCCCCGAATCTAGCGTTGAATTCGACAACCTTCAACCCGCTTCTAGTAAGCATGAATTGACCGTATAAAACGCCTTTATAAGGTGTACCTGTCTCCTCTCTAACAGCTCTCACAGTCCTCTTTAAAATATCTAAAGCGATTGGAATATACTTTGAGTCTATGAACGGGAGACCGTGATCGGGGAAACTGTATGAGCCCATACCCCCGGTGTTAGGACCCTGATCCCCTTCATAAGCTCTTTTATGATCTTGAACTAGAGGGGAACCGATAACATGCTCGCCGTCTACGAAAGCTTGAAGCGTAAACTCTTCACCGTCAAGTCTCTCTTCAACGACGACTCTACCATCCTTCTCTATTAACTCTCTAATATAGGCTTCAGCTTCAGCTATACTGGTTAAATGCTCCCCCCAGACTTTAACACCTTTACCCCCGGTTAAACCGTCAGGTTTCACGACGATGCTAGATTTTTTTTGAAGATAGTCTCTAACATGATTCATGTCTTCGAACACCTGGTAGTCTGGGTTACCTGGAATCTTATATTTAGTTAACAGGAGGCGTGTGAAAGATTTACTAGACTCTAATCTTGCAACCGATCTACGCGGACCTATACACGGGACACCGGCATCCTCTAGTCTATCAACAAGACCGTCAGCTAAAGGATCCTCAGGCCCTATAATACAGAAGTCAACGTTTTTAGCGAATTCAACTATACTGTTGAAATCGTTAAGAGAACCTGTTTTAACCTCTCTAGATAGTTTAGCGATACCAGGGTTACGCGTCTTCATATAAGAGTATAACACGCCGCCGCTTTTCACAACGCTTTCAGCGATAGCGTGCTCTCTAGCACCTTGACCTACTAAGAGAACTTTCATCAACACACTCACCATCCTCTCTATGCGTAAGCTTCTTCTGTCTAATATTCTTAGCTTTCATATTCGGATAGCATCCTGTAAGACAAGCCAAGCAGAGACGGCTTCTATCAAGGCCGATCGCTTCTATTAAACCCTCAAGGGACTGGTAGCCTAAGCTGTCAACACCTATCTCGGATTTTATTTCTTCAACAGATTTATTAGCGGCTACAAGCTCATCTCTACTCGGGAAGTCGATACCCATATAACACGGGGATATGATAGGAGGGCAGCTTACTCTGAAATGAACTTCTTCAGCTCCAGCCTTCCGGACGATGTTAACTATACGCCTGGATGTTGTACTCCTCACAATACTGTCATCTATTAAGACAACTCTCCTACCTTCAATAGCCTCTTTAACAGGGTTAATCTTCAATTTCACATATCTTTCGCGAAGCTCAGGGTATGGGAGTATGAAGGTTCTCCAAATAGACCTGTTCCTGATGAGGCCTTCAACTAAAGGAATACCTGATTGATGAGAGAAACCTATCGCGGCGACGCGGCCTGAATCAGGTACAGGTATCACAACATCAGCGTCTACGGGGTGTAGTTTAGCCAGGTTTACACCTAACTTCATACGCACGTTGTGAACTGATATACCGTTTATGATTGAATCAGGTCTAGCGAAGTAAACGTATTCGAACATACAGTGAGCTGTAGGCTGAGCTGGATTAGATGACTCGAATACTTTACGGGGTTCAATACGATTATCCTGGATGACGAGTATTTCACCCGGTTGAATATCGCGGAGATAGTTTACTTCAAGAATATCGAAGACCACGGTTTCAGATGATATAACATACGAGCCTTTCTCTAGTTCACCTATAGATAAAGGTCTGAAGCCGAGCGGGTCACGGATCGCGTAAAGCTGACCGCTGTTATTCATTAAAACCATGGAGTAAGCTCCCTCTAAAAGCTCCATTGTACGCTCAATCGCCTTATTATAGTTGAAATCCGATTCTAGAAGATAAGAGATCATGAGATGAGCGATAACCTCTGTGTCAGCGTCTGAAGTAAACGTATGCCCGCGGCGTATAAGATTCTTTTTAAGCTCTAGGTGATTTGTAATATTCCCGTTGAAGGCTAAAGCGAACTGAGTGTCACCTATATCAATAGTGTAAGGTTGAATGTTAGCTTCATTACTAGAACCGGATGTAGAGTAACGCGTATGCCCGATACCTATATTCCCGAATAATTTAGATAAGCTCTCCTCAGGTATAGCTTCATCAACGCTACCCATACCTTTAACTGAGCGTATAGTTCTACCTGTGAGAACGCTTACACCAGCTGATTCCTGTCCGCGATGCTGTAAGATGAGTAAACCATCGTATAGCAGGTGGGCTACGTTGAAATCACGGCTATGAGAGTAAACACCGACTACGCCGCAAGACTCTCTCACTTCATCCATTTATTAACACCCATATAACGGGGTATCGTCTCATAGTATAGTTTTCTAAGCCTACGAGTCGAGCAGGATACCCTCCTATTCTTATATTCGAATTCGAATCTACCTTTATCAGTGACTACACCGATCTCTTTAACTGGAATATTATTTTCATCGAATATTTCAATCACGTCGGTTAAATACTCTTCCCCTGTTGTTAGAATATAACGGCTGTGGCTTTCAGAGAAAAGAAGCTCGTCGAATCTTAAATCAGGGTCACCTACCCCGTTCAAGTTAACAGTAGCTGACAGATTATTCTCCATACCCATTTCAATCAAGCTTACAGCGATACCTCCCCTGAAGCAGTCGTGGGCTGCTGAGATTTTACCTGTTCGAACAGCTTTTAAAACTGTTTTCAAAGTAGCCGCCTCCAAGTCGAGGTTAACTACAGGAGCACGGCCTCCTTGAATATTATGATAGAACGTATAGTATTCTGATCCACCCATTTCACGGTGGGTTAAACCCACCATGAGTATTCTTTCACCAGGCTTCTTAAAACTCATAGTCGTAATATATGACAGGTCCTCTATTAAACCAACTGTGAGAACTACAGGGCAAGGTTTAACCACACGGGCGCTCACCTGATCCTCATTATAGAAGCTTACGTTACCGCCTATGCAGGGAATCTTCAACTTTAAAGCGTAGTCTGTTAAACCTTTAATAGTCTCATTGAAAGACCATAAAACCTCAGGGTTCTCAGGGTTACCGAAGCTTAAACAATCAACCCATGCTAAAGGCTCAGCTCCTGTAACAGCTACATTTCTACAAGACTCAGCTAAAGCCCCAGCTCCACCATTATACGGGTCAAGATAAGAGTGGCTGGGTGTAGCGTCGGATTTAGCGGCTATCGCCTTGTTTTCACCTAAAACACGGAGAACCGCGGCGTCAGCTTGACCAGGTTTAATAATAGTTCGATCACCGACTTCATGATCGTATTGACGGTAAACCCATGCTTTAGAAGCCAGGTTAGGGGAGCCTACAAGCTTGTAAACCACTTCAGCTAGATTTAAAGGCATAGGGGGAGGTGTCACAGCAGCCAGCTGATCTATATAAGAGGGGCGTTTAACAGGACGGTTTAAAACAGGTGGGTCAGATAACATTCTAGAAGGTACCTGGGCTACGAGGCGACCGTTTTTATAAACGTTAACCATTTTAGACCCGTCTACTCTTCCAATAACACTATATGAGAGCTCGTATTTATCGAATATTCGAGTTATTTCACTCACACCTTCAGGTTTAACGACGAATAGCATCCGCTCCTGTGATTCAGATAACATTATCTCGTATGGAATCATATTCTCTTCTCTTAAAATAACATTGTCAAGGTTTATTTCAACACCTGTCCCCCCTGCACCAGACATCTCTGAAGCAGCGCAGGTTAAACCTCCGCCGCCTAAATCTTTTAAACCTGTCACATACCCTGTTTTCACCGCTTCTAAAGTAGCTTCGATAATAAGTTTTTTAGTGAATGGGTCTCCTATTTGAACAGCCGGTCTATCAGCTTCAGAAGCCTCTGTTAAAACACGTGAAGCGAACGTCACACCGTGTATTCCATCTCTACCAGTCGAACCCCCCATTAATATTAGAATATCACCGATGTTTCTAGCCACGCTTAAAACTATATCCTCTCTTTTAGCTAATCCTATACAGCCGACGTTAACAAGACAGTTATTCTCATAGCTGTCGTCGAATTCAACATCCCCTCCAACCGTAGGCACCCCGATACAGTTACCGTAGTCGCTGATACCTTTAACCACGTATTCGAAAAGCCATTTAGAGTGGTTGCTGCGGAGTTCACCGAATCTGAGATTATTAAATAACGCGATAGGGCGGGCTCCCATGCAGAGTATATCTCTTACAATACCGCCTATACCTGTAGCCGCTCCATTATAAGGTTCTATAGCGGAAGGGTGATTATGAGTCTCAACTTTGAAGACGACCACGTCACCGTCGTTGATGTCGACGACACCGGCGTCCATGCCAGGTCCTACAATAACTCTAGGCCCCTCTTTAGGGAGCTGTCTAAGAAAAGGTTTAGAAGACTTGTATGAACAGTGCTCAGACCACATTACATCGATCATACCCGCTTCAACTTGATTAGGCTCCCTGCCTAGTAAAGCTTTAGCTTTCTCAACCTCCTCTTCTGTGAGGTTGACTTTAACACCGTTAATGAAAGTCATTCAACGACCACCGTTAAAATATTTTATAAGTGATTCGAAGATTAAACGACCATGCTCGGTTTTATAAGGGCTGAGAATCGCTTCAGAAGCTCTTTCAGGATGAGGCATTAAACCGACTACGTTACCCTCCAGATTACATATACCGGCGATGTTATCCATCGACCCGTTTGGATTAGAATCATCTGTTTCAACACCGTTTTCGTTAACATATTTGAATACGATTTGATCGTTATCATATAACTCCTTGATCCTTCTACGAGTGTTAACGTATCTACCCTCTTTATGCGCGATAGGTATTCTGAGAATAGATGATTTTTTAATGAAGCGGGTGAAAGGTGTCCGCGAGGTTTCCACTCTAAGATTCACCCATCTGCATACGAAGGTTAAACAGTTATTCTGAAGGAGGGCGCCGTCTAAAAGCTTTGATTCAATTAATATCTGGAAGCCGTTGCAGATTCCGAGAACAGGTTTACCTTCAGCAGCCATTTCGCGTACATAGCGCATAGCAGGACTGTAGGCTGCGATCACGCCTGCTCGAAGATGGTCGCCGTAGGAGAATCCTCCTGGGAGAATAACCGCGTCGAAGTCGTCGCTTTTAAATTCTTTATGCCATATTAGATGAGCGTCTTGTTTAAGCACGTTTCTCAACACGTGTAAAGCGTCATACTCGCAGTTTGATCCGGGGAATTGAATTATAGCGATTTTCAACCGGTACTCTCCTTTAAAACTATACTATAAGTGTGAGCTACAGGATTATATATTCTAAGATCGTTAATCATTTTTATAACATAGTTTTTAGCTTCTTCACCGTTTTCAGCGGAAACCTTTATTCTAAGAAATTTACCGGTTCTAACAGAGTTAACTCTATCATAACCTGTTTTATGCATTAGATCCCTCATTATAGTCACGCCTTCAGGATCCTTCGCGTACGGTTTACTTTCGATAACGACTTCTACAATATACTCTCTCAACTTTCAAGACCCTCTTTTAAAGGTTCTTCACCTGTTATAACTTTAAAAGCCTCTATGTATGTTTCCCTCACCCTCTCTAAAGCGTCACCGCTTCTATAACCGTCTTTATCGAAGGCTCTTCTACCGTCAAGTGTAGCCCAAAGCCTCATAGAATCCCCGTTCAACTCGTCACCTATTATAACATTGTCTGCGGTTAAACGGCCGAATTCTATTTTAAAATCAACGAAGATGAGGCCGCGCTTAGCGAAGAAGTCTTTTAACACAAGGTTCGCTTTCAAAGTGTAATCTTTCATCTGTGATATTTCCCGCTCCGAGGCGACGCGGAGGGCTTGAATATGGTATTCGTTAACCATCGGGTCGTGTAATTCATCTGATTTATAGAAGAATTCGACTACAGGAGGGTTAAGCTGTTGACCTGTTTTGAAAAACGGTAGTCTTTTAACAAGATGCCCGGCGGCGATGTTCCTGCACACAACCTCTAAAGGCAGCATCTGAATTTTTTTAGCTATTATAATATTAGGGAAAACATATTCTACTAGTTGAGTTGGGATACCTGCTTTTTCAAGTTTTTCGAAAAGATATTTAGTTATATAAGCGTTAATGTATCCTTTCCCGGTGATTACATCATGCTTTAAACCGTCTAAAGCTGTTATATCATTTTTAAAATATAAGATGACTTTATCAGGGTCGTCGTGAAGATATACTCTTTTAGTTTTACCTTCAGCGATCAGCTGCCTACCTTTTATAATACTCATCCTATAAGCCTCCGGGTTAAGTATATTTGAGAAGGGAATATAAATATTTTTAAAAATAAAATCATATTTTATAGAAAGCAGTCTAAGATGCAGCTGAACCCGTATATATTTTAATACGCCTACTCTCAGAGACAGGTTTAATCAAACCCTTCTCAGCTAGTTGAAGCAAAACCTTCTTAGCCTCACCTAACCGAAGATTATATTTAACACCAAGCATATTAGGCGTAATCACCTTCATCTTCGGAACCTCTCTAACAAGAGATTTAAGCAGCTCAGGTTTCAGCTCAACATCTTTAATATTCTTCTCAATTTTTTCAGGAGTAGCCCCCTTCTTTTTAACTTTAGCCTTACCCTTAGCCTGCTGGGACATGAAAACACCTCGATAGGATACTATACAATCAGGTATATAATGTTTAGCAGTGAACGCTAATAGAGTTCAACCAAAAATAAAGTTTAAAGAAACCATATTTTAATTTTTCCATTCAAATAGAGTAGAGTTTAAGTTGAGCGGAGTATTTATTAATAGAAAAGTTATATTATATTTCGTAGTAAAATTACATAAATAATAGTAAGAAAAAATTAATATAACAGCGCTAAATAAGATTATATGAGTCTAGTAAAAATTTCAAGTTTAAAATTGAGGGGAATATCTTGGAAGATCAAACCCAGAAAGCAGTGCGAGTGTTAGCCAGGATAAAAGACTACTTTCTAGAAGCTATAGACAAGTTTTCTAAAACAGTTAACGAGGCCACTAAAACACTCACAGACAGTTTAAAACGAATTGAAAAAGATTTAAAATCAATCGAGCTTGGCAGTCTACCAGCCAGTGAAAAAACAACATCCACATCTGTGATAACCACTGTTCTAGCTAAAAGAGGAGAGATAATGACACCCGAAGACCTGTGGGCTTTACTATCAGGTAAACCTGTAACACAACCGGTTACAGTTCAACAAACACCACAACCCCAGCTTACACCGCCAACACCACCCACATTACAAATCCCAGAAGCTGAAGCCACTCCAAAGATCACACCGCCGAAGGCGCCGGAGTTTAAGCCGGCTGCTCAAATCCCTCCTATAATTGAACCGCCCGCCGCTATACCGAAGGCAACTCCAACCGTAACAACACCAGCCGGCATACCTCAAATACCTTCAGAACCAGTAGAGGAGGCTACCGTAGACCAAACCTCAGTAAGCTCACTTAAAAATGAAATGCTAAAAGAGTTGAAACGGCTTAAAAAGCTTATGACAGGCATGACATAATAGAATAAAACGTATTTTAAACTTAACAGTGCTTCTCTAAAAGCTTTTAGAAAAAATAGTTTAACAGACTCCCATGCTTAAAGCCTGTTTAAGATATAGTAGCGTAAATAGAAAGAGAATATAAAATTCAACTAGCACACTCCAGTTTATAGCTTTCAGAACCGTGAGGTATATAGAATACATCCCCTCGCTTAATTATTATACTTCTAAAATACTGGGCTAAAGCTAGAAAAGCTTTAATAGGCGCATCATCTTCAGGTTCAACCTTCATCTCCACAATCCACGCAACCGCTCCGGGATTAATCTTTAAATCAGAAACAGTTTTCTCATCTAGTATAGGAATCTTCAACTCTGCGGCTAGATCAAAGACTTTCTTAACGAATAGTTTAACTTTTTCAACATCTTTAAATAAGGGCATACAACCACCAGGCGACTCTTCAAATTATAACATAGTTTTCTATTATAAAACCGGGTTTAAATAGACCTTTCTAATTATATAATTTAAAAAGTATTTAAATATTATTAAGAAATTTTTACTGAAGCTTCCGACGCTCCCCTGTAAACATGTATATCAGTCTACTGCCTATATTACAAGCGTGGTCAGCCATTCTCTCAAGGTATCTGGCAACTAACATAAGATCAGTGGCATCGGATATAACACGCGGATTCTCTATCATCATAGAAACAAGTTCACGGTAAACCTGATACCATAAAGCATCCACTTCATTATCTTTCTCAGAAAGTTTTTCAACGCATTCCAGTACTTTACTCTGCTCAAGCGCGTCCAGAGTACATCTAATCATCTCCTGAGCCAGCTTACTCATCCTCGGAATATCTATTAAAGGCTTTATTAAAGGCTTATCAAGCGTTTGCTTAGTTATTCTAGCAATATTAGAGGCTAAATCACTGATCCTATCGAAGTCGCCTATAATCCTTAAATACGAGATAATCGCTCTCAGATCGTCAGCTACAGGCTGCTGGCGGACTATAAGTTGAATACAGGTTTCTTCGATTCGAAGCTCATAGTCGTCGATTCTAGCAGCCTCAGTTAAAACTTTATCAGCTAAAGAAGCGTCCTTATTAGCTAAGCTTAACACGGCGATATCTATAAGACTAGCCGCCAGCTCACCCATTTTAATAACGCTTTTAGTTAAATTAGCCAGCTCCTGGTAGTATCGCTTTCTAACCTGCATTTAAATCCACCTTAAAAGAGAATTGAAAACATATTTTTAACCAAACCTCCCGGTTATATAAGCTTTAGTCTTCTCCTCTCTAGGCCGCTCGAATATTATACTAGTAGGACCGAATTCTACAAGCTCCCCCATATATAGAAACGCGGTGTAATCTGATACGCGAGCCGCCTGCTGCATGTTATGAGTAACTATTACTATGGTGAGAGATTCTTTAAGATCTAACATAAGATCCTCTATTTTAGCCGTGGATACAGGGTCTAAAGCAGAACACGGCTCGTCCATTAAAAGCACTTCAGGGTTGACTGCTAAAGCTCGAGCGATGCAAAGCCGCTGCTGTTGGCCTCCTGAAAGACTTAAAGCGTTATCCTTCAAACGGTCTTTAACCTCATCCCATAATGCTGCACGCTCTAAGCTTTCCTGAACTATTCTATAAAGTTTAGATTTACTTCTCACACCGTGAATTAGAGGACCGTAAGCCACGTTCTCGAAAATAGATTTAGGGAAGGGATTAGGTTTCTGAAAAACCATGCCAATCCGTCTTCGAAGCTCGACAACATCCACATCGTCGCCTATAATATTATATCCGTCAAATAGAATTTCACCTTCAACACGAGCGTTATCTAGATCACACATTCTGTTAAAAGTTCGAATCAGCGTGGTTTTACCGCAGCCTGAAGGTCCGATAATCGCGGTTATCCTGTTCCTCTTAATCTCTAAGTTAATAGACTTCAAAACATGAGTGGAACCGAACCATAGGTTAAGATTTCTAACCGAGATAACGCTTGGCAGTGCTTTAAAATCCTCCTGTATGAGAAACTCTTTAAGCCAGTCGTCGTCTACAAGCATCTTCCACCACCTATGAAGACCTCACCGCTTCAAGTCTTCTTCTAGCCTTGTTTCTAATATAAATCGCTAAAATATTAAGAGAGGTGATTAAAGCTAATAGAATAAGACAGGCGGCGAAAGCGATCGGCAGCGTGTATTCTAAACCGGTTGATTGAAGAGTTAAATTATATATTGTAAACGGTAAAGCCATGGAAGGAGCTAAAGGAGAGAAAACGAAGCCGGATAATCCCACAGCGTAAACGAATAGAATAGGCGCGGTCTCACCTCCAGCTCTGCTTAAACCTAGTATGCCACCTGTCATAATCCCGGAGATCGCGTTAGGTAACACGTGATCTCTTATAGTCTGCCACTTAGTAGCTCCGACAGCTAAAGCAGCTTCCCGATAGCTCTTAGGAACAGATAAAAGCGCCTCCTGGGAAGCTGATATAATAACCGGTAGAGTCAGCAGAGAGAGGGTTAAAGCGGCTACAACAGCTGATTTAGGGAAGCGTAAAATAATTAGAAAGAATACGAATCCGAAAACACCGTATATAATAGAAGGGAGACTAGCCAACGTGTTAATCGCCATTCTAATAATCTTTGTGAAAAGATTATCTTTAGCGTATTCTACAAGGTAGATTGCAGCTAACACACCTATCGGAAGACTGAAGATTATAGTGAAAACCATAACGTAAATTGAGCCTAAAATAGCAGGGCCTATACCGTAAGAGTCATAGCTACCTGGGGTTGGAGCGCCTAGTAGACTCGGCTTCAACGCAGGGATAGCGTAGAAGATAATAGTGCCTACAATCCAGCCTAGAAAAATTAAAGGTATAGCAGCAACCACGCGCATAACCCAGAAATACAGTTTCTGCTTAGAATACTTTGAAATCAACGCCTAATCCTCCAACCGATTTTCTTAGAAACCACGGAGGTAGCCACCCAGTTAACTAGCAGCGTGATGATTAAAAGAACCAGGGCGACTGCGAAAATTGAATGATACCATGTCGACCCGATAGCTACTTCACCGAAATCTCTCGCTATTAAAGCAGTCATAGCGAGAATAGACTGCAAAGGGTTAAACGCTAATAGAGGGCTGTTACCTGTGGCCATTAAAACCGCCATAGTCTCGCCGATAGCTCGGCCGAAACCTAATAAAATCGCGGTTAAAACACCAGGCTTAGCCGCCGGTAGAGTAATATTTCTAAGAGTCTCCCATTCAGATGAGCCTAAAGCTAAAGCAGCCTCCTTATACTCTTTTGGAACAGCTGTCAGAGAATCCTCAGAGATACTTATAATAGTAGGTAAAGCCATCACCGCTAATATTATCGCACCGTTTAAAGCGTTAAGCCTCGTCACCACAGCTTCACCGAATAACGTTGATAAAACAGAAGCCAGTACGACGAGCGCGAAGAAACCGTAGACAACGGAGGGGATACCGGCTAGGATTTCAATTAAAGGCTTCAATATACTACGCTCCAGTTTACGCGCAACCTGAGAAATATACATCGCGGTTACAACACCTACAGGGACAGCTATAGCTAAAGCCATCACTGTTATAAAGAAGCTACCCCACAGGGACGGGAGCAAGCCATATTGAGGGTTAGTTGGAGAGTCAGGACGCCAAACAATGTTTAAAAAGAATTCTAAAGGGTTAACTTGGAGAAAGAAGGGAACCGCCTCGTAAATAATATATGCGAATATTAAAACTACGAATATAACTGCGAAGAGACCGGCTGCTAAGAGAGCTTTCTCGATTAAAAACTCTACCCAGCTCCTCCTCGAACGAGAGGGATTCAACAACCCTGAAACCCGTCTATTATTACCGGTCTGGGATACGTTCCCCATTTAAATTCACACCAATCTTATTACAAAAAACAATAAAAGGGAACAAGTATATTAATTTTTATCTTAAAAATTCAGCGAGAATAAATTTTAGACGTGGCTTCCCGTAAATTTTATATCTTTTTTAAAATCTTAGTTCACTTAGAGGCTGGTGAATTTATGGAGATAGATGATTTACAAGTCGGTTTCGGCAGGCGGACGCTGATTCTAATATTTATCTGCGCTCTAGGAGGAGGGTTTATAGGAGGCTTCTTTCTAGGCGCGTATATTGGACCTGGAGGAGTGGGAGGGTTCAGCGCTCAAATAAATATTGAAGGATCTAACACGTTATTCGAATTACAGCAAACATGGGCGTATTATTATATGCAATATAATCCTGGTGTGAATATTATTGTAGGCGGCTCCGGAACCTCTGTTGGAATAAGCCAGCTTATAAACGGGATTATAGATATAGCTGACGCCTCAAGGCTTCCAAAACAATCCGAGTATGATCTCGCGGCTAGTAAAGGGGTGAGTTTACATGTAACCCCTGTCTGCATCGACGGAATAGTTATAATAGTCCACCCCTCCAATCCCATCAGCAATATAAGCTTTAGTATTCTAAGAGGAATCTACAACGGCTCTATAACTCAGTGGAGCCAGGTAGACCCTGCTCTTTCAACTCTAGGCGCGATAGTAGCTTATTCACGTGACCCGTCTTCAGGAACATACGGTTACTTTCAAGAACATGTTATGGGTAACGACGACTATGCTAGTAGCGTTCAGCCTTTAGCAGGTAACTCCGCGATTATTTCAGCTGTAGCAGCAGATCCGAGGGGTATAGGCTACGTTGGCGCAGCTTACGCTCAAACCTCTAGTGTGAAAGTTATCTCAGTAAACGATCCTAATACAGGTATCCCTGTTGAGCCGAGTTTCGAGAATATTAAAAGCTTCACTTACCCTATTGCTAGATATCTTTACGTGATTACAAACGGGGTTCCCAGAGGCTATATAGCGGCTTATATTGATTGGTGTCTTGGGCCTGAAGGCCAGGTGATAGCTAATAATACAGGTTATCTTCCAGTGTACTCTTTGCCTGTGTAGTAAGGTTTTTATATAAATAATTTATAATAAATTATGTAGTTTTACTACAAAATTGTGATTGAAATGTTGAATGGACAGGAAAAAAATCAATGCGAACCGAAACATAGAGTTGAAGCAATCTACATACTAGATAAAACAGGAAGCATACTAGCCTCATACAATAATAGTAAAGTAAGCGTAAAACTACTAGAAGCTATAAAAAACAGTTACGATAAGAAAATGAAAAACAGAAAATTAAACAGCTACAAGCTAAACTGCCATAAAATATGGTATATTAAAGAAGGAAACATAGTTTTCAGCATGCTCACAACCAGCAGTCTACCGGAAAAAGTTAGCAGGCATATATTAAAATTGATTAGAAAACCATTCCTTCAAGGATTCAAAGAAAACCTGGAAGTATACTATAAACAGAGGAGAATCATCCAATCATATGAGGAGATATTAAAAGGATGCTGCTACCCGTTATTCATAGAAATACTTGTAAAAGAATTAAACGGAGAAGAATAGTGAAAAAACCTTATAATATGTTAGAAGAGTGATCACTTGACCGCGATGAAAGAAAGCGAAGAGAAAAATTTGAAAACACTGATTAAACCAGTCGCGGTTATCATCATAATAGTAGGCGCGATAGGAGTAGGATACTTCTCACTTACAACATACCTTGGAAGCAGCACCCCTATAGTAGTAGTCACATCAGAGAGCATGCACCCAGTCTACTGGGAGGGAGACATATTATTCGTTAAATATGCGACACCCGACGAGATAACAATCGGAACAGATATAGTCTTCCACGCTACCTGGATACCGGCGTCAGACCCGAACGCGAATATACCGGTAGTTCACCGCGTAATAGATAAAAGACTGATAAACGGGGAATGGTATTTCTGGACTCAGGGAGTAAACCCTGAGACAAACCCTTACCCTGACCCGGAGCCTACACCATACTCTAATGTAATAGGTAAAGTCGTTTTCACCATACCGAGAATAGGCTTACCCCTAGTAGTATTAAGACCGGTAGCCGGCTACCTTCAATACTTACTGATAACAATAGTAGTCATATTAATCGTTTACATATTATACGATTACTATAAGCCAGACGGGAAAAACAGGCAGGTTAAAAATGAGAGAACACTGTGGACGGAGGAAGAGCTTAAAGAAACAGAGAAGATAGCTGGAAACCGGATTAAAGATGAAAGAGAAGAATAATCAGCGAGTTGAAGCCCCGAATCTCCTCCTATAATCCTGGAATAACCGGTATTCTCTATCAGATACGATCACCCGCCCGTCAACCTGCTTATTATAAAGATATTCGAAGACATCGCTAACCTTTAAAAGAGAGTATAAGGGAACACCTTCATCTCTTAAAACATCCCCGCTATATCTGCCATCCTCCCCGATCTCCTCTCGATCTAACAGGATCAGCACACCTTGAAAACGTAAATCATAATCTTTGAAAACATCTCTAAGCCTACGAATTAAATCGATTTTAGTCCCCCCTGTTGTAGCCACATCATCCACTAAAAGCAGCCGATCACCCTTACGCAGCTCTCCTACAAACCATTTTTCAGCTGACACACCGTAAGACTTCTCCTCCTTCCGGTCATAACCCCACCGGACGTTCAAATTAAGCTTACTGTAAAGCAGCATTGATATAACAGCCGCTAAAGGTATAGCTTTATAAGCAGGCCCTAAAATGAAATCGAATCCAACACCGCTCATAAAATCTAATATTCCTTGAAGATAAAACTCACCTATTCTTAGAAGACCATCCCCGCTGTCGATAGCCTTCGCTATGTTAAAGAAGAAAGGGGATAAGCGACCGCTTTTAAGCTTAAACTCCCCGAATAAGAGAGCACCACGTCTAGCTAAAAACTCTGTAAGCTTAATCTGCCATTCCTTCAACTCCACCACCACTAAAATATTAGTAAAGGAGTTAAAGATAACACTAATAAAAATATCGAGATAACCCATAGAATTATCCTACTCTTTGAAAGAGCTGACACCTCGTCTAATGGACCCTGATTTCTTAAACCGCTGATAAGAAAAACCAGTAAAGCCATCAACCAGTAGCCTAAAACTATAAGCAGAATCAACATTATATATGAAGTGTATCGGCTAAGCTTCTCCCCTAAAACAGCTCTAGCAGAATGCCCGCCGTCAAGTTGACCGATAGGGAGAAGGTTGAGAGCTGTTATTAAAAGTCCAAGCCAGCCTGCGTAAGCTACAGGATGCATGAAAACCACTCCCCCGGAGACCGGGAGAATCAACCCCTGAATTATTAGAAAGAGAAGAGAAACCGGTATAGAGGAAACCCCAGGGTATTTCTCGAGAAGATATTCAGCGTACACTGGAGAGATAGTCTTCGACATCAAAACCCCTAAGATTATAACTGTGAAGGAGAGTAGAAAACTGGTAAGAGGACCGCTCAAACCTAGATCGAAGAGAGCGTCACGGTTAACAGGAGGCGTTCTCTGAAGAATCACAGCTCCGAAAGTAGGCAACCCTATTATCGGAATACCGGGTATAAAATAAGGCGGACTGGTTTCGCATCCAGCCTTCTTCAAAAATAAAATATGCCCGAGCTCATGTAATCCTATAATACTCATCAAACTCAACGTAAACTCGAAGCTTACAAGGATAGTATTAGCTTCAGGGTAAACTTCTAGAAAAGGACCGGTAGAACACATATAAAAACCGGTTGAAGCGGTTGTGATTAAAGTTAATAGAAATAAAAAGATATTAATCGAAATAGACCTGGGTTTAACAGGTTTTAAAGATGAAAGCTTTAAGAAAACCTCACTTCGATTACGTGAATCCAGTCCTTCAATCGAGAGTTTAGGAATCAAACCATAGTCTTTCAGAAACATATAAAGTTTTTTAAAAGAGTCTTTAACATTCGAGTCTAATCCAATAATATAAATCGGATAGAAGGCGGCCGGCTCTTTGAAAACAGCCTTCACATTAAATAACAATCTAATCTTCTCGTCAACAATTTTAAAAACATCGCCGGTGGTTAAACCGCTCATATTATAATTCATCTCTGAAACCGGTTAAGAATATAATAGCTGAAAAAAGTATATATGCTTTCATAATCCCGAAAGTTCAACAAAAAATATAAATTATAGATTAAATCCTAAATTTAAAAACCAGTTGTCTAGGTGGGATCGCCACGGAGATTTTCAAAGGGTGGAGGATAAGATTCGCTGAAGAAAAGGATATACCCGCAGTCATGGAGTTAAATAGAACATGTCTACCTGAAAATTATCCTGAAATATTCTTCAGAGAAATACTAGCAGCCTACCCCAGATTCTTCATAGTAGCTGAAAAAGATTCGGAGACAGTTCTATCCCAGGATCCTGAAGCATATAGCATAGTTAAATTAATGAGAGAGAAAGAGTTGAAGACGTTAACCGTTGAGAGATTAATGAATTTGAAAAACATAACATATGATGAATCGAAGCGGCTTCTAGAAAAGGTTTTAAACTACTCGGAGAAGCTTCCCCCTCCGTTCAAATTCTTTCGAAAAAACTTCGAAAACGGTTTAAGCAAGTATGAATTAATCTCTGATCCTAAAATCATCGGGTATATAATGTGTAGAATTGAAAGCGGTATCTCCAGCTTCGGGTTTAAATGGGTTAAAAAAGGGCATATAGTCTCAATCGCAGTCGATTATCCTTATAGAAAACAAGGAGTCGGCGGGGAAATCCTATCCAGAGCTTTAAAAGAAATGGAGAAAGCGAATACAGCGGAGCAGGTTCTCGAAGTTAGAACCAGCAACTACGAGGCGATTAGAATATATGAGAAATTAGGGTTTAAAACAGTTAAAACTATTAAAGGATACTACCACGACGGCGCGGATGCTTATCTTATGGTTAGAGCTTCTAGTGGAAAAAATGAGAATTAAGATTCATACAATATTTGAAGGCTGTTCAGGCGCTTGGTCACGTCTACTCTTCAAGATTTCTCTAACCTTTCTATCAGATTTATTAATCGCGTAATTTACGAAGCGGCGGATAAACCAGCCGGCTAAAGGATTCATACCAGCAGTGTGATCGACAGCCAACTCCTTCAACCAGATTTTCAAGTGATCCCAGCACGATAAGAAAACATCCCAGTGAGCTTTAATCATTCGATCAGTTCCGAAGAAAGGCTGGTCAGCTAACTCAGCTATTGGAACACAGAATAACGGGACGATTAAACTCTTATATTTTTTAAGTCTATCTAAAAGCTCTAAGGTATCCATCACATCGTCAACAGTTTCATCAGGGAACCCGATGATTAAAGTAGCCGCTGGAACCCACTTATAATCATGACAGTAACCGAAAGCCTGCTCAACGATATCAGGCCACTCCTCCGGTTTGAAAGGCTTAACCTTCCCCTCCATGTATTTTTTAATCAACCTTACGCTACCCGTTTCAACACCGGTTTGACATCCCATCCAAGGTTTAAGCTTAGATGAGCCTACACCAACCGCGTGAGCGACATCCTCTAACAGCTTAGGATCCTGACAGGCGGCTGCTAAAGAGAAGTGGCTGGCTCCTACGCCAAGGCAGCCATCCAGTTTATTAACTGAATCGAAGAGTTCAACCACAGCGTTATGATCCAGCTCTAACCCTTTAGCCTTATATCTTAAAACATCCTCGCCGTGAAGGGTTATCCATCGCTCACCGCCTTGAATATTAACTTTAGCCTCATCTAAAATATCCTCTAAAGGCCTAGACCTCAGCTTCCTCATAGTTGGAATACAGAAATCACATCCACGACCGCAACCCCGCGTAATCTCAACTACACCGCCGATAGCGGCGTGTCTTATCCTAGGTATTCTATCAACTGGGACAAGCACCTCTTCAACTATTTCAGGAACATCACCTCCATCCAAGATCTGCCTAAATACTTGAGGGGCTGTTAAATCAGCTTCACCTATCAGCACCGTGCTAATTCCAAGGCTTCGACGAACCTCAGGGCTTCTCTTAAGCTGCCAGGCGCCTGAACCCCCGACCACGATTTTAACATGAGGGGCGTGCGATCTAATATTCTCAACTAACTCTCTAAACTTCCAGGCTAAATAAGAGTCAACTTTCACAAGACCCCCGGGCCCGGCGAAAGTGTTAGTCGCAGGCCCTTGACCTAAAGGATCCATCGCAGAGATACCGACAATCCTAGTCTCAGAGCCTATGTAATCCATCACATCATCAGGGTTAACTGTGATAACCTCTTCTTCAGTGAAGCCGTCTGCAAGTAAAGCCGCCTCAATCTTCCTCAACCCATATGGAGCGGCTTTCACCCTACCGTTCACAGTCTTCATCTTAGGAGCGATGAAAGTGAAGAATAGGCGAGGATTAATCATGGTTTTAGGCCCGCATGTAGTAAAACCGATGAATAAAGAACCCCTATAATCGCTCATAAGCGTTCGATCCGATGTTAAAACAATCTTATAACCGTTCTCCATATTTCAACCGCCTTAAAATAATAGCAGCTGAATAATATTCTTAAAACATATTTAAATAGAGTATAAAAGATGAAAGTAGTATTTAAAATTTTTAGTAGAAGACCAGGCTGCAAAATGCTAAAAATTAGCTAACATTATAGAAATGTCACGGTGTAGTGAATGAATTCGAATACTATAATCGATTTCATCGAGAAAATCTTAGCTGAAGCCGTTAAAAACAGTTTATACGCGGATATACTCTTCGAGCGGGTGAAGAGCACAAGTATTTTAAAAGATAAAATAGAGGAGAAAATCTACAACCCTTATATGAGTTCAGGTTTAGTTGTTAGAATTCTAAGCGGTGACGGAGTCTGGCTGGAAACAGGGTCATCTGATTTAACCGGTAAACGTAAACTTCTAAACTCTATTAGAAAGCTTACCAGGAGATGTAAACCAGCAGAGAAGGAATTAAAACTATACCCTGTGAAGCCTTGGAGTGTAAACAGAGAAATAAAACCTTCAATAAATTTCGAAGACATCCCGTTAGAGGAGAAGTATGAAACAGTTAAAAACACGTTTACAACAGCTTCTAAAATAGATAATAGAATCATTAACACGCGTATAGTATACTCGGAGTCTTTAACCGAGAAAATATTCGTTAACAGTGAAGGATCCAATCTAAGACAGATAATTCCTAGAACCAGATTCAGCTTAATATGTGTTGCGAGAGAAGCTGGCAGAGTAGACTACGACTATCTCTCTTTAGGCCATGTAGGCGGCTACGAGCTTATTAAAAAAATTAGAGAAGAAGATATAAAAGCTGTTGGAGAAAGCGCTGTAGAACTTTTAAACGCTACAGAAGCCCCGGCAGGCCGGCTGCCCGTGATTTTAAGCCCGAGTATGACCGGTACATTCGCGCATGAATCATTCGGTCACGGATGTGAAGCAGACCAGGTTTTACGTAAAAGATCTTATTTAATCAAATATTTAGGTGAGAGAATAGGAGGCGAAGACTTCACATTATACGATGACGGAGCCTATCCTGGTGGATACGGATCAATGTTATTCGACGATGAAGGGGTGAAAGCCTCTAAAACAGCGATCGTTGAAAAAGGTGTTTTAAAAACATTCCTACATGATCGCGTAACAGCCGCTGTTATGAAAGCTGAACCCACTGGAAATTGTAGAAGAGAAAGTTTTATGCGTAAAAACTTTATTCGAATGACTAACACTTACATCGCGCCAGGGGACTGGAAGCTAGACGAGATGATCTCAGATATTAAACTAGGCGTGTTAATGATTAGATTCGAATCTGGAATGGAGGATCCGGCTGGTGGTGGAATGCAGTTGAAAGCTAAAAAAGGATACCTGATAGAGTCAGGGAAAGTCACCAAAGCTTTATCAAGCCTTGCTCTAACCGGTGGAGTACTGGAATTTGTAAAAGATATCGACGCTATAAGCAGTATAAGAGACTTTGAACTTGATAGTGGAACATGCGGGAAAGGGCATGAAGATTACGTTCCAGTTGGAAGCGGAGGCTGCTATATAAGATCTAAAGGAATCGTAAGCCAAGGCTGATTATATGGAGATTTCAAAGATAATAAGTGTACTAGAAGAAAACCAGGTTAAAGACTGGGAGATTTACATTCAAAAAACAGTGGAGGATGAAGTGCATTTAATAGGAGACCGTGTGGAAGCTTTAAGAGACTCTTTAGAAAACATCGGTTATAGTATAAGAGTTTTAAAAAAGACAGGCAGCGGTGTTAGAGTAGGGTCGGCTTCCGGTTTCTCACAGACAGAGGCAGACTTCAAAGAAACAGTTAAAACAGCGTTAAAAAACGCTTCGATAACCAGTCTACCATGCTACACCTTCCCTGAACCTCAAAAATATTCTAAAACAAGAATAATAGACGCTGAGATAATGAAAGACTCTTTAAACAATCTATTAGATAAAGCTGAACATCTTAAAACCTCTCTATCAGAATACAGTAAAGTTGAGCTCACATTCTGCAAGCTTAGATCATATAAAGTCTACACAGAAATCTACAACTCGAATAATTTACATGCCCGAAAAAAAGAAACATTCTTCTACCTAGAGCTTGCATTGAAAGCTGAAGCTGAAGGTAGAATAGCCGAGTACTGGCCTGATAAATACTATAGAAGAATAAGAGACTTTAAAGTCGATGAATCCGTGGAAGACTGGGTTAAGTTAACCTTAGACTCTCTTCAAGCTAAAAAACCGCCTACAGGTGTAATGGATGTCATATTCCCACCGGATATAGTAGCCGAGCTTCTACCACCTGTGATAGGATACCATGCTTCAGGTGAAGCGTTATATAAGAAACTCTCATTATTTAAACGAAACCAGCTTATAGCCGACGAGAAGATCACAATCATAGATAACGGTTTATACCCGTACGCGCTTAACACAAGCCCCTTCGACGATGAAGGCAACGCTAAGCGTAAAACAATTATAATAGATAAAGGGGTCTTCGAAAACCATATCTTCGACCAGCTATACGGTTTACTAACAGGGGGTAGATCAACAGGTAACGGTGTTAAAACTGGAGCGGTAATAGAGCAAAAATATAACAGTCAAATATATAATACAGTAAACAATCTTGAAATTAAACCAGGAGACTGGGAGATTGATGAAATAATATCCAATGTTAAAAAAGGGATTCTAATAAGAAAATTCGCTTGGCTTAACCCTGATCCTATAACCACATCATTCGGATCGGAGATTAGAAACGGATATCTAATAGTTAACGGTGAAATAAACGGTACGGTTAAAGGAGGGCAAATCTCTGGGAGAATAATAGAAGCTGACCCGTCTAAAGAGAATACCAGCCTCCTTAAAAACATCTTCGCGCTCTCGAAAAAACAGGTGGTTGAAGGAGACACTATAACACCTATAATAGCAG
>JAHQXC010000062.1 GCA_029856525.1 Candidatus Odinarchaeia archaeon
GAACATGAGCCTAAAATACCTTAAAACCTACAGAAGCTGTCAAACAAGAAACACATACAAATACGCAGTTAACCTCTACCTAAAATCCACAGAAACTACACACGAAAAATACTTCACAGAAAATAACATACCCCCCATTAAACTTGGAAGACTGAAAATCAAAGAAAAATATTACAAACTTTTAAACGGAGACGGAGACCTACTGGTGGAAAAAGTAAGCGACGGCTCAATAATAAGCAGATTCGACAAAACACCTTACCCAGTAAAAAAACACCGACGTTATATGCCCGCATTAATTTTATTCTAACTGTTCTTCTCTTAAAAGCTTAACTTTTAACCCATAATCTAAGGCTTTTTTATACATTTTTCCATCATCAGTTATAAGTATTGAATCTGTAACTTCTGCGCAGGCCATAAAAATAACATCAAATCCACTAACCTTTGTTTTAGTTCCGATTTCTATTGACTTTTCCAGTAAATATGCGTCAGAATACATCTCCGAGTTTTGGTCTATAAAAGACAGGGCTAGTTTTACGCTGTCATTATCATTTGTTAATCTTGCAATAACACACACTATTTCTATTAAAGCTATCAAAGGAATATGATTCTTATAAAATCCACTCTCAATTTTAAGCAGGATCCTCTTTGCTTTTTTATGCAAGTTGAGATATTCTTCATACGATTTATCCTTTATTTTTCTTCATGGTGGAATTAAGCCTTTTACAAGTACTGTTGTGTCTGTTGTTACATTAATACTCATATTTTTTTCCTCATTTCCCTAATAAGCCGTGTTGTATCTTTATCATAATTGATTTTTTTTCCAATTTTTGAAATAACCTCTTCAAGCGTTACTTTTTTTGTTATCTTCCCTAGTTTTACTGAAATGAGAAGGTCAACTGCATCTTTACATATTTTCTCCACTTTTACTTCGTTCATCATAAGTGCACCTAATCTACTAATTTTGCTCATTAATATTTATTTGTTTTCAACAAGTATTTTTTGTTTATGCTCTTTTTTTATAGATCTAATTATTATTTTCGTTTTATTTTAATCTGGTGTTAATCTAAAATTCTGATAAACACAGAAACTACATAGTTGCTAACAAATATGGAAAAATAAGGATTGAACTTTTATCAAATTGAAGATTTCTTCAGTTAATTTTTTATCCCAAATCTTGGCACAAGTATCTGCTTGTTCGGCGATAGTTAATCCAGTAGTTATGTTTTATTTCTTTTTTATTTTTTTGAAGAAAAATTAATATTTGGTAAGTTGAATCTCAATCTTTTTTATGCTAGAAGTAGGAATGAGATCAGCAGACCGTATATTGCTATAGCCTCTGTTAAGACTACGAAGATGATGCTTTTACCGAGCATTTCAGGCTTCTCTGTTGAGGCCCCGATTGCAGCGGCGCCGGCTATTCCAAGACCTATACCAGCACCTAAACCAGCTAAACCGATAGATAAGCCGGCTCCGAGAAACTTATAGGCGTCTGTTATGCTCCCTGCTTGGAAGGCTGAAACAAATGATAGTGCTTGAACAGCGACGGATATCATAATAATCAAGGTGACAATAACTAATAACGTGGTTTTCTTCACTTTTTATCCTCCTAGATCAAGTTTTTACCATTCGCTGTTATCTTATTGTTGTATTTAAATATTTTGCAATTAATATATGAGGTAGTCTTTTATCTCAGATGGTGGAATACCCTCTAGTAAAGCGATTAGAATAGTTTTAATATTGTTAACCTCATAGAATTTTAAGTCTATGAATGCTAGAGGGGTTTGAATTTGAAAAGGATAAGTTCCTAATACAAGCTTAGCCTTATCGTATATGGATTTCTCTAACATGTTTTCAATAAGATAAAATTCTTTTTTAGCCTGGTATTTTTTCCACCCCATGGAGAGATAGTAGTCGAAAGGAGGGATCATAAAGTGTTTGATAGCTTCCTCTATATTTCTAGAGCGAATAGCAGACAATAAAACATCTTTTTTAATATATCTTCCCTCTCGAACTATCATTTTCTGTATTTCCACAGGGTTTAAGTTGGAGAGTTTACTGCGTAGGATAATATTTATATTGGTTGCATCTATCATTCTGCCCAGATAATTATATATTGCCAGATAATCATCAGGTGTTAGAATCCTTCTAGCCGAGTTCACCATCCTGGTGAAAGTATAATAGTCTAAGGCGAGTTCAAGTGGAAGCAATGTTTTTTCACGTTCAAAGTCTCTCCACACACTTGTTAAAATATTTCTATATCCTTCATCCGGTATAGCTTCAATCATAGACTTCAAAGTTCCCTTAGAGAGAAGTTCTAATATCGTTTTTTCAGAGAATAATCCGACAGGTACCATGTACATTAATGCTTTTTGAACAGGCTCGCCGCTATACTTTAATCTGAGAAGAGCTTTTAAAACCGCTGCTTCATATTTTAATCTAATAACTGTTAGCAGGGATCTTATTTCCGGAGGGGATACGATTCTAATACTTTCAATAGCGTCTATAAACGCTTTATTAAGTAACCTGTCAACTTCTCTCTCAGATAATTCCACGCCAGCCTGTTTAGCGATATACTTAGAGTAATCTGTGTAGCTTAAAATTCTAATCATCGCCTGCAATGTTTTACTGCCTACTAGTGCATTAAATTCTTCAGGTGTTAAAAGCTTAGATTTAAGCCCTCTTATTTTAGCGTTTAAAAAAGATAGTTTAATGGTGTTAAACATTTTTCTCTCCCGCTCTTCTTTGAGTTAAACGTTTAACTGTCCAGAACAGGTGGAGATACATTATAATAGTTCCCACGATCGCTCCTACTCCTACTCCGAGTATCTCATTCCAACCGAGAGATTTAGCTATAATCCAGCCTACTATAGCGAATATGATTATGTCGAAGCCTATCCCTAAATACTTGAACATCCCCCCGTACGGAGAGGGGGTTTCCTTCTCCCCCTCGTTTTCTTTATTACATAACGTCAACTATTACACTCCTTTAGTTAACTGTATATATTCGGCTTATCTTAAAGGGTTTAAACTCTGAGCCTCCGCCTTCATAGAATTTAAGGAACCATTCAACCCAGTGTAATCTGAGCGTGTTTATGAATGTTAACAAGCCCTCCAGGAACATTACTAAGCCGATCTGTGTTACAATAAACATCACATAGTAGAGTGTGGGTTGAAACACTAGAAAACCTGATTCAGATGCAGCTAGATATTCATGTAGTATCGGATGGTAGACTGGAGATGAACCTAGATTTATGAATGTCTTACTGAATCCTGCGTGGACTTGGTTTAAAGCTAGAATACGAGTGTAAGATATAGTGTTAGATATGGAGGCCACTAAAACTTCGAATGTACCTATGAAACCCTCCATTATATTGCGGTGGGCTACAAGTTTACCTAATATTAGCCCGGCGAATGGCATCGCGAATAAATAGAATGATGGATCGGTTAAACTGAATGTTGCAAACCAGTTTGTGAACGTGACACCTCTGTTGAAAGCTAAGTATACTAACCCTATATAGAACCATATCCAGAAGCCGCGGTCGACGATCGCCTCTAATATTTTACCCTTCTTAATACTGTTTATCACGCCTAAAATTAACCCGACTAGGAGATGGAGGACACCTATCATAATTGATAAAGCGAATAATAGGAATGGATGGTGAAATGGACTGAATAGAATAGGTCCACTGTAGTGTTCAGCGCCTGTCACAGGGTCGGTCCATAATTCACCTGGGAGAGGAGAGTATTCAGCTACACCTGTAGCGGGGTTAACATAGTTTGGATCTGTTAAAATCTTCACTCCGCCATCATAGTCGAAGAAAACGAATAATCCTATAAGCGCCTGTCTTAAAAATAATAGGTAGGGGGCGATCGCGATATACCATGGTTCAGCCACTATTGAGAAGCCTAACATTTCACCGAAAAGTAACCCGAAGAAAATAGAGGAGATAGATGACGCTATTAATAAAGGTGAACCTTTAATCCACCATCCGATCATTCCACTAAAATTAGGACGCCCGCGTTTTAAAGCGATGAAGCCTAGCAGTGATGGAATTAAAAGTATTATTCCATGGCCTATATCCGCGAACATTATACCGAAGAATATGGGGAATGTGATGGATGCTAGAAGCGTCGGATCGATTTCTTTATAGGATGGAACTGAGAATCCTACTGTGAGCATTTGAACTGGTTTAAGCAGTTTAGGGTTCTCTATGAGAACAGGGGGTTTATCTTCTTTTTTAGGTGCTTCTACTTTAATAATACAGCTATTACTTGTGATCTTTAATAAGGTTTCTTGAAGTAGTTTAACTTTCTTCTCTTCAACCCAGCCTTCAAATACGAATGAGCGGTCTGTTCGACCGGCTAAGCTTTTAGCCTCCTCTATCCGCTGCTCTATTTGTAAAATCTCTCTTAGAGTGAGAAGCTCAACAGCTGTTCTTTTTCTAAGATCAATTTTATTCTCCTCTAGCTCGGCTAGCCTCTTCTCTTCTTCTAACGTCAACGGCGTTTTATCTTTTAACGACTCATATTCCTTTGAAATCTTAAGATACTCTTGCTCTACTCTCTTAACATCCTCCTCTATCTTAGCCAGGTCGCTTTCAGTTAACTTCTCATGCTTCTTCTTTTCTTTAACAGCCACTGTTTCTTGAACCCCTAGATCGCCTATCAAACCTTCAACTTGAGATAAGATCGCTGAGACTCGATAATAATAGTCGCCTGGTTCAACAGGTTGGATAAGCCCGTTGTAATCTGTTATCCTCTCGCTAATATTCTCTAATTGAGCTATACCAAGATTACCGAGCGCTCTTACTATATCATCCACGTATTCGTCTAAAGCGATAACAGTGAACTTACTCATATTAACAGGTTTAAGCATAACCGCTCCATCCGTTTAATGTTCATAGCCTTCATATCGTTTTTACAATTGTTATATTTAAATATTTAATCTTTACCGATAGTTGAGTAAACCATTTATAAAATGAAAAAATTCATAGTATTATTTTTAAACTATGGAAAAATAAGAAGAGTTAGAGATGTTCGGAGAGGCTGTTCAACAGGTTCTTCTTATTGAAGATTATTGAGTAGACTTCCTCTATGTGTTTATTTGTTTCGCTTTTAGATTCCGCTAGCATTCTAATCTTGTTTCTAAGGTTTTTCTGAATTTCATTGTTAAGAGTGTTCTCGCCGATTTGTGTTTTAAAGTAGTCTTTCACTAGAATTTGAAGCTCGTCTAATTTGTTAACCTCGTTTCTAATATGCGAGTTTAAAATTCTTAATTTCTTATCTAATCCGTTGATAACTTCGAGGCTTTGAACGTCGTCAAGCCAGCTCTGGAATTGAAGGATTATCTCTGAGCATAGGTAGATTTTCTGTTGAAGTAATGCTACTAATTTAGCAATGTCACCGCTCTTATTCGAGTCTAATTCGCTGGCTACGTTGAAAAGCTCACTCATCCGTTGGTTGTAAGATGTTTTTAAAATATTATAGCGCTCGTTTATCTTAACTAACACGGCGGTTAGACCTTCGCTTTTTCTCAAAGTATTTCACCTAAAAAACAGTAACTAAAATATTATTTTATACATCTAATTTTTTTAACTCTATCGCTTCTAACTTGAATATATTGACGGCTTCAAATAATAAAGTCTATGTGTTCTATCTAATTTCTGTGACTAAAATATTATGGAGGAGTGTGAGAGTAATTTAGTCGGAGAAAAGATTTTTGTCGGTTTTTTATTTAGTGATACACTTAAGTGTATTAGCTTATGAAATAAAAAGACTTATATGTATCTATATTACATAATATTGTTATCAAAATACACTTTTCTGTATCAATAATACAGTTGGAATAAATATGGAAAGCGTTGAAAGAGAAATACAGCTGCTTAAAAAGCAACTAACCAGTCTTGAAGGTGTTAAAATCGATGTCACCGGATTAAGATTAATGCTTGATAGAGTTGTCAGATTACTGGAACAGCAGCCTAACACAGATAAAGAAGCTTTAACAACAGTTATAAAAGATAGTGAAACTGTTAAACAAGACGCTCTTGATAGAATTATTTTTGAAAGCGTTTCAGTTTCAAGAAGATTACAGAAAGGCGTTGTATTTTTATCCTCAGTGAAATTTTTTCAAAACCAGGCTATTCCAATGTACACCACCGTCGTAGAATTCGATGATGAGAATATAGTTGGTGATAATGAGAAAGCTTTTGAAAGAATAGCGAATTATCTTTCCGCTCTTTCAAACATCGATAGAATAAGAATACTCTGCGCTCTCGCTGAAAGAGATAGATCAGCTAAAGAGATACAGAAGCTTTCAGGTAAGAAAGGAGGGTCCCTTTACCATCACTTAAACGCTTTAATCAAACAGAATTTAATTGAGAAAGTTGGTAATAATTACAGTTTAACAGAAAACGGTAGAGAGATAATGGTTATAATGGGTTTAATTAACCAGCAGGCTATATTTCTGGAGAGGTTGGAGTCTAATCTCAGTGTTTAAATTAACATTGAAGGTTTAACTGTCTACACGACATTTATAAATCTATTATAAGAATGCCGCCACCAGATTATTTTCAACCAGTTTTAAAAGAGGAACCTCAGCTTATAATTTTAGATTAGTTTCTTAATATTTATTTTATCCGCTGGAAGAGTCGAAAGTTCTTTCTCTATTCTCTTTAAGAGGAGAATTCTCTTATATGTTGGAGGATGGGTTGCAAACTTAGCGCTTAAACCGCTCAGCTTAGTTTTTTTAGCCTCACTCTCCATGGCTATTAGTAATTCATGTTCGTTGAGAACACCGTCTTTATCGAGGTCAAACTCTTCTTTATGCTCTCTAACATACGCCACCTCTAATTTCGCCTGCGATGGATCTGCTATATAGAGATTTCTCATCGCGCTACTCTGATTACTCGGAGGGGCTAAAGATAACCCCCATGTTATTTTAGCTAAAGCGCTTTGCATAGAATGAGGGTCACCTGTGGATATAGCTGAGTGAGCGTCAGCGTAGTGTTCGCGAAGCCTGCTTAGCCCTCTAACTGCTAGAAGTGATAAGAAGAAGATAGCTGAGGCTATAGCTATTATTATCAGGATCACTACTATAAAACCAGCGTCTCCCCCTCGACTGGTAGAGCGTGATGAACGACCGAAACCGTAAGCTGTATATAATCCCCCTCTCAATACTAGAAGCGCTAGTAATGGAACGCCCGCCGCTAAAGTCATTATAATAACGTCTCTATGCTTTAAATGACCGATTTCATGGCCTATAACCGCTTTTATCTCGTTTTTGTTAAGTGATTTTAATAACCCTGTGGTTAAGCATAGAGAAGCGCTCCCAGCAGTGCGGCCGTAAACGAAGGCGTTTGGAGCCTCTATATCTACAATTTTTATTTTAGGCGGTTTAACACCTGCATTATAAGATAGCTCCTCAACTGTTTTCTCTATCCACGGGTTCTCACCTTTTCTTAGAATACGAGGCTTCATAGCATATTCGACAGATGAGGATCCTAGCAGCCATTGAACTGTTAAAAATATAGCCACGGATATAAAACCCCATATTATATCTCTAGGTATGGGGATATACACGCCTGTGTTGAAGATCGGAATCCAGTATAATGCTTCGAAGAAGAAGTCGATAGCGTAAACTATTCCGAAAATAAATATTAACTCTAATATTATTATTAGAATAATAGACTGGCTCATCTTAATTTTTAATTGATTTAAATTCATTAAACCACCGTTAAATAAAATATTA
>JAHQXC010000063.1 GCA_029856525.1 Candidatus Odinarchaeia archaeon
CGCATACCAGTGGAGAACATAATTCACCTATTCTTAAAGACGAGCCCCCGCTCACTGAATAAATATAAAAATTAAGTAGACTCCTATTATAATATATGAGACTGACAATGATTTTTTAAAATTAATATCATAGTATTCTCTAAAACTAATCGATAATATTAGAGCGCACCAAAGCCATGCTCCAGCGTCTATAAATTTATAAAAAATCCATGTATAAGAGTCGAATAAAATCGAGATTTGCGTTAAAACAGTCTCTAAGCTTTGCCCTTCAATAATATTAATAGTAGGCAGTGTTAAATAAGCGGCGAATGTTAAAACAACGCGGCTGAAAATTAAAGGTATTAAAGATTGCAGTGTCAATTTAAAAATCTCAGCGTACGATATTCGCGTATTAAAATATCTGAGAGCAGCCCAGTAGACTGCGGAGATAACCATCCATGAGAACAATAACGTTAACGTGTTAACGAGGAAAACGCTGAGTAAAGACGATAGAAAATAATTATTAACAGTGGTTACAAAAATAGTTGAACCTGTAACGTTTAAATGATAGAGTAGAGCGGTGAACGGCAGGGATGTGAATAATATAATTAAAAATGCGTTTATTAAAGGAATACGATTATCTGGAATTCTGGATAGAAGCTTCAAAGTTTTTGAAGGAGAGTAGATTAAACCTAGGATCTTCCTCCATAAAACTGGTTTTTTATAGTCGAAATCTAATTCGAAAAACTCGTCGGCTAATATCCAAGACACCTCTAGATTTCAAATAATTAATATGTTTTTCAGAAAACTATTAAAATTATACCTAGAATAATAAGCGCGGTGCCTATACATATATTTAAGTCTAATCTCTCTTTTAAGAAGATAACAGCGAGAATAGTTGAGAACATAGGTGTAACCGAAGTTAAAGGAGATGTCCTAGCGACACCCGCGTAGCTTAAACCTAGTATCAGGAATAATCCGCCTAAAGCTAGTGAAAGGAAACCTCCTATAGTCGACATTTTACCCCAGTAAGAATTATATTTTTTGTAGAAGGATCTGTCTCCAACAGTTAAATTAAAAGTGACTAGCAGCACGCTGAAATAGATGAGGCGTATAGTGGTCATTGTTAAAGGAGGCGTGTTTAAAAGTGCCAGTCCGAAGAAAACCTGGCTGAAACCCCACATTAACGCAGCTATAACAGGAATTATTAAAAGAATTTTATTATTTGAATTAACTTCTTCAACATTCTGGTTTCTACTCCGGCTTATAAAGAGGATCCCTGTTACGATGGCAGCTATCCCCCCTATTATAAAAAAAGTTATATCCTCGTTTAAGAATAAAGCTGAGCCTATTAAAGCGAATACAGGGTAGATTGAAACAATCGGCATTGTTTTTGAAACTCCTAGTCGTCTGAGAGATAATAAAAACAGGTAGTCGCCTATAACCAGAGCTAGCGTAGTCCCTGCGATTATGTAAATTACATCTATTACTGCAACTTCGGCTAACGGGTTTAATCCTTCTATTAAAACTGTTATGATTAAAGTGAAAACAGCTGCTGGTATAGATCGCATTGTATTCGCGATTAACGGTGGGATTTTAGTTAAACCTATTCTATCAAAAACAGCGCCTACAGCCCAGGCTAAGGCGGCCATTAAAGCGAATAATTCACCTATCAATCAGCTCAGCCTAGAAATGGTTATAGTCTAATTATTACTCTACTATGAAAGTGAGGTTGACTGTACGCTCACGTGGACCGTCTAATTCGAATAATAAAATAGACTGCCAGGTTCCTAAGCCAAGCTCACCGTTTAATATAGGTATAGTCACAGAGTTACCTGTTAGAATAGATTTAAGATGAGAGTCCGCGTTGTCGTCTATCCGGTCGTGAGCGTACCCGGCGTGGTAAGGTATTATTTTATTGAAGAAATTTACGATATCGTTTATAAGACCTTTCTCAGATTCGTTGATTATAATCCCGCATGTAGTATGTTTAACGAAAACATTAACTAAACCGTTTTTTAAACCCTCGGTGGAGATTATATCTCTAACCTGGTAGGTTATATTAATAACTTCGACTCTGCTTTTACTTGTT
Source organism: Candidatus Odinarchaeia archaeon (assembly GCA_029856525.1). Lineage (GTDB taxonomy): Archaea > Asgardarchaeota > Odinarchaeia > Odinarchaeales > Odinarchaeaceae > Odinarchaeum. Next base: position 2,072 of record JAHQXC010000063.1, read on the forward strand.
ACATTAAAGCTTTTAGATAGTGTTCTCAATTCCACCACCCATGAATTAATTCATATAAACTGTATTCAAATCTTACGCTCTATCATAGCAGGTTTATTCGAATAAGATTCCCGCTAACTCCTTTAACTTAGATATACCTCTAATTTCATCGTTAAACAAGGGAACCTTTGTAATATTAAACTCTGAGTATAAAGCTTGTATTTCCTTTAAATACTTATCTTGCATAGTCTTTCTGGAACGGCAGAAAACACAGTCTGGGATATCAGGGTAAATCATGTTGACTATTATATGATCCACTGGTATCTCATACTCGTAGAGAGTTGATAAGAGTCTTTCAGTTTCATATATCGCCATCGCTTCAGGTATCATAACCACTATGAAACTTGTCTTATTAGGATCAGATAATTCTGATGAAGCTGCTTCTATACTCTTTTTTAATGCTTCAAGCCTCTCCAAGGAGTCATCGCGGACAGTCTCCCCTCTACTGAAGAAGCTTTTAAACCTATCCCATATAGCGGATAATCTGAGTCTGAAGGTTAAAAGCTTACCGAAGAAGCTGTTTAATAATTCCGGGAGACTTAGAAGACGGAGGGTGTGACCTGTCGGCGCTGTGTCGAATATTATTAAATCGTATTCACTGCTCTCTATGAATTCCAGAACCTTCGAGAAAGCCAGCGCTTCATCAGCTCCAGGCGGGGTTAACCCGCTTAAATCAGTTAAAAGATCCGGTATTGGGAGAGGGGGTGAAATCGAGTTAAAAGACTCGCCGCTTACAGCAGCCTGATACTTCTGAAACTCTTTCTTAGGGTTCACTTCCATAGCGAATAAGTTATCTACACCTTGCACTATTTTTATTTCACCGCCTGAAACATCCTGGTTTAGACTATCAGATAAGCTGTGAGCTGGATCAGTGCTTATTATAAGGGTTTCCCGCCCGTGTTCAGCAGCCCAGATAGCTGCAGCGGCAGCGTTAGATGTCTTACCTACTCCGCCTTTCCCGCCGAATAAAAGGAATTTTCTCGGCTTATCCACTATTAAATCGTTTAAAGTCAATTTATCATCACGCTGATTTTTAATATTTTATAATAGTCTAATTTAACCGGTTAAAAAGTTTTTGAAAGATTTTGAAAAATTATTTTGTAGTACCGCAACATTTTTTAACAGATAAATATAAAGATTTAAATTAAATAGATCGGATAAAATCCTGTAAGGTGGTAATATGAGTGTTGAAGAAGTTGCGAAGAGTTTAATTACAGGAGACATAGGAGCGACGGCTATTATTTCAATGACAGGGGAGGTAATATATCAAACCCCTAATTGGAGCGTTGACGGCGCTCATGCAATCAACACGTACAAGAACAGGGAGCCGAATATAATTATACAAGGAGTGAAATATTCGGTTATAGACGTTAACGAAGACCGTTTAATAGCTACAAATGTAGGAGGGCAGGGTCATATAGTAGGAGCGGCTATAGGAGCTAAGGGGCTGTTACTCGGCTATGTTAGCCCTAACGGTGACGCGAGAACCGCTTATATTCAAATAGATAAAGCAGCCAGACAATTATCAAAAATATTGTAGAATAATAAACTAGTTAAGAGTGTGCGCCGAATAATTTCCTAGCTTTCTCCATTAACCTGATAAATCTCTTCTGAATATTATATTTCTCCTCCACTCCGCCGAAGGTTGAAGATTCGGCTACTATCAATCGATCCCCTTTAACTTTTACACTGCAGAGCCTAGTGTTAGCCGCGTCAATCATGTAACGCTCAGCTTCACGAGTAATCCTTATATCATTATAGGTTAATAGAATGGAAGCTAATAATACTCCTAGCCTCCTGTAGCCGGCTTCATATAGTTTCTCTGAAGAACAGCTTTGAGTTGAAGAATTAATCCTCCCTTTTAACTCTTCTATTGGACGTATTATAGTCTCGCTTCTGAAATCGGGAGATTTAATCCGGGGGGTTTCAACAGGAGTTTTAAATACAGGTTTAGGCGGAGGCCTAGTTAAAATTGATTTCAACTGTTGAATTTTTGACTGCCTTATCTCAGCTCCCTCTTCTACATCTATTATTATAAATTCTTTACACTTGTTTCCTATAACACTGTTATTCAGCGGATATCCGAGACGCCTTACGAAATTAGCAGCTCTCATCCCAGCTCGTCGATGAATAAGAGTTGTATTCGAACCTATGAAAAGCCAGTTACAGGCGTAATCTTCATCCACGACTAATATAATAGAATCTTCGGCTAGTATCGGAGGGCCGTCTATTATTTTAAGCCCGCCGTCTGAGCTTATAGTAAAAGCGAATAAATTCCGACCTTGACCCAATAAAATCAACCTTTAATAGTAGTCAGCGCTCGCCAATCCTTTTAACTCAGCTATAAGATTGACAGCCGCGGTTGCTCCCTGACCTACAGCGGTAGCTATCTGCCGTACACCACCCGTGCAATCACCGGCTGCGTAAACTCTTGGAAGATTGGTCCTCTGCTTGCTATCCACTTTAATATACCCGCCCTCTAATATTATACCCATTTTCAAAGCGATATCGGCTGCGCTTGAAGAACCTATAGCTATGAACACACCGTCACATTTAACAGTTGACCCGTCTTCTAATATAATCCCCTCTAATTTTTTACCTCCTGTAAAAGAGATTATTCTCTGAGTTTTCAACTCTATATTTTTAGCTTTAAGTTTTTCAAGTAAACCTTCATCTATTTCAGGTTTCAACCCGTTAGTGTAAATTGTTATATCAGATGTGTAATCTGTTAATTCAAGCGCCTCCATAGCAGCATAATTCTTAGAGCCGATGACAAAAACCTTCTTTCCGCGGAAAAAGAAGCCGTCGCATGTCACACAGTAGCTTATCCCTTTTCCTTCAAATTTCTCCAGGTTATTTATATCTATCTTCTTATATTCCACACCCATGGCGATTATAAGTCCTTTAGCCGCGTAAGAGGACCTATTTGTTTTTACAACGTATAGGTCATCTTGCATTTTAACGCTGAGAACCTCCTCGTTCACGGTTTCACTTCCTAAAAGCCTTATATGCTTGCAGCCTAATTGAATCAACTCTTTTCCGTCTATACCTTCAGGGAACCCTAAGTAATTGTAGACTCTACCTATCTTATAGTTTAAACAACCTCCTTTATCGATTAGAAGAGTCTTATAATTAGCTCTACTAGTGTAAATCGCCGCGGATAAACCAGCAGGGCCCCCTCCTATAACAATAACATCATAAGTTTTCAAAAATAACACCTCTCAGAAGTGTTATTATTTAATTCTCTTAAGCTGATTATTATACATTTCGATTACTTCTTCCTCGGTGGTGCTCTCCTCAGGGGATTTATCGTCTCTTATACGCCCTGTGAAACGGGGGAATCTTATAGCTATTCCAACACCGTTTTTAATCTTAGAAAAAGCGCATGTATGAACAGGGCTTAGAGTTAACTCCGCGCCCTTCACCTCTATTACAAGCTTAGGGAGAATCCAGAAGTCTGGTTCAAGGTTTGTTTCAACTCTAGGATGTTTAGACTTTATTATAAGCGGTTTTAAAATACTGGATAAGTATGAGAGATCTTCGTCTTTAAACCCGCTTCCAACTCTAGCCACTGTTTTAAAAACATCGTTAACATGATCGTAACAAGCCAGTAGAAGGGTTCCATAAGTTCCCGCTCTTCTACCTTTTCCAACGTAAGCGCCCACGACAACCAAGTCAAGTGTATCTGTAAGTTCAGATCTGTAATCACGCTTATATTTTATCCAAAGCCAGCCTCTGCCACCAGCCTGATAGAGTGAGTCCTCTGATATAGATTTCGCGATAACTCCTTCACATCCAGCTGACACAGCTTCATGAAAGAATTTTTCGAATACATCCACATTATCTGTGATTATTTGAGTGGCTAGTTCACATCGCTCATCTACGTTAACAATTTTTTCCAGGATGCTACGTCTCTCAAGATATGGTTTATTAATCATTTGCTGGCCTTCATTATACAAGCAGTCAAAGAAGAAGAGTTTAACAGGATATGATTCCATCGCTTCTTCAACTTCATATTTTCTACGCCTATGCATTAACTGCTGGAAGGGGAGTATCTCCCCGTTATCCGGGTCTACAGCCACACATTCCGCCTCGGTGATGCAGTTTTCCGATTTCAAATATTTTTTTATTATCTCCACGGCGTCAGGGTATTGATCTGTTATAACCTCTAAACGTCTAGAGAATATTTTAATCTCCGAACCTTTCTTGTGAATTTGGAATCGCTCACCATCATACTTGTATTCGACAGCGCATCTCCCTATTTTCTCGAATATCTCCTCTATTGTTGAAAGCCTTTGAGCCAGCATCATTCTAACAGGTACACCTACTTGCAACTGAATTGTTTTAAGCCATTCAACTCCGTTTAAAAGAATATTCTTAGCTATTAAACCGAGATCCGAGCAAATATTATAGGAGTGTTCTATATCCTCTCGACTAGCCTTACTTCCAGCTAAAGCTATCGACAATGCATCCATGATAGTCATGTCAGCTATACCCAGCCTCAGATTACCTGTAACTATTCTAGAAATATACCGGGCTTCTAAAGGTGTAGCCCTATGCAGTAGACCTGAAAAAAGCCTTTTTTTATCTTCACTCGATCCTTTACCAGTCATCCGCGCGATTTTATCTAGTTGATTATACACGTATTGGACTGTTAAAGGCTCGAAATCCTGTATTATTGTTTTTTGAACCTTGCTTTTTAAAGCCTTCTCCGCAGCTAAACCGATGTCACCTGTCTCCTGTAGAAAAGCTGTTACTTTTTCAAGCGACAGCCCGCTTGCAGCTGATATAACTTCTAAAACAGTTTTCTCAGCCATCCCTATCTCAGGATACCCATACCAGTCTGGGTGGAGCTTACCCTGAGTCATATATATTACTTTATCTATCTCCTCTGAGTTAAGCTTGGATATGAGCTCTTTAAGAATATCAGTTAACTCTAATCTTTTAGTTGTATCCTCTAGTCTTCGATAATATTCTGAGACTTCTCTGAAAAGCAAAAAATCACCGCGTACTAGTTAACGAAAACGATTATTTAAGCGCTATTTTTCTATAAATACTGCTATAGGTACACTTGCTCCTCTAAGCTTCTCATAGTATTCTTCATACCCCATATCTATTTTCTGATTTCCAGGCGCTCCTACAACGATGAGAGCCGAGTTTTCTTTAAGCTGTTTATAAACTGTTAAAATCCATTTATCTGTTCTCGTAATTAACTTCTGAGCGATCGTGATAGGTGGATGAGATTTATAAGCTGAGTAGAGTTTCTCGAAATCTAAGAAATGTAGTAAGAGAAAGTTTACTCTATTTAAAAGTTTAATCGCCTTAACATAGGTTTCAGCGTCATCTTTAGCCGGTATCCTAGTTAAACTACCATCTAAAAAATCCATGCTAGCGGAGCATCCTATGAAACTTGTTTTCAAATTATTTTCAGCAAGATAATTGAATAAATTAAAACCGGTGCCAGCTAAACCACCGTTTAATATAGTAGCCATTATATTCTCTGTAGAAGGGTTATTAGAGTTTAATAAAACAATAGCTTTCACATTCGCGATAATAAACTTGGGTTTATAATAGACGCATTCGAAAAGACCGAAGTTATCTAAAAGAACCATAACTATTTGGTCATACCT
>JAHQXC010000064.1 GCA_029856525.1 Candidatus Odinarchaeia archaeon
CCTGCCTGTGTTTAAAAATATATTGAAGTATTAAACCTAAAATAAGCGGTGTTAAGAAGAATATCAGAATAGTGAAGAAAATACTCTCTAATGGGATAGGGGCACCCATCCCTCTGATTAGAATATAAGCTAGGAAAGGATACAAGGTTATTATTAAAATCATGTTTAATAATGTGGCGCCTATAACAAGGTTCTTAGAGCCGCCGGCGAGTTTACTCCAATATAAAACCATTGAAATAGAAGGGCCTATGAAGAGGAGGGAGACACCTATCTTAGAAAACAAACTCTCAGATAAAAAAATATTCGCAGCTAAAACCCCTATCAGAGGAGAAATAAGCCAGTTAGATATCATCGTAATTATTAAGGGTAAAGGTTTTCTAAATACACTAGTAAATTCAGCCTTACATGTCTCCCAGCACATGAACTGAGGGGTTAAGAGGATAATTATAAGAATAGCGATAGGTATAGAGATATTCATATAATAGAGTCTTGAAAACAGTTCAAATACAGGTGGAAGAGAATAACCTATACAGATACCGGAAAAAGCAGCGATTAAAACTAATACGATAAGAAGCTTAGCGCTTAGTCATTTATAATTCATAGTAAATTATAATAAATAGATGAAATAAAAAATTTACTCCCATATATTTTGAATCCGCAGCTACCAAAATAAAACAATCTCATAAGCCATGAGAATAGAGTTAATTAATAGAGATGAATCAATTAATTGTCTACCAAGCTAATTCTAAAAATAAGCTGGTGGCTTTAAAATTGGAGAGCAAGAGAATTAATGAAATGATGCTTTCACGAATACATACGCCTGTAACCGTAAAATTACTTAAAGATTTAACCGAAGATATCTCTATGGAACTTGAAATACCTGCTAAGACACCTGGGTCAGAGTTTGAAATCCCTTGGTGGAAGGCTAAAATACTAGTAGATGAAAAAATAGCGGAATTCACAGATAAAAATGAAATCGATGAGACCTATATTCAGAAAAAGGTTTGGAGTGAGAAAGCTAAGACTCAGCCGGAAGAGTTAGAGAAAACATTCTATCTTAAACTCGCTTATAAACTAGCCAGATTGAAAAACGAGTTTAAAACAAATCCAAGCCCGATTTTGATGAAAAAAATAGAGAACCTAGAAACTCTATTAAACGATCTTCTATCCGCGCGCCTCAGTAAAATACTTAAAATGTCGTTTAGAGGCGCGCCTCCTAAAATCTTAGAGAACCTTACAATAGAAGAGAAATGGCTTTACGATGAAATAAATCAGATAATAAAAATATGGGTGGAGAGAATACTAGGAGATTAATATGAGCTTGGAATCTGGAGTAGACCCTAAAGAAAAGTTCGAGGAGTTCTTTAAAAGCTTCAAAGATGAGAAAGAAGAGTTAAAATATAGGAGAAAAATCCAGCAATTAAGCATAGAAAACAAGATTTCAATAATAGTTGATTTCGACGACCTTCTAAAATACGATGCAGAGCTATCAAGAGAACTGCTTACAAAACCGGAGGAAATAATTAAAGCCGCAGATCAAGCAGCTTTAACCGTACTAGAATTAGAGGATCGCGAGTATTTTGAAAAACTTAAAAATGAAGATAAAAAACTTTTCGTAAGATTTAGAAATCTACCTAGCATAAACCATATACCTTTAAGAAAAATAAGAAGCGAGCATATCGGTCTTTTAGTAATGGTTGATGGAATACTAACCAGGGCTAGCGAGGTTAAACCAAGGCTTGTAGAAGCAGCGTTCGAGTGTCTTCGATGCCATTACATAAACTTTGTGAAACAGGAGACAACGGAGATAGTTAAACCCATAGTATGCGAGAACGTTAATTGTAGAAGAAACGGGCCATTCAGATTAGTGAACGAAGAGTCTAAATTCGAAGACTGGCAGAAAATAAGAATCCAAGAGAAACCTGAGGAGCTGCCCCCAGGCCAGCTTCCAAGAGCCATAGACGCGATTCTAACATACGATCTCGTAGACGCGGCCAGACCGGGAGACCGCGTCAGCGTGATAGGGATATTAAGAAGCACCCCCGAATATAGCGGACGGACAAAACTAAGCACATTTAAAATCTATTTAGAAGCGAACTACATCGATATAACCGAGAAAGAATTAGAGAAAACAGAGATAACACCGGAAGATGAGCAGAGAATACTTGAACTTAGCAGGGATCCGAATATTCACAGTAAGATTATCAGCAGCATAGCTCCAAGCATATACGGCTTAGAAGATGTGAAAGAAGCTATCGCACTCCAATTATTCGGAGGCGTTAGCAAAGTTCTCCCTGACTCTATGAAAATAAGAGGCGAATCGAATATTCTACTAGTAGGGGACCCTGGAACAGCTAAGTGTGTAGCACCAGGAGTGCTTGTATTAACAGCCTCAGGGGAGAAACGTAAAATAGAGGAGATCGTCGAAGAGCAGCTTGAAAAAAATATTCAAGTCATAGACGACGGCTACTATGCGCACGGTTCTATCAAAGTATATACGATGAATAAGATGGGTAGAATTGAGCAAGCTGAAGCTAATATTTTCTGGAAGAGGAGAGCACCACCCTACACGGTAAAGATTAAAACAGAATCAGGTAAGGAAATCACGGTTACACCAACCCATCTATTTTTCACAACCGATAACGGTTTAATACTATACAAAAAAGCTAGTGAGCTATCTATAAACGATTACATAGCTACGCCTAAACTTGAAAAACTACAGTTAAATGAAAGCAATCAAAAACTCCACAACGAGAAGAATACTAATATCATCCCAGGTTTAAAAGATCTCTTAAAAAAAATCAGAGAAGAGCGATCGCTTAACCAATATCAGATGGGGGTTCCGGAATCCATATATAGAAAATATGAGAGCGGGGAATTAGAAGCTAATGTAAAAGACTTACAGGTAATCATTGAAAACGCTAAAAAATATGGGATAAGTGAGAACCTAGCCCGGTTGATCGCTATCGTAGAGGCGGATGTAATCTGGGATAAGGTGACAGCGATAGAGTTACAGAAAACCAGCTTTAAATGGGTTTACGATCTTCAAGTACCAGGATCTAATAATTTCGTAGCGAATGAATTCTATGTTCATAACAGTCAACTCCTACAGTATACAGCTCAGCTAGCTCCGAGAGGATTATATACTTCAGGTAAAGGCTCCTCAGCAGCAGGGCTCTGTGTAGCCCCGGATACATTAATAATTAAAGACGACGCGCCCTGCGAAATAGGCAAACTTGTAGATGAACATCTAAGGGAAGGGGGAGTGAAAATCCAGGAAGGAGTTTATAAAGTTAATCCTAAAAAAGAATTAAAAATTAAAACAATAAACTCGGTTAAAACCGCTGATAAAAAAATTAACTGGTTATGGAAGATAAAAAGCCCTGAAATACTTGTAAGAATAGTTACCAGCACAGGTAGAGAGGTAATTCTAACACCTGAAACTAAGATGAAAACTCTACAAGGAGAATACGCTTACTGGAAGAAGGCTTCAGAGTTAACGGAGAACGATCAAATAGCAGCGGTTAAAAGAATATCGTATACTGGACGCAAAGTAAATATTCTAGAGGTTATAGGAAGCGTTGAAGGCTTGGAAGCTTCCGTTAAAAAAACTTTTTTGAAAAAATTATTGGAAAAATTAAACAGTAAAACCTACGGTGAACCTGTAAAAGAATGGTTTAAAATCAATTTAAATAACGAAGAGAACGAGTTAAACACGGTTAGAATAAATCTCAGAGAATTAATTGAATACGTTAATAAAGCAGGCTACAGCTTACACGATTTAGCCTCAAATATAGAAGAATACTGGGAAAGTGATAAAACTAAAGTTAAACTACCATGCTATCTAACATCCGATCTCATGTATCTTATAGGATTATACGCAGGCAGCCTCATTTATAATAAAAATGAAGCTGATTCAAATGAATTAAAATTCAAAACTAAATCGATTAAACTTGCAAAATTATTCAATAAAATAGCTGAGGAGACTCTGAATCTGCGCTTTAAATATAGTAAAAGAAGCGGAGAGCTGATCGAGCTCACCTTAAACAATAAAATATTAAGAGAGCTAATCTATAAAACTTGCTTAGATAACTCTGATGAGAAAAGATTAGATTTAACAGAGTTAACCTTCACATTAGAAGAAAAAGAGTTAGCGGGTTTCATATCAGGTTTATTCGATTATTCAGCGAATATTCCAACTAAAAACGGAGAAGATGCTAAAATCAGCTTTAACATACCAGGTAAAAAACTGGCATGTAAACTCCAATTAGCGCTTTTAAGATACGGTGTTATCTCAGAATTAACTATAGCAGATGAAAATATTAAAAATGAGAGACGTAAAGCCTGTGAACTCTACACGCTCACCATAACCGGATTAAATTTACTAAACTTCTATGAAAAAATAGGTTTAAAATTCCAGGATAATGTTAGAAAACTTGAAACACTCATAGAAACTGTTAAAGAAGAGTATAACCTCAGCTTAGAAACTTCGAAGACTTTAAACAATCCAGAGCCTAACAAAAAAATGTTTTCAACGAAAAAAGTGGAAACAGAAAACTTAGAAAAAATAAGCCTAGAAGAAAACATTACCGAATATTTAAACTGTATTGAAAATGATATTTTCTGGGATAAAATCCAAACCATTGAATTTCTAACAGGCCATAATTACGAGTGGCTTTACGATGTTACTGTAGAGGACAGCCACAGCTTCATAGCTAACGGGTTACTAGTACATAACACTGCAGCCGTTTTAAAAGACGAGTCAGGCGCTATGGCATTAGAAGCAGGCGCATTAGTTTTAGCTGATAAAGGTTTAGCGTGCCTTCACCCGGATACTAAAATAGTGTTCAACGGTAAGCCTACAGCGATCAGCAGCCTATTTAACAGCGCTTTTAAAGCTGACGCGGTAAGTAAAGGCGAAATAGTGGAAGTTGCCCCTTTAAACGGCTATGTTATAAGCTTAGACCTTGACCGCCTTAAACTTTTTGAAAATAAAACTGATATTATCAGACGTAAATGGTATCGTGGGGAAATTCTTACATTAATATTTAAATCAGGGTTTAAAATCACACTCACACCCGATCATAACATCATTAAAGGAGAGGTTTTAAACTGGCGGGAGGCTGCTTGCTTTAAACCAGGCGATTCTGTTTTAACCGCGCCTAAAAAGCTACTCCAATACATTCAATCAACCGGTTTAAAAGGCGAGTTTAAAAATCAGATAAAAAGTTCACAGCCAGTTACAGATTTAAACACGAATATTTTAAAAACAGCAAACGCAGCTTATGAATATAACCAGGATACAGTAGTCTCCATTGAAAAACAATATTATGAGGGTTGGGTGTACGACTTACACGTGGAAAAATATCATAACTTCTTAGCGGAGGGGATATGGGTTCATAATTGCATAGATGAATTCGATAAGATGAACCCTCAAGATCGGGTAGCAATCCATGAAGCAATGGAGCAGAGAACAGTTAGCATAGCTAAAGCTGGAATAATAGCTACCTTAAACGCTAGAACAAGTATACTAGCGGCTGCTAACCCGGCTTTAGGAAGATATAACGAATATAGATCCCCGGCTGATAACATAAAGCTGCCTGTTACACTATTGAGCAGGTTTGATTTAATATTCATAGTTACAGATAAACCCGACGCGGAGAAAGACCGTAAAATAGCTGAGCATATTTTATCGCTTCACAGAAGGGAAAGCGTTGAGCCGCCTTTAGATATAGATTTCTTAAGAAAGTATATAACATATGCTAAAAGAAACTGCTCGCCTACTATAAGCTTAGAGGCGGCTAAAAAAATCGAGGAATTCTATTTAGAAATGAGAAAAGCAGGTGAAGGAGCTGATTCACCTGTCCCAATAACAGCGCGACAGCTAGAGGCTTTAATCCGCCTTGTTGAAGCTAGAGCGAGAATGGCTCTTAAAAAAGAAGCCACTGTAGATGATGCGGAAGCCGTTATCAGATTAGTGAAAAATTGTTTACGTCAAGTAGGTGTTGATCGTGAAACAGGTAAAATGGATATAGATATGATAATGACTGGAGCGCCTAAAAGTCAACGGGATAGGTTAACAACTCTCTTAGACGTTATCGCAACTCTTGAAAAAGAGCATAAGGGACCGGTACAAGTCCAAGATATAATAGATAGAGCTAAAGAATATCAGCTTGAAGAGGGATTCGTTAAAGAAGCTCTTCAAAGACTGCTCAACGACGGAACAATATTCGAACCTGAGCCGGGTTATATTAAAAGAACAGAGTAGTTTAAGCTCTGAAATATTTAATCGAATATTAATAGAGGTGGCCTAGAATTATTAATAGACGAATTAGATGTCGACAACAGGCTTAAAGAGCTCTTGAAAAAAGAAGGCTATAATAAGCTTTATCCAACTCAGGAAGAAGCGTTTAAAGCTGGAGCTTTAAACAACGGTAATCTAGTTTTATCATGCCCGACAGCTTCAGGTAAAACACTAGTAGCTGAAATATGCATCGTAGACGCTTTATTGAAAAAAGGAGGTAAAGCGGTTTATCTACTACCTTTAAGAGCTTTAGCCTCCGAAAAATACGAGGATTTCAAAAAATATAAAAGCCTCGGGTTAAAAGTCGCGTTAACATCCGGGGACTTAGATACCGCGGATCCGCATCTAGCAAGATATGATATAATAATAGCGACTAATGAGAAAATGGATTCACTTATCAGACATAACGTTAACTGGCTTAGAGAGATAAAAGTAATCGTCATAGATGAAATACATGTGATAAACGATCCTTCACGCGGCGTCACCTTGGAAATCCTCATCGCAAAACTTCGAAGAGTAGCTCCTCATGCTAAAATACTAGCTTTAAGCGCCACTATTAGTAATTCAAGTGAAATAGCGGAGTGGCTTAACGCTAAACTCGTAGAAAACGACTGGAGACCTGTCCCACTTAAAGAGGGGGTTCTACTAAACGATGAGATCACATTCAACACCGGTGAATCAAAACTTCTAAAAAAAGTCTTCGAAGACGAGATACTTGATTTAACCGTGGAAACATTAAAAGAAAACGGCCAAGTTTTAATTTTCACGAACACCCGTAAATCTACGATCACGCTTTCAAAAAAAATCAGTAGAGTAATAGAGCCTCTGCTTAAAAAAAATGAAAAGAAAAATCTTGAAAGATTAGCTGATTCCCTATTAAAATCTAGAGAGCAGACAAATCTCGGTCTCACATTATCTGAGACTATTAGGAGAGGCGCCGCCTTTCACAACGCGGGTTTACCATACGAATACAGAAGAATAGTTGAAGAAGGTTTTAAAAATAATTTAATAAAAGTCGT
>JAHQXC010000065.1 GCA_029856525.1 Candidatus Odinarchaeia archaeon
AGTGTTGGAATATGCGCGAGTGTTAGGTGAGTGTAGTTGAAATATTCAAAACAAATATTCCCATACCATTCTATTTAAACATTTACAGCTAATTCAAACAGCTGAAAAGCAAATAGTAAAAACAGTTTTCGATAAATTAATTAATTGCACCATTAACTTATATTCTTGGTGGGCTTGATGTCTTACCGTGAATTATATTGTACAAAGAACACTGGTTTCCTTAACTCGAACACCCCGTATAGGGACGCTGAATTTATAGTAGTCGGTGTACCTTTAGATATGACTTCTTCTTATATTTCAGGGACACGATTCGGACCGGATTCTATTAGAAGAGCTTCAGTGAACATTGAAACATTCGACTATGAGAAGGGAGTCGATGTCAAGAAAATTAAATTAACTGATATAGGTGACGTCGACGTCGACTACTCTAGCATAGATTTAACACTTGATAAGATAACTAAAGTGTTATCTGAGATTCTCAACGACGGTAAGAGGCCGGTTATATTAGGCGGAGAGCATACGATAACACTAGGGGTGTGTAGAGCTGTTAAACCACAGGCGATGATATGCTTCGACGCTCACTTAGATTTAAGAGAAGAGTATGCGGGTGCGAGAATTTCACACGCCTCCTTCATGAAAAGGATTATTGAAGAGAGATTAGTTGAAAAAATACTTTTCATAGGAACTAGAGCCGTATGCAAAGAGGAGCTTAAATTTATTAAAAATAATGGTGTACACCGTTTTATAAGCTCCAAGGATGTTTATAAAAATGAATTACCTTCCCTGATTAAATTTATTGAAGATGAGCTTTCCAGCTACCGGTATGTTTATATTTCAATTGACATGGATGTTTTAGAACCGGCATTCTCACCATGGGTGGGGAATCCTGAACCCGGCGGGTTAACTTATAATTTTGTAAGCGATATAATTGAGAAATTAGATAAATTAAACTTTATAGGCGTTGATGTAACTGAAGTGACACCTGTATATAACATTGATATAACCTCTATATATGCGGCTAAGCTTCTATTTAAAGCAATTATCTCGATAAACGAATCTAAAACACGTATACGAAAATAACAGCTACGCAGCCGTATTTAGCTGATTGAACTTCTAGAGAAGCTGTCTCGAATTTAAAACACTCCACAGTCATCCCCCGGCTAGCCGCCATTTCCTGTAAGCGTTCCCTGAGACTCTTCTCCAACACTTGGTTGTCTATAAAATTCTGCTGTGCTGTTACCACTAATCCCATTTTTTCACGGCCTCTGCTGGCTAAACCCCATATAAGTCCAGCTGATATTCGATCCCCTCTAATCCCTGTGTTCTTGCTAATAACTGTGTAAACTATTTCTCCTGTTTCAAATCGTTTAGGGGGGGTTTCAACCGCTTCACCTGATATTATAGAGGAGACAGGTACTATATTCACATTATCTAAGCCTGCTTGAATTAAAACTTTATCAAACGCGTTCACAGGGGATACATCACTTAACCCTGCACCTTTAACTATGAAGAAATTTTTAGCGTTCATATACTCGCAGACCGCCTCTAAAATTTAATTTTCACATAGGCACCTAGAGTTTTTAAAGAGTAGTATGGAGATCAAGATTATAAATCCAATAGTTTAAATATTAAAATCTATATCTTTAAATTTCTATCAAAAGTTTAATCGAAAAGGTGGTTTAATTTGGCTAGATGGGAGTGTACTTTATGCGGGTATATTTATGATCCTGCAGTCGGGGATCCTGAAAACAATATTCCACCGGGAACAGCCTTCGAATCACTACCTGAAGACTGGGTTTGCCCTGTATGCGGTGCTTCTAAATCAGATTTCAGAAAGTTAGAAGACTGATATCCCCAAGTATTTTTACTCAAATCCATTGTTTATTTCCCTTTTCTATAACGCAGATAAAGGATAGTATACTATCCCTGATATTCTATCATTTTAGTAGAGTTAATTTTATAAAACCTTAAAAGAGTATTACTATACTAATTTTATAGTAAAAAGAGGAGTTGAATGATTTGGAGTTCTGCCCTAAGTGTGAAGCGCTGTTATTCCCTAAAAAAGAAGGGGATAAGGTAATATTATTCTGTAAAAAATGCGGCTTCGAAACTGAAGCTAAAGAAGGTGTAGACTATAAGTTAGTGGTTAACATACCGCACACTGAGAAAGATAAAATCGATGTTATTAAATTATCTGTTAAGAAAAGAGTTTCAGAAGAAGAGAGGGAGGCTTTCGAAGATTATTATCGCGGGTTAGAGGAAGCTGGTGAAGAATTTGAAGAAGAAGGAGAGGAGAGCGAGGGAGAAGATTATGAATGAAAAATTTAAGGCGGGGAGCCTATATGGCTGAGAGAATAAAGGCTTTTATAAGCGTTACCACAGAGCACATGGAGCCTGAGGAAATCCGCGATACACTTGTTAAAGATTGTAAACCCGAGGAAATCTATTTTGTAACAGGCGAATACGATTATATTTTAAAGATTAGTGTAGATGATATGAATGAGTTGAAAGAGATGGTTTCAAAGCTTAGAAAGCATTCATGGATTAAAAAAACTAACACTTCGATAATTCTTAAACAACTCTAGTAAAAAATAAATTAAAAAATAATTGAAAAAAAATTTAGCGTATAGCTTACTCGAATTCGTATTGAGGTATCTTATCTATTAATTCTAGTGAGAATGCTAGAACCTCCGAGATATCCACTATTTTTAAATCCTCCATGAAATTAGCTGAAGCAACTGACTGGAGATTGAATAAACATGTCCCGCATGGTGTAACTAAATATTCGGCTCCTGAAGCCTCAACCTCCTGGAGGGTTCTACCCGCTATTTCATTTCTGAAATCAACATATGGAACTCTGATAGGTCCACCGCAGCATCTCTGTAAATTCCTAGTTCGCTCAAGTTCGATGATCTGTAAACCTGGAATCGAATTTAAAACTATACGGGGAGCGTCGTATACACCTGACCATCTGCCAAGATGACATGAATCGAAGAATACAACCTTCGCTGGAAGCTCTCTAGTGGGTTTAATCATTTTTTTAGCGAGTAGTTCAGCGTAAACCTCGGTGATATGCTGGATGGGTATATGTTTAGTCCACGGATATTCTTTTTTCAAAGCAGCGTAGCACATAGGGCACACGGTGAATATTTTCTTAGGGTTAAGCCCCTCTATATGTTTAACGTTTTCAGCTGCTATTTTTGAAAAATCGCTTTCAACACCTTGAAGTTTAGCTACACCTGCACAGCATTTTTCATCCGGGTCAAGGCCGACAGTTAACCCGGCTTTTCTGAGAATGAGAATAGCGTTCTTCGCTAGATTAGTATAGTTTCGACCAGCCATACACCCTACGAAAAAGTAGTAGTCCGCGTCTTTAGGGGCGGTTGTGAAGAATTCAGCTAAGTCGCCTTCGTTAAGCTTACTCTCTTGGCCGAAAACGTTCCCTGTTTTCTTAATGGCCTCTATGGCTTGTTTCTGCTCTGGAACAGGGCCTACACCTTCCTCAGCTAATTTACCTCTCACAGCTTCAGCGATCTCCATGTATCTGACTTTAGGCGGACAAGTCTCCTCGCAGACACGGCATAACAGGCATGTGTAAACTCTGTCAATGAAGGCTGGAGATGCTTCTATTTCACCGTTATTCCATGCCTTATATAACATTAGACGACCGCGCTCATTATAAGATTCTATATTCTTATACTCGAATGTAGGGCATATCGACCTGCATTTACCGCATTGTGAACATTTTTGAAGCGCTTCTATAATAGATTTTGAAAGTTTAGGGCTAAGCTTACCTTTCACAGTCATTTCACATCTCTCCGAATATTTTTCCAGGGTTTAATATATTATATGGGTCCAGTGCTTTCTTGATCGCTTTCTGAGCGTTAACACTGCACGGAGAATGCTCTATTCCAAAGAATTTTATTTTAGAACAGCCTACTCCGTGTTCCCCTGTTATAGTCCCTTTTAAATCTAAGGCTGCTTTAAAAATCTCGTCTTTAACGAGCTCGGCTTTCTCTTTCTCCTCAGGGATATTTTCATCGTATAATATGTTTGGGTGAAGGTTCCCGTCACCCATATGCCCGAATGTTGCAATCATAATACCGTATTTCTTTGATATTTCCTCGATTCGCTTAAACATCTCCGGGACTTTAGAGATGGGGACTGTGACGTCTTCTAGTTCTGTGGTTGGTTTATAAGTTGATAAAGCCGAGTAGGCTGCATGCCTGCTCTCAAATATTTTCTCGGCTTCATGCTCGTCTTTAGCGATTCTATAAGATATGGCGTTATGCTGTTTATAGATTTCCTCTAAGATTTTAAGTCTCTTTTTTATGCTATCTGTATCTCCGTCTAACTCGTTGACTACAACCGCCCCGCATTCCGGGAATGTTATACCGGTAAACTTGCTTACAGCGTCCATGGTTAAGCGATCCATTATCTCCGCTCCTGAAGGCTGTAACCCTCGTCTAATAGTTTCGTAAACGCATTTCCCCGCCTCTTCAAGTGTTTTAAAGTATGCTATAGCTGCAAGTCTCGCTTCAGGCAGTGGCGCCACCTTCAATAATGCTTTTGTAATTAATGCTAGAGTTCCTTCGGAGCCCACTATAAGCCTGTGCATCTCGTAGCCTGACGCGAACTTATATGTACCTGAACCGAACCATGCGATGTCACCGTTGGCTAAAACTACCTCCAATCCCATAACCCAGTCTCTTGTCACACCGTATTTAACAGCTCTCATCCCTCCGGCGTTCTCAGCGATCATCCCTCCGATAGTACACCAGTCTTGGCTTGAAGGATCAGGGGGGAAGAATAAACCTAAGGGTTTAAGCTTTTTTTCAAGAGTTTTATAAACTACTCCAGGTTCAACTAAAACTTCAAAGTTATCTGTATCCACGTTTAAAATTTTATTCATTTTAGTGAAGTCCACTATTATACCGCCTTTTACCGCAACCGGGCCTCCGCTTAAACTGCTACCTGCGCCTCTAGGAACAACAGGGATTCTATTAGCGCTAGCGTATTTCATTATGTCTGATACTTGTTGGGTGGTAGTTGGGAAGATGACTATATTAGGCTTTGATTTTGTATGCGTAGCGTCGCTTGAATATACGACTAGATCCACAGGGTCAGTTAACATGTTTTCAGGTCCAACTATCTGCTCTAATTTTTTAGTATCTAAAGTTAATGTCATATAATACACCGACCGTTACGAATTTAGTATTCGCAACTAACTGTTTAATAATTTATGTAATGTTTTTAAAAAGATATTGATGCCGTCTAATTTTTAATTTATAGGAAAAGTAGTTTAGATAAGGTCTTTATCCCTGATTTCTTTAGAAGAAGCCATCCACATAGGTCCGAGAACTCTGTGAACTAGTTGAACATAGGCGGGTTGATGTGATACTAGTGCGACTATTTGTTGAGGCTGACCCGTGTTAGGTGCGAGTAAAACCTCTTCATTGTCTCTGGCACACCCGAAAAAGTCTCTTTCAGGTCTATCCCATATTCTAATGTTCCCCTTCGATAATAGTTTTTTAATCGCTTCCATATCTGATTCAAGATTTAAACCGGTAACTAAATGTATTCTAATTCTAGGTTTTGTTTGAAGTAATACGTTGACTACAGTTTCATCTAATTCCGGCAGGACTATTGTAACCGTGGATTTTGTCCGATAAATCATATCGCATATATGCGTTAGCACAGCTACTCTAGAGATGAGATGCCATGTACCCTCCGCTTTTTCAAGAGTTGTATGGGAGGCTTCCTCCCATGCTGATTTTAATACAGCGGTGGATTGTAGAACGCTGCGTGCAATATCGTTAAGAGGTTTCTCACATTTAGATTGAATACCGTCGATTAAATTTTCAAGGAGAGTGGAAGAGGAGTCAAGTTGATCTATACTCTGCTTCTCAACACTTTTAATATGGTTTACAGTTGATTCGCTTAATTTACTAGAATAATACGCGTATTTCTCTTTAAGATCGGTTTTAAGTTTTCCGAATAGGTTTTCTAATTCAACCTTTATATTAGAAGGTGTTACTGTAAAACTCTCACCAAGCTTGTTTTTAACTTCTCCAACACTGTTTTTAATGTTTAATATACCGGTTTCGAAAACATTTAAAGTCTCATGGCATGTGTGATCTGTTGCTTTCAAGTTTTCATCATGGCTGGCAGCTATCTTAGAATCGGTTTCAGCTGATATATTTTCTATTAGGTCTACTGCGTCAGCCTCTATTTTTTCAATTATACTAATAGACTCTTTTAAACTTCTATCAAGCTCTGAGACTAACCGGTCTTTATTATTTGAGATCAGTGTACGCGTATTTTCAGCTTTCAACTCGATTTCTTCGTTTAATTTTCGTGAACTCGTAGATAAATCAGCTTCTATTTTATCTAAGTTTTCGCTGATACCGGTTATATGCGACTCTATTTCACCCTCCAGAGTGGTTGACTGATTCCCTAGTAACGTTGAGACTGAATTCTTTATATTTGAAATATTCGAGCTGATTAATCTAGTTTTTTCACTGGTTTTTGATTCGAGTTCTCCTGTTAACTTAGATGAATCGGATTCAATTTTTCTAGTTACCGAGCTTATCTTCTCATTTAATTGTTTATGTAAACCGTTGAGAAGAGTCTCCGCAGTATTATTCTTATCTTCAACAAGGCTCTCTATATTTGTTGAAGCCTCTTTTAAGCTTGTTTTAGCTTTATCTATTATTTTATCAAGTTTTACAGTACCGGATTCTTTAAACTCGCTTAAAGCCCGGCTGCTTTCACTCTGATATGATTGAAGGCTTTCCTCAACATTCTCTTTAAATGAAATTATCCTCGAATTTACGGTATCTGCTACTGATTCAACCATTTTTAGAATTCGATTCTTAGAATTATTCACGTACTCGATTAAACTGTTATGAGTTGAAGCTAATAATTCTTTTAACTCTGATTTTAAGATTTGAAACTGCTCTATTATGTTTTTAAAAATTGATTCAATCTTTTCATCGGAGTCTTTTAAAGCTGCTTGTTGGAGGCTTATTAGATTCGCCAGCTCATCTTCAAGAGCGGCTCTGTTTTCAGGTATAGTTTTCTGTAGAATGCTTTGAATATGTTCAGCTTCCTCTTTAACTCTCGCTTGGATGCCGCTAGCTGTCTCACCTAGCTTTCTGATGAGGGCTTCATATATCTGGCTGATGATTGCTGTTAACTCTGTTTGCTCAGTTATCAAATCCGTTTCTATACTAGCTATTTTATCATTAACCTCTTTTTTTAATCC
>JAHQXC010000013.1 GCA_029856525.1 Candidatus Odinarchaeia archaeon
TCGTTTTTCTCCGCGGCGATTAAAAATTTTGGCTGGTAGAGTGCTTTAAGACTTGGAGTGAATGAGATTTTAGAATAAATCCTTGCCGTGTTTTTAGCCCCTGAAGCCTCCACTCTAACTTTGAACGGTATCCCATTGTAATATAACATTGTACTTATGAGTATAGCTGAAAAAGGTGCTTTTAACAAGTCGAACGGATAGGCTACTAAACGGAATACAGTCCAACTTGGAACTTGAAGCAGCGCTGTTCTCGGTGTGAAAACATTGAAATCTATTATTTTTATCGCAGCAGGCGCAGGGACAACCCAGTAACTACTCCGCCCGTATATGAAAGGTATATCTATATTCAGGATAATTATTGTTATGAATAAGGATAAAATAAAAGAGATTATGATTGCTAGATGAAGTTTAGCCGGTGAACTTCTAGTTAAATAAGCTGATGAGATACTCCATCCGAGTAATCCTATAAAGGTTAACGTGAAGCTTAGAATTATATTAAACTCTAATGAGATTTGCTGTGTGAAGCCTGGTCCGATAGGGTTTTCGAAAAGAAATTGGTTGAAGAATGTACTTCCAACACCTGTTGTAAACAACCAGAGAATTGATAGAGCGAAATTTAAAACCAGTATTATAAAGAAGAGGAATACCCCTATTATCAGACTATAACTTTTAGATTCATCGATTAATTTTTCCACTGCTTCAGGTTTAGAATTATCTTTCTTTATTGAATTTGATATTTTAACCAGTAGGAAAGTTGATAAGCTTTCGTATAATGGAAGGAATGCGGCGAATACTACTGTGCTCATCGCATAATATGAAACAAAATATATTATTGTAGGTATTGAAGCAGGATTCTGCTGGATGAAGAGGATTATACTTAAACCGGATAACACTGCTCCTATGGATATTAAATAGTAGAAGACTGACTGTCTTATTTTATCTCCGAAAAACTTTCCTTCATAGGAGACTTTGCTGAAGTATAATAAGTGCACAGCGGTTATCGGAACTAGTAAATATACTATAAACACTTCTATAAACCAGCCTAGCTCAGAGGACGGGGCTAGTGTATCCGTCACCCCGGTTACAGCTGATAAAACTCCTGTTAAAAGATATAATGATAACGGTAACAGGACTATTAGCAGTTTTATAAGCTCTTTTTCATCACTCCATGAATTGGTTTCAAGTCTTTCTCTGATAGTTTTAAGAGGGTTATCTTTCAGCTCGTATCCTATTCTAAAAAATTTCTCTCTAACCCCTCCCCTCTCCCCTCTTAAATGAAATATGATGATTAAAACAGCTACTACAGGAGCGCCTACAAATATGAAAGGCCATGAGCTTATTAAAAAATTGAATATGTTTAAGAATATATCCAATGTCATTGTTAGATAGTAACCTAAAACAGCTAAGACTTCAACAGGTGTTGTAGCAGTTAAAAGATTAGTAGAGGCTTTACCGCTTAATTGAAATAAAACAGCTGGGAGAATATCGTAGAAAACCCAGAAGAATACAAAGCAGACTAATAGTCTAATATATAGCGCTCTCCAAACCGGTTTATTTTTCACTAGAGGGTAAGGTGTTAAAGCTGCTAGAATCGGGGTTATATTGAAAGCCGCGGATATAAGAGCCTCTAAAACCATTAAACCTCCTCTTTAAAATAGGTTTTAAATGGAGAATATATATTCCATAGCTTTATTACCTTTTTATATTTTTACTTATAATACTTATAAAACAGTTAAATAAAAACAGTTCTGTAGCCTTAAATACTAGGCTGGTGTGAGTTTGAAGTTTGAAATAGACCGGAAATTTCTTAGTAGAATATTATCTAAGGAAGGTTTTAAAACTCTCGATTGTTTATTAAACGATGAAGAAATAAAGGAGATTTACGAAATCGGGGATTTAATGGCTAGACTCGAGCATGAAACACCACACGATCACTCTCATGCTATAAGAGCTATGTGTATTTGCGCTGAACTTATAAAGCTTATTCAACGAACGAATCTCAGCTTAGAAGTCTATAAATTACTTGATAATAAATCTATGAATTTAGCGCTTCTTACAGCAAGCTACCTGCATGATATAGGTAATTTTATAAATAGAGAGGAGCACGCATTAGCGGGAGCGATGTTAGCGTTTAACATATTAGATAAATATTTCAAGGAGTTAGATCAAGGGCATCTTATTAAAAGCGTTGTTTGCCATGCGATAGCTGAGCATTCTCCTAGAAAAGTTTTACCTAGCACAGCTTATTCTTCAATAGTAGCTTTATCAGATAAACTTGACATCTCTCATATGAGGGTCTCAGGCTATAAGCCTTCAACTTTTAAAGAGTATTCTACCGGTGATGTTTTAAATATAGAGCTTAAACGATTGAAAGGGCGGATAATTATAGAAATAACTATAAGCCACCCCAGTGGATTATACAGGGTTGAAAACCTTAGAAACTATCTTAACATATATGATTTAATAAATAGATACTTTGAGATTACAGTTAAAAATGCTTTCTAGCTTTTCATCAACTCTTCTAGTTTAACAGTCCATTGTTTAATCGCTTTATTCAACTCTTTAAGCTCTTCACCGGTTATTTCATTCTTCGACTTAATCCGGCTAATCCAAGCGTTAACGCTTATTAAAATAGGATGATTAGGGGGGATGAAGCGCTCCAAGCCGTTTTTAATAGAGATAATACTCTCTAATAATTGGTTTTCCTCTAGATAGGTGGCTGTTTCACCACTAACCTTCTCCAACCCCTGTAAAATATATGTTTCACAGATCTCCTTAAACACTTTTAAAATCTCATCTCTATCAGCTAAACTCCTAGATTTTATAGGGTATGTTTTGAAACCTAGAATATTTCCGACTACCCCTGCGTCTAAAGCATCCTTTCTATCCTGCATGTTAGCTAAACCCACCACCATGGTAGTTTCACTTACATGTTTTTTAAATGAGCCCCAACTCTCCATTGTAGCTAACAGATTAGGGGTTGTAGAGTCTGTCACTATTAAAATTATATCGCATCCGGATGCATATCTCTCCCACAGCCATCGATGCTCCTCTCTACCAGGTAGATCCCATAAGTTGACAACAGCCTCGCTTGTTATATCAGTTAAAGTGTTTCCGTTAGCATCATTTGAAGGAATGTATACTTTGCTAGGCTCCTCTCTGTTTAAAATTTTGAATATAGAGGTTTTACCTGTATTCGGTTCACCTATCATAATCACTTTAAGAGATAGTGTGGGTGAAGTTATAAGCCTGGTTAAAATCTCGCTGAAGCCCTCTTTCTCATCTTCCGGTACCCCTCTCTCATTATCCCCATATCTGCGCCGGTATCTTTTAATTATTCTCGAAGCGTAATCTTCTAATACGTTTTCAATATCATCTATGTCTGAAAAAACCACTGCCGCGATCTCGCCCTCCACTTTAAAAACTATTTTAATGTTACCGATTATTAAATAGGCGAGTTTACTATCTGTTTTCTCTGTTTTTCTAATAATAGCTGTAATAATACTCTCCTCGAAGACGTCGAAACTATTTTTCTCATTGAAAACCTTTTGAAATAGTTTTTTACCTGTTTTATGATAGATCTCAATTTTATTTATCATTTTAACACCGTGTTCTCACTGCTTTTATAATACTTATATATTATTACCCACTAATAAATAAGCTAATAAATTAAATTTTTATCGTTTAAAACAACTTTCAGCGAGTTGATGAACGGTGAGCGGTCCGTTAAAATTCGTTTATAAAATAGTTGTTTTAGGAGACGGAGGAGTCGGGAAAACATGTTTAACTCTCACATTTGTTAAAAAAGAGTTTAAAACAGATTATATTCCAACTTTAGGAGTGGATATTTATACTAAAGATTTTAATCTAGGCCAAACCGTGATCACTTTGATTATATGGGATATTGCAGGTCAACAGAAATTCGATCTAGTTAGAAAACAATATTATAAGGGTACTCAAGGAGCTTTAATCGTATTCGATTTGACTAGAATAAATACTTTCCACAGCGTTGACACCTGGTATAAGGAGTTAACAGAGAACGCGGGTGAGCGCATCCCCATAGTTCTTCTTGGAAATAAAGTCGACGTAGAGGAGGGGAGAGAGGTATCAGCTGAGCAGTGTAGTCTACTAGCGAAAAAACTCGGATGCGAATATTTTGATACAAGCGCGAAAACAGGGAAGAATGTGGACCAAGCTTTTCTAACGCTTTTAAAAAAGATTATTCAATTAAATATAACTAGAAGGGAGAGCGTTAAAAAGGTGTTTTAATGTCTATTCGCAGCGAGCTGGAAAACTTAAAGGTGAAAGCTGAGAAGGCGTTAAGTGAATTAGAAGATAAATATTTTAGAAAAGAAATATCCGAGGATCAGTATAAGAAGTGGAGGAATAGGTTAGAGGATTACCTGAGATCTTTGCACAAGCAGATGGAGAGCGCCTCCTCTGAGGATACGCTCTCAGCGGAGCGGGCTTCACTATATGAGAAAAGTGAAACTCAAAAGCTTTTAACAGCGTTTCTAGATGAGAGACTGAAACGGCTTACACCTATTATGGATAAAGAATACGGTGTCAGATACCCTGAAGCTGAGAGGGTAACCGGTCTTTCACCTCTTGACACGGTTGCCTTAATAGATCAGCTAGCTGAATCTAATATTCTATCACCGTTAATCTACTCTAAGTCTATTAAATGTCCTAGATGCCGCTCAAATAATATACTAGCTCAATATGTATGCCCTTACTGTCAATCCCCAGACTTCGATAAAGGAAAAGTTATCGAACATTTTAAATGTCATTACATGGATTTCGAACTGAAATTTAAAAAAGAAGGCGAGCTTTTATGTCCCCGCTGTAATTCAACGCTTAAAAACCTTGGAGTAGACTACCAGAAGCACGGTCCATGGTTTAAATGCTCTTCCTGTGGTAAGTTTTTCGATGAACCTTTAGCTACATATAACTGCGGTGACTGCGGGTCTATTTTCGAACTTCAACAAGCCGTTTTTCAATCACTTTACTCTTATACTTTGAATATGAATTATATTAGCGAGTATGAGAAAGTGACGATTCCATTAAAGGAACTTGAAAAACAGCTAGCTGAGAAGGGATGGGTTTTAAAAACACCCGCCTTCATCATAGGTGTCTCCGGCTTAATGCATCAATTTTCAGCCGCGTTCTGGCTTAAAAAGGAAGGCGGGGATGTTATTCTACCAGTTGACCCTGATATAATACTAGAAGTTTTCACATCTTCAACCGGTATAACCGCTGAGAAGGTTCTAAGCTTCGCGGTTAAAGCTCAAGATATTGATTGTAGAATAAAATTGCTTGTAGGTATACCGAGATTTGAATCGAAAGCCGTGGAGCTTGCCGAGCATTATAATATTGATCTTCTAACTGTCCGAGACCGGAAAATGTTTGTTGAAACCGTTGCAAATTATATTTTAAGCAGGGAGGTTTCTGTAAGATTACAGCTTCAGACAGCTGAGACCTCTGCGTTAGAAGATGCTTTAAAAATATTAGAGGATAAGCTTATAGGTCAAGGCGGGTGACCGGAAGCAAATCCTGTTTTTAACAAGTTTTTATAGTAAGCTATATATTCGAGACTCGAATACGTTTATGAACATAGCTCGCTTCTAATGACAGGCATGGGATGAGAAGAATTTTTTAGTAATTGTAGCGGAGGCCGTGAAGCTTTAGTTGAACGCTAGAAGTGTAGGCTTAGTCTAGAGGTATCTCGCTCATATTTATTGGCTTATAGTCATCAATCACCGTATAATATGATTCTTCTATCTTTCAAAACAGGTATGCTCTTCCAAAATAATTTTTCATCTAGAAGGGTTAGCGGGGGGATAAAGTTAATTTTTTCCTCTTCGAATACCGGTAGCAGCCAGTAACTGTCAACTTTATCAAATAAGTATTCTGTGAACACGCTGTGGATTTTACCAAGCCCTCCGTAAGGTAGTGAAAGGAGAAATATGATCCCGTTTAATTCGCCTTTCAAGGTATAGAAGCTGCATTCAGGTAATGTGAGAAAACCTTGTAAAATACTTTTAAGTATGTTATCATTCTCTGTTTTCACGATGACCGCTATTCTCTCATTTAAACCAGCGGCTCTCCAATCTATTCTGTAAAGTTTTTTAATAACATTGTTTTCTGTGAAAAACTTTTTTAAATCGTAAAAAATATGCTTATTAAAATTATAGGTTTCAGCTAACCGGTTAACCGGCGTCCTAGGGTTTGAAACAAGTCTGATTAAAAATCTTATATTCTTTAAAATGTTTAAGTTACGGCTCTCTTTCTCATCGTCATATGCTATCATATTCATTTTCGGGAATAATCCGGAGATATCCCTGTTTATTAACACGTCTTTTATCATTAAACCCCAGTATAACCATTTAATACGCCACTCTTGGGTTAAATAATCGAAATAATGAAAGGATATGTTATACCCTTCTGACTTGATATAGGTTATATAACTCTCCTTTATCCAATTCCAGCTTTTCATTAAGCCGAGAGCTGGTTTAATATGGAAATTCAAAGGAGCAGCGTATTTAGCTAAGATGTATAAAGCCTCTCCTCCTATGCACTTATATAGTTCTAAAAGATAAGGGTTTTTGAGAGCGGCGATAACTTTATCCGCTTTCAAGTAACGGCATTCTACTAAAACCGTGAAGGGTTTTAAGCCTATCTTAGAATAGTTGACTTGGTAGGATTCTTCGAGTCTAAAATGCTTTCTAAATTTTTTTAAAGCTCGGAAAACCTTGTCTTTTTTAATCTTAAGATTTTTAGCTAGAAATCTGATGCTCTGGGAAGGGTTTCTCTGCAATTCATTGATTATGTAAACATCGCCGCTTTTAATCTTCATTTTTAACCCTTTAAAGTTGTATTAGTTTGTTTAAATATTTATTTTTCATTGTTATTAATAAGGTGGTCTCTTAGTGAAGCATCCATCTCTCTGCGTTATATGTAAGGGTTCCAGGCTTTTATGCGGGGAGCGCACGTGCCCGATACTTTTAAAACTCCCTATTTTAAAAAGTGTCAAGAGAATAAAAATATCTAGAGATTTATTTTCGGAGAGCCCTCCAGGTGTATTTGTAGGCCACTATAATTACCCTAATGTTTCAATCGGCCCTCTTATCTCTTTGGAGCCGATATCGAAGGTGGCTGACATCGACGAAACTGATAGATGGTTCGGTAAAAGTATTCATGAAATAATAAGGTTGAGGAGTATGCTCTTCCGCTCCTCGTTTAATTTAAGCCGTGAGACTTTAAATACCAAGCTTTTAGAAAATAGCCTTTTAATATCTATGGCTTCTAAGCCTGTTTTAACCTCTGTTAAACTTGAAAAAGTATATTCTACACCTATAAGTTTTGACAGCGTATCCGCGCCTTGGGGTGCTTCAGGTAAAATAGCTGAAATTGAAATCGATGAAAACCCTGTTATCCACCCTAAAGTTGATTACGTTCACGGTGATACTGATTTAAATTCGCTTGAAGCTATGCGCTTATTATATAAGGAGGGTTTTTCTGTAGGGTTTATAACTCGGATTTTAAGCGCCGGCCTTATAGGGGTTGGTAAAAATAGACGGATTGTTCCAACCAGATGGAGTATAACTGCAGTCGACTCTAATATTTCTAATATTTTACTAGAGGAGATTAAAACTAACAAGCTTATCGAGGATATCCTCCTATTTAAGTCATCTTATTTAAACAATGAGTTTCGAATTATCCTATTACCAGCAGCTTGGGCTTTCGAACAACTAGAAGCTTGGTCCCCTGGATCGGTTTGGTCTCAGCAGGCAGCGTCTCCTATAATAATCGGTGATTTCGAGTTTTATGATGGTAGAAAGGATTATGCATCAGAGGTTGCAGGCGCATACTATGCCGCTAGACTAGCTGTATGCGAATACCTTTATAGAATAAGACGTCAGGCCGCTGTTTTAGTTTTAAGAGAGATTCGGCCTGAGTATACTATCCCTGTAGGTGTCTGGCAGATTAGAGAGAATGTGAGACATGCTTTAAAAAACCCGCCTTTAATTTATAATGATCTCGACGCGGCTTTGAAGGCAGCTTGCATCGGGTTGAATATAAGTTTAAATGACTGGATTAGTAAAAGCAAATTATACTCGTTTTTCAAAAAGCAAAGACGCTTAAACGAGTTTATATTTTAGAAAATGTTTAACGATTAGCTTTATATTATTAACTTAAAAATAGGTTATACATATGGCTTCAAATAGGTTTGCAGTAGTTTTAGATGGGTTAACTAAGAGGTTTAACGGTAAAATCGCTGTCGATCACAACTCTTATGAAATAGAGGAGGGTGTTATATTCGGGTTACTAGGTCCAAACGGCGCAGGTAAGACGACTACGATAAGACTTTTATCAGGTGTGCTTGAACCTTCAGAGGGGGATGCTGAAGTATACGGTTATAGATTAAGCAATGACGTTAATATTATTAGATCTATTGTAGGAGTGCTCCCTGAGAATCGCGCTCTCTACGATAGGTTAACCGCTCAGGAGAACCTTGAATTTTACGGTCGGCTTTACGGGGTGGAGCCTCCTGAGCTTAATGAGAGAATTGAAAGCCTCCTATCCTTCCTGGACTTGCAGGATGTTAGAAACACATTTGTGGGAAAATTTAGTATGGGTATGCGCCAGAAGGTTGCTTTAGCTAGAGCGCTTATACATCAGCCTAAGCTTTTACTTTTAGATGAGCCTACGAGTAATCTTGACCCTGTGATGAGCGCTAAGTTTAAAGAGTATATTAAAGAGTTGAGTAGAGATTTGAAGACAACTATTCTAATTTCAAGTCATCATTTAGCTGAGGTTGAAAACCTTTGCTCGAAGATCGCGGTTATCAATAATGGGCGTGTTATCTCAGTAGGAGATATTAACGAGTTGAAGAGGAGGATCTGGGGTTACCGTGAATTTGAAATTAGATTATTAGAGTTAAAACCTGATTTTAAGAAAATAGTTGAGAGTATAAGCGGGGTCTCTGATGTCAGATACACCGGTAATAAAATTTTTTATAGATGCGTTGACGCTGATAAAGTGAATCCGTCTCTTATAAAAGCTCTTGTTCAAGCTAATGCTGAAATTATATCTTTAAACGAGGTCGAGAGAACCTTAGAAGACTTGTATATGAAGCTGATTAGAGGTGAATGATTTTGAGATTCAGGGTTTCTATGATAGTAGCTAGAAAGGAGTTTAAAGAGATCGTTCTTCGAAGTAGGCTTATACTGTCAATGATTTACGTTTTACCTGTAGTATTCGGTGTGGTTATGCCCTGTGTTCTAGCCTGGATTTCGCTTCCAATGATATGGGCGCCGATAACCGGTTACTCTATTCCCCCTCTTACAGATAACTGGTGGTTGATTCCTCCTGGAGGTCAATTCTATATTTTTTTCATTAACCTCTACGCAGGTCTTCTTAACCTAGTTCAACCTTTAATGATTCCTGTCTACATAGCCGCTGATAGTTTTGCAGGTGAAAAAGAGCGTAAGACGCTTGAACCTGTTTTAGCCGCTCCTATAACTGATTTCGAATTACTTTTCGGGAAGGCTTTAACTTCTCTAATACCTGCTTTAACTGTTAGTTTTCTTTCAATCTCGCTTAGTATTATAGCCGTGAATATTATCGGCTTCCAAGTCTTCGGATTTATAATCTACCCTGTAGTGCCTATTCTATTGCTTTATATTATCGGAGTACCTTTGATGAGTCTTTTAACAGTGTTTGCTATGGTTCTTATTTCAAGTAAAGTTAATCGTGTAAGAGAGGCTTCTCAAGTGGGGGGTGTGGTTATCACACCGGTGCTGATTCTATTCTTTACTCAAATCTTCGGTGTAGTGGAGTTATCTATGGTAACCGTCACAATTTATATACTAGTTTTAATACTTACTGTAGCCTGTTTAATGTTTGCTAGTTTAAAGGTTTTTAACAGGCGTAGACTGATAGAAATGATTTAAACATGTAGTCTTACTACATAAAATTTAAATAATCATATACTATAAACTTAAAATTGAGAGGACCGAGTATGGTTAAAGAGACTCTCTCAGATTGGCCTTTAGATGAAAAACTCAGCGATACAGTGTTAGATTTCCTAGTAAAATACCCTAGAGTTTTAAATGAAAGAGTTGTAGTATACTGGGATAACTTCATCTTAACAAATTATAGACTATACTATAGAAACAATGATGGGAAAATATATTTAATACCACACTATAAAGTTAAAGAATACGTATACAAGGGTGATAACAGATTAATTCTTAAGCTTCGTGATAAGACTGTTATTGAGCTTAACGGGCCGATTCCTAAATATCAAGTTCTTAAAAAAACATATAGTTTAAGCGATTGGCGTAAGCTTTCGAAAAAGGAAGATGAGCTTTTAGAGAAGACAAACGTGGAGCTAGGGCGCCCTATAAGAGAGAAACCTAGAAGAGCAGTTGAACAGCCAACAGTTTTAAGCGAGCCGGGTTTCACAATACCGTTAAATAATAAGACTCAAACAGGTTTTGAACGAATACCCTTCGATATTAAAGCGAATTCTTCTCTAAATCACACCGCCGGTATCTTCTGCCCTCACTGCGGTTTTAAAATTACATTGAATGGAGCGCGTTTCTGTCCTAATTGCGGTGTGGATCTAATTTAAAGCTCCCCTGCTCGCTGAATCCTATCATACAGGTATTCTACGAGTTCGTTAATCTCATCGATCTTGCAGTTCTTTAATAATTTAGCCAGCGTGGATAGCTTACTCTTACCTTTACTTTCATCATACTCCACAATTTTCTTATATAAATTAACTCTGCTAACAGTAAGCTCTATAGAGTTAACTAATTTCTTGATGAAAGGGAGATCCTCCTCTAGTTTTTTAATTTCATCACTCATCTCATTCATTAATTTTTCAACTTCTCCCGTAGCCTCCTCGTAGAGTAAACCTAGGTTTTTAAAGTCAACCTCCTCCTCTTCTCTACTAAGCATATTATATATCTCACACATACTTCGATGGAATCTAAGCCTTTTCTCTAATATTCTAGTCAAATTATTAATGCTAAGTAACGCTTTCTCCAGTACTTCCGTTAGTTTTCTGGAGAGTTCAGGCTGTTTTAATCCCTCTAATCCTTCGAAAGGATACTCTTCAGCTAATTTCATGTTAATATCCCTTATAAGAGAGAAAATTTTACGTTTAGTCTCTATCTCAGTAGCCTCCTTTCACTAATAAATCGTGTTTAATATTAACCTCCACTTCTATAAATATTGCTCGTTAAAATATTTTCATAAAGTTTATTAAAAAAATAGTCTTCCATATTTATAGAAGTTGAATAAAAATGCTATAAATATTTTAAATTTCATGTTAAAATTTTAATAACTAAATTTTTACGCGAATAAAACAGGTTTAATGAGAATATATGGGGTTTAAACTGGTAACTGATCTAACTCCGAAAGGTGATCAGCCTAAAGCTATCAGACAGTTAGTTGAAGGCTTCCGTAACGGGTTAAGCCAGCAAGTATTATACGGGGTGACTGGTTCAGGTAAAACTTTCGTGATAGCTAATGTAATAGCGGAGCTCGACATTCCAACAATTATAATAGAACCTAATAAAACTTTAGCAGCCCAGATCACGGCTGAGCTCAGATCCTTCCTTCCAGAGAATGCTGTCGAATATTATGTAAGCTACTATGATTATTACCAACCGGAAGCATATGTGCCTACAACCGACACGTATATCGCTAAAGACTATTCTATAAATGAGGAGATAGAGAAATTTAGAATTTCAACGATGAGATCCCTAGCCACGCGACGTGATGTTGTTGTAGTCGCAACCGTGTCATGTCTTTATCCAGCCGGCTCACCTGAAGACTTCAGAGTTACAAGTAAAATATTCAAGGTTAACCAGGAGATCACCCGTGAAAACTTCATAACAGAGCTTATTAACCTTCAATATGAGCGCGATGACTTCAACTTTCACAGGGGGACATTCCGTGTGAGAGGTGATTTAATCGACTTATATTTTTCTTACAGTGATGAAATCGCTAGATTCGAATTTTTCGGAGACGTGATCGAGAAAATAACTATTTTAGAACCTTACAACTATAAGACTTTAAGGGCGGTTGATTCTATTGAAGTTTTCTCCGGAAGCAGGTTTATAACGACTAAAAGCAAAATTGAACGCGCGATTCTTACAATTGAAGAGGAGCTTGAACAGAGAGTTAAAGAATTAAAAGCGCTCGGTAAACATTTATACGCTGAACGTCTTGAAAAACGCACCCGCCATGATCTTGAACTACTTAAAGAAATGGGGTTCTGCCCGGGTATCGAGAATTATTCCCGCCATTTTGACGGTCGAGCGCCAGGTCAGAAACCTTACTGCCTATTAGACCATTTTAACAGTGAATTTCTAATTTTTATCGATGAATCGCATCTAACTCTCCCGCAAATACATGCAATGGCTCACGGGGACTATATGCGGAAGAAGAATTTAGTCGACTACGGTTTCAGACTCCCCTCAGCTTATGATAATCGCCCGATAACCTTCGAGGAGTTCGAGCAATATTTGAAAAAAGTCGTCTATGTATCCGCGACACCCGGCGATTATGAGTTTAAGAAATCGCAGCAGGTTGTGGAATTAATAATAAGACCTACCGGTTTACTTGACCCTGTTATAGAGGTCCGCAGCACAAAAAATCAAATCGATGATTTAATAAAGGAGATTCAGAAGAATCGTTTAAACAATGAGAGAGCTCTTGTAACAACTTTAACTAAGAGGATGGCTGAAGAGCTCTCAGAATACTTGATTGAAGCGGGTATAAGAGCAGAATACCTTCACAGTGAAGTTGACACGATTGAAAGGGTTAAAATACTTAGAAATCTCAGAGCCGGTAAATTCGATGTAGTGGTAGGTATTAATCTTTTAAGAGAGGGTCTAGACTTACCTGAAGTCTCGCTTATAGCTATACTAGACGCCGATAAGGAAGGCTTTCTACGCTCTGACACTTCTCTAACCCAGATTATAGGACGGGCTTCTAGAAATATTAACGGTCGGGTAATATTATACGCTGATGAGATAACTGAATCTATGCGTAAAGCTATCGAGGAGAATAATCGTAGGCGTAGAATTCAATTAGAATATAATCAGCGTCATGGAATAGTCCCGGCGACTATAACTAAAAAGATAAGTGATATCGCTCCACCTATAGAGGAGGAAGGCGAAATATTAGACGAGGAGACTCGTAGAGAACTTCTCTTACTATCAGACTCCGACATAGATCTTTATATTACAAGTTTAAAAATGAAAATGAGCGAGTACGCTGAAAGACTAGAATTTGAGAAAGCAGCTGAAATACGGGATAAAATTAGGATGCTGGAAAAAAATCTTGGATTACTCTCTCAACGTGGTGGAAATGAATAAGAATATCATTGTGAAAGGGGCTAGGGTTAACAACTTAAAAAATATAGATGTAGTTATTCCACGTGATAAATTAGTTGTTATAACAGGAGTCAGCGGCAGCGGGAAATCATCTTTAGCATTTGACACCATATACGCTGAAGGTCAGCGCAGATATATTGAATCTCTATCTTCCTATGCACGTCAATTCATAGAGCAGATGGAGAAACCTGACGTAGACCAAATCACAGGGTTAAGTCCAACTATAGCTATAGACCAGAAATCAGTTAGTAAAAACCCTCGTTCCACTGTTGGAACTGTTACAGAAATACACGATTATCTGAGATTATTATACGCTAACATCGGGCGCCCTCACTGTTGGATATGCGGCAGGGAGATAAGCGTTTTAACAACTGATCAAATAATAGATGAAATCTTAAAACAAACCGGTAAAAAGTTAATGATTCTATCCCCGATTATAAGAGGGCGTAAAGGACAATACCAAACTCTTTTAAGCCAATTATTAAAAGACGGTTTTATAAGGGTGAGAGTGGACGGTAAATTCTACAATCTAGATAAGGACACGGTTGAATTAGATAAGTATAAGGCTCACACAATTGAAATAGTCGTCGACCGTTTAATGCTAACAGAAGTAACCCCTGAGCTGAGAAAGCGTGTAGCTGACTCTGTTGAAACAGCTTTAAACTACTCTAAGGATCTGGTTAACATATATCTGGTTGATGAGGATAAGAATATCTTGTTAAGCAGGAGCTTCGGCTGTTCGTACTGCGGTGTAACATTAGAGAAGCTTACACCGAGAATGTTTTCATTCAACTCCCCTTACGGTGCATGTGAAACCTGCGACGGCTTAGGTTATATAATGAAAATCGACCCTGACTTAGTGATCCCGGATAAAACGCTCTCGATAGCGGAGGGTGCTATTAAACCTTTTAGAAACAGGTTTAACAACTCATACTACTATGCTCTTCTCAGCGCAGTCGCCGAGCATTATGGTTTCAGTTTAGAAACCCCTTTCAACCAGCTTGACGAAAAATATCAGCGGATAATCTTATACGGTAGCGATGAGCCTATATTATTCACGTATACAGGGAGGAGTGGAAGCTACTGGCAGACTACGAAGCGATTTGAAGGGGTTATACCAAGCCTTGAAAGAAGGTATAATGAGACAAGCTCCCTATCTACTAAAATTGAAATCGAACAGTATATGGCTGAGCTTCCATGTCCTTCATGTCAGGGTAAAAGGCTTAAACCAGCTAGTCTAGCTGTTAAAATCAACGGGAAAAATATCAGCGAACTAGAAGATATGTCGATAAGCCAGCTTTACGATTTCTTTAACAATCTTAAACTATCTGATGTCGAATTAATGATCGCTGATAAAATACTAAGAGAAATCAAGAAACGCTTAGAGTTTTTAATCAACGTAGGCCTAGATTATTTAACTTTAAGTCGTTCAAGCCGAACATTAGCTGGAGGTGAAGCGCAGCGGATTAGACTCGCCACTCAACTAGGCTCAGGTCTTATGGGCGTCATCTATATTCTAGACGAGCCGAGTATAGGATTACACCCTCGAGATAATCTGAAGCTTATAAACACGTTGAAAAGCCTGCGCGATCTAGGGAATACTGTGATCGTTGTCGAACACGACGAGGAGACTATGAGAAACGCGGATTATATTATCGATATCGGCCCGGGAGCCGGAGAGAACGGCGGTCTAATAGTAGCCTCAGGAACCCCTGATGAACTTATTATAAACAGTAAAGATTCTTTAACAGCTAAATACCTGCGCGGAGAATTGAAGATTCACATACCTGTTAAACGAAGACAGCCTAAAGGCTTCATTCGCGTGATCGGCGCGAAAGCTAATAATCTTAAAAACATTACAGTAGATTTTCCGCTAGGTGTTCTATGCGCGGTAACCGGTGTCTCCGGCAGCGGGAAGAGCACTCTTGTAGAAGAAGTCTTATACAAAGGGTTAATGAGGAGACTATACCACTCTAAAATAGTTCCAGGTGAACATGAAGATATTAAGGGATTAGATCAAATAGATAAAGTTATAATAATCGATCAGTCTCCTATAGGTAGAACCCCGCGATCTAATCTTGCAACTTACACCGGCGTCTGGACTCATATAAGAACTCTTTTCGCGCAGACACCTGACGCGAGGAGGAGAGGGTATAAACCCGGGCGTTTCAGTTTTAACGTTAAAGGCGGTAGATGTGAAAGCTGTGAAGGTCAGGGGATTAAAAAAATAGAAATGCATTTTCTACCCGACATCTATATTCCATGCGAGGTGTGTGACGGTAAAAGATTCAATGTTGAAACACTTCAAATAAAATACAAAGATAAGAATATATATGATATTCTTAATATGAGCGTGAATCAAGCATTAGAGTTCTTCAATAATATACCTCAAATAACAAAGATATTGAAAACAGTTCAAGATGTTGGGTTAGGTTATGTTAAGCTAGGGCAGCAGGCTCCAACACTTTCAGGGGGTGAGGCTCAACGAATAAAATTGAGTCGAGAACTGAGTAAGCGCGACACTGGTAGGACTCTTTACATTCTCGATGAACCGACTACAGGCCTCCATTTTTCAGATATTCAAAAATTACTTGACGTTCTAAACCGGCTCGTAGACGCCGGTAACACTATAATTATCATCGAACATAACTTGGATGTAATAAAAAGCGCAGACTATATTATCGACTTAGGCCCGGAGGGGGGTGAAAAAGGCGGTTTAGTGATAGCTCAGGGGACGCCTGAACAGGTAGCGGAGAATAATAATTCTTATACGGGTATGTTTCTAAGAGGTGTTTTAAACAGGTGAACGAGGATATTTTAAATGATATTAAACAGTTACCTGACAAAACCGGCGTATACTTTTTCCTAAATAAAAATAATGAGTGTATTTATGTTGGGAAAGCTAAAAGTATATTGAAACGTGTTTTACAACACTATTCTTCTAAAGATATAAAAGAAAGACAGTTGATGAGTGAAGTTGAAAGCATACAGTTTATTTTAACCCCTAATGAAGTTGAAGCTCTTATACTAGAACAGAGAAAGATAAACGAGCTGGAACCTAAATACAACGTGTGTTTTAAAGATGATAAATCCTATCCTTATATTAA
The DNA here is from genome assembly GCA_029856525.1 of Candidatus Odinarchaeia archaeon. Taxonomy (GTDB): domain Archaea; phylum Asgardarchaeota; class Odinarchaeia; order Odinarchaeales; family Odinarchaeaceae; genus Odinarchaeum. Next base: position 16,523 of record JAHQXC010000013.1, read on the forward strand.
AATCACCTCCTCTGAGAAATATCCGCGTATGTTGATAGTGAGAAAACTAAAAGTAGGAGAGGATTCAACAGCTGAATTCATAGGACCCTTCTCCAACATTGAAGATTTGAAAAGAACCTTTAACTATCTAAGATCCTTCTTCCCTTTAGCTAATTGTAAAAATAAAATAGTTGAGAATAGTAGAAAACGCCCTTGTCTACAATATAATATAAGAAGATGCCCTGGTCCATGCTTTCAAAATATAGATCCAGCTGAATATTCTAAATCTGTTGAATATATGAGAATGTTTTTTAAAGGCGGTGGAGGCGACTTATTAAAACACTTAGAAATTGAGATGAAAAACGCTGCCTCCAACCTAGAGTTTGAGAAAGCGGCTTTAATGAGAGACCGTCTATTCGCGATTAGCAGAATTCTTGAAAGTCGAAGGCTGAGACCTACAGGAGAAGGAGATGTTGATTTCATAACGCTGGTAAGAGAGTATGATACCGCTCTTATAGGTGTTCTATCAGTTAACAATGAGGGTATAGCTAACCAAGAATACTATAAATTTAAAGTTAACGAGTTTAACGCTGACAGCGAAATTTATGAGGCTTTAATTACAAGACTATACTTTAATACCGCTAGAAAACCTGTTAAAATAATAGTTGATACTGTTGATGAAAATCTAATATTTTTACTAAACCAGCTGCTAGCGTTAACCGGGAAAAATATCAAGGTAACCGGTTATAATTTAAACTTAGAAAAAGAGTATTTAACCCTGCTAAGAGAAGCCGCGCTATCAGAATTTAAGAGACATATTATGAAAGAATTCTCCGATCGCAGGCAGCTTGAAGACGTTATTAAAACATTAACCGAATTATTCCCAAACTATAATTTCAATAGGCAGCCGCTTAGAATAGAAGCATTTGATATTTCAAATATCCGAGGCGAGCAACCTGTAGGTTCTAGAGTAGTCTTCTTAAACAGCTACCCGTTTAAGAGAGAGTATCGAATGTATAGGATTAAAACAGTTAAAGGCCAAGACGACTATGATATGCTTAGAGAGATTTTAAATCGTAGGCTTAAGAAAATTAATTTAGAGGGAATACCTGACTTGATAGTGGTTGATGGCGGTAGAGGACAGTTAAACGTAGCCCTAGATGTTTTAAAAAACCATGGATTGGATATACCGGTTATCGGACTTGCTAAAGAAAAAGAAGAAGTCTACACTCCTCTTTCAAAAGAACCTTTAATATTCCCGGATGATTCAAGCTTTAAAAAGACGCTTCAATATATCAGGGATGAGGCTCACAGATTCGCTGTTAACTATCATAGAAAATTAAGATCTAAGCAATTTCTGAAATCTGCTCTCGACGCTATTCCCGGTTTAGGTGAGCGTGTTAAAAAGATAATCCGTTCAGTTTACCCTGATCTTGAAGCTCTTCGAAAAGACTCAGCTGAGAATATAGTTAAAAAACTAGGGGTTAGCTATAATTTAGCTGTTAAAATTAAAGAGAAGCTTTTAAATTTACAGTAAAGGTAGGTTAATGTTGAAGTCGACGATGCTTCTACAATAAGCGCAGAAGAATGCGTTTTCTTGGAGTCTACCCCCGCAGTTCTTACAATACTTAGGGGGGTCCGGTGAAATTCTAACAGGTTTAGCGTTTTCTAAACTATTTTTTGAATATAAGTAGAGATTATACTCTCTTTTAGGAGCGCTGAACCCTGCTGTGATAATGCTGTTAACCAGTGTCTCAAGCAGCGGGTAACCTTTAAACCCTTCTTCAACGTATAATGGAAGCTGGAAGAAGGTTGTTTGATTTTTATAAGCTATATGCGGTTGTATAAAAATAATATCAGCGTTTTCAGCTATACACTTCTTTAAATTACTTAAAATATTAAGGTAATCTGATTCATTATACCAGTGAAATAGATACGATACAATAATTTTATCCGGTTTAGTGTCTTGCAAGCAACCGGTGAAATCTATTTCGCTGGTGAAATCATGTTTTATAAAAGTTACTTTAAATCTTTTATCAGGTAGGAGATTTGATACATTCTCTTCAGCTATATTTAAAAAATCCTGGTTAGAGTCGACCGCTATTATATTTTTAGGTTTGAAAATGTTGAGCAAATTTATTGTACACCAGCCGGTTTTACACCCTACTTCTAGAATTGTTGAATCGCCGGTTATGTTCAACCTCTTAATCGCGTTAACCCATAAAAGCTGATATAAAGGCGTGGAGTAGATGCTATCCCATATCCCAGGCTCATGGAGTTGTAGTCTAGTTTTACCTTTCAACAAGTCTGGTAGTTTTTTAAAGTATACTTGTAATATTTTAATCCAGGGTTCAGCTAAAATCTTAAGTTCTTCTTCTTCACTTGTAACTCTAATCTCCCCTCCAATCCATTTGAAAAGGTCTCCGTTCTGCTCAACTACTCCAAGTTTTACAAGCGATACTATAAGCTCTCTGAAAAGTTTTAAGTCTTTAATATTCATAGTGTGGACGAGATCTAAAATACTCCTATAATCATTTAAAATATCAGGTAGACCCTCCGCTAAAAGTGTTTGAATTAATATCCGTTTAATATAAGATGTTAACCCCCTAGCTATCTTAGGAATATCTAAATCTTCCAACGGTAGACTATCTGCAAACACTTATAATCCCTCTCAGAGTAAGATTCTTTATAAGTTTGAGAAGAGTCTCCTCTTCAATGTTAAACTCTTTTCTTATCTCATCTAAAGTTAAATACGCTGTTTTCAACCTGTTAAGTAACTGGCTTACTAAAATCTCCGGTATAGAGAAATTTTTTAAAAAAAGCTTGAAACTCACCGAATCCTTATAGAAAATATTGAATATGTTAAAACCATCCTCGTCTACAGAGTAGAAGTAGATTGACCTCTTATCCGCTAATTCTTTTATATTAGGCGGCTGGCTTAACCTTACAGTTTCTCGAAACGTATCCGAGACTACTTCTTCAATATTTTTAAAATCGTTTAAATCACCACTCCACTCTTTTAAAACTTCACTGTAGCTTTTTTCTAAGCGTTCAGTTAAATCAGCTAGCCGATTATTTAAATAAATTATTTCTTTTCTATCAGCTTCACATATAAGAGCCGTATGAAGAAAGCTACCGTGAGTGAATATCACCTTTATATTCCCCTTCTCAATCACATTAAGTAAACCATCCGACGGCAAAGCCTCCTTCGAGAACTCTGTTAAAGCGCTTAGAAACCCGCTTATAATAGTCGCATCTAAATTTGACTCACAGAACCCTTTATGAAAAATATTACGGCCATCCCGGTGAATAATGTATAAATCGTAAAGCTTCATCTAATAAACCTCTAATTTAACATTAATAGTTAATAATTTAATAATAACTTAACGATTTAAGTATAGCTTTTCCACGATGGTCGCCGCTTCAAAACTATGATATGTAAGCGGTTAACCATTAACTCTTAGCATAAAAACCATATTATGTGAATATCCTAGCTTTCAAAAAGGTTTCTACTTTCACTGAACAGTCTCTTCTCTTCACAGGCTTCTTAGAGTGCTTCAAACACAGTATCTTTAACTCCCTGTATGAATTTTCTATCAAAGTTAATCTTCAATATAACAAGCCTTTTTCTTCATTATAATAAAGTTTATATGCATCATAAAATTATCGTCAACTTTCACTCAGCTATCTGAAGGGGTTTCAGCCGTTGAAGAGAAAAATAAGCTAGTGGCTACTTAACACTATAAGCTCTTTATTATAACACATTACAATCACTTGGCCGCTCCTCTTATATTCAATAAGATAGAACGTCTATTCTACCGCTTAAATTCACCGCATCTTCTATTAAACTCTTCGACGCTAGCCTAGGGATTTTCATCTGACCGATCGGTTTACCCGCAGCAGCCTGCTTCTCTTTATATTTCTGGAATGTTCCAGGAGGCGGAATCATTATCTCCGGGTTTTCTATCAACCCCATTAATCTGCATTGATTATATATTTTATTACGTTTTCTTAAACAGTTATCAAGTGTTTTCAGAAACTCGGATGGTGTTTTAGGCGGATTCTTAAACTCTATAATAAATCTATATCTGGGTTTACCTTCATATACAGGGATTATTGTAAAATCATTTAACTGTAGATTGAACCGGACAGTCGCCTCGTAAACAGCGTCTGAAATAGCTTGCTCATCCATTTTCTCTCCTGCTAAACTTATTTCGCCTTCAAGTCTTCCTATAACACGAATTGTAAGCGGGTTTAAAGTAACAGCTTCAATGACATCTGATATTAAATAAGAGTATAAACCGGTTGAAGTAGTAACTAGAATAGTGTATTTAACATTTCTTTTAAGCTCATCTGCTAGATACCTTTTAGGGTTCTCGTTTTTCAACTCTTTTTCAGGTATGAACTCGAAGAAATAAGTATCTAAATTAGGAGTCATTCCTTTATTCTCACCGATTTGAAAAGCGAAGACGCCTTCCGTTGCCCCGTAGCAATCTCTAAAATCAACTTGCTCGTCGAAAATGCTTCTCATCCACGTCATATATGGTTTAACATTAACCCCGCTGTGGAGTAATACTTTGAAATTAGGCCAGATCTTTGATAATGTATCTTCTATGAGAGTATTCTTCATATAATCGTAGGGGAGAGGATTACTGTAATCGTCTAATATCTTCTGGAATAATGATAAAAGTAGAGGTGTCACACCGCCCGCTAACGTAATATTGTTTTTAACAGCCAGCTGCGCTGTTTTATAAAACTTTTTATTCCAATCTTTCTCATTAAGGATAGATAACGGTGGTATAACCATTTTTTGAAATATTTTACTCTGGTTAACCGCGTTTATCCCTGAAATATATCCTACCGGTATATTATTTATATAATAATCAAATGCAGGCGCCATGAATAGGAGAAATTTTCCATCTAATATTCTCGCGTTCTCCTCACGCTCATTTATATACGAGGCGAATATTCTAGCTGACATTCTCCCAAATTCTTTTATAGCCTGTTTTGAAAGTGGAATTATCTTCGGTTCACCGGTTGTACCAGACGTTTGAGCTAGATGAACTGTTTTATAAGGTGTTAAAATGTTTTCTTCACCTTGAATTACACAGTTAATTAGAGGCTTATAATCAGAGTACTTTAACACGGGGATCCGTTGCTGATAGTCTTCTATTGTTTTTATCGAATTGAAACCGTGTTTTCTACCAAAAAAAGTGTTTTTACTCGTTTTAATAATTTTTAAAAGAGTTTTCTCCTGTGATTCATAAGGGGTTTCAACAGCTTTTTCAAGGGGGCTGCAAAACTTTTTGATAGCGAATTTCAATAACTGTTTAACTAAGCTATGCATACCCGCCACCTTCAGGATGAAGGCTAGCGTAAATTATTTAAACAATTCTCTGAATCTTCTAGAAGGCTTCTAAAAGCTTTTAGAATCGACTTCCGGCTCAGGGGATTATACATTTTTAACGAATATTAGATTTTTTAATTAGGAAAAAACGACATTTTCCAGATTAATAGCTCTTAGCCTCTTTAATTTCTCACCGTTTAACTTTGATGGCGAGGTTTCACGCGAAGCAGCTGGTAACGTAAAACTAGACTTTTTTCGTTAAACTTTTTCTTTTGAATAATATTCTCCAGTTTATTCATGTTTCAATCTAAATAGGCTGCTTAACCGTTCCTTGA
>JAHQXC010000014.1 GCA_029856525.1 Candidatus Odinarchaeia archaeon
CGTGGTAAAAATAATCAAATTCTTCAATATTCCAACAGGCGCTGTAATAAATAAAGCCGACATCCATAAATCCACATATAATCGAATAAGAAAATATCTACAGGAAAATAACATAACTTTACACGCGGAAATACCGTATAATAAAATTATTCCGAAAGCGATAGCTGAGGGAAAACCCTTCAACTATTTTAGTCTAAACCCGCAGTTAAACATTCAAATACAAAAAATAATTAATGAAGTAACACTATTAGGAGGTGATAATAAATGATCATAATAGTACCTGTTGAAGAAAATAAAGGAGTAAACTCCCGTTTAAGCGAACACTTTGGAAGAGCACCTTACCTTGCAATCGTAAACATTAAAGAAGACAACCAGTATACGGTTGAAATTAAACCTAATACCAGTCAACACTTCGGCGGCATCGGCCTCCCATCAGAGAATATTCTCCAATATAAACCGGATGCTGTGATCACGTATGGCATGGGTCCTCGTGCGATTCAAATACTCTCCGCAAACAATGTCAAAGTTTTCTCAGCTACAAGCCCGCTGCTGAAAGAAAACATAGAAAACTATTTGAAAGGCTTAGTGAAAACCACGGTTGAACCCTGCGATCACCCCCGTCACAAACACTGAATACAATCAAAACCAGTAATAATTAATATCCACTCATTAACTTTTTAACTTCATTAAGGGGAGTCCCCTTCAGATATGGAGGAGATGAGAGCTGATAATCTTATAAAAGATATTGTTGCATTATAATCATAATAAAGATGTGGGGCTGGGACGCCCTGAGAAGCCTGCTGAGACGGGGCCTGTACTGGTCGAAACACCGGCAAGCTCCATCATTGAAGCGGGAGGCCCCTTACGAAAGCAAGAGTAATTCACATAAACATATTTAGAGGTTTAAAAACATGTGCTATCGTTGGAGAGGACCCAGATGCCGCGGCAGACCCCGCAAACACCGCTGCATAGACGCGGAGCATAAACCTAAACAATTCATATGCACCACCTCCCCGCCAAACACTCCTGAAATCGAACTATACTATGATGAACTAGAAGCTTTAAGACTAGTAGACTACGAGGGTTTATCTCAGGAGGAAGCAGGCCAGAAAATGAACATAAGCCGCGGAACAATCTGGAGGCTTCTAGAGCAAGCTCGTAGAAAAATAACAGAAGCCTTGATAGCGGGGAAAACAATAACGATAAAGCCGAGAGAGGATCAAGTTTGATTTTTAAGTATCCGATGTGAAACTCATATACTTTAAGCGTTGAATAAGATCCTCGGTTAAGTTAATTATGTGGGTTTTGAAGTAGGATTCCTCAAAGTTTTTGACTGGAGAATTTATAAGTAGAGTAGAGTTTAACAGGCTATAAGATACTCAAGGTTTTAATTATATCGTTTATGCGGAGGTTGCTTTAACACGACTCTCAACTATTTATGTTGAGCTCGTAAAAAATTGGAGGCTTACTCCTCTGTTACTTTGCATTTATATGGTTTAGACTTCTTTTATTTTCAACTCTGCGATGTTTCTTCCTCTAATTTTTTGATTTCCTTTTCTAGTGTTTCTGCTATTGTTTGTATTATTCCGCTTATTTTCTCTATTTTTTCTTCTGTTGTTTTCTGTGTTAAGTGTTTTCTGAGTGTGAACATGCCGTGGAATATTCTTCTCATGTTTTCTTTTATTTTAATGACTTGCTGGTTTTCTATTTGAGGGCAGATATGGTTGAATAGGAATGGTGTGAATAATCCTATGCTTGTTTTATTGTATTCTTCTCGTTGTTTCTCCTGTTCTTGTAGAAATTTCCGCCCCTCCTCGGTGATCTGGTAGGGTTTTCTCCCTGTTTCATCTTTCGGTAGCTGTTGAATATACCCGTAGTCTTCTAGTAATGCTAGTAGAGGGTATATTGACCCCGGGCTTGGCGTCCACTGTCCTTCGGTTTGCTCTTGGATTTTATCCATTATTTCTTTTCCTGAAAGCGGTTTTTCAGCTAACATTTTTAAAACCTGGTATCTTAGGAAGCCTTTAGGCACGGTTGCCGTATGCTTGCTCCAGTGTATGAAAGGTTTTGGACCGCACATTTAAATCACCTTAATTATCATATTTGATATTGAATATGACATCCACTATTTAAACATATGCTAAAAAGTTAACTGATTTAACTTAATTTTAACTGAAAGGTAACAAAAATTTTATGGATGTCTATAACTTATTAATTATAAAAGAAAATATTCTCGCATGGTGAAGTGAAGAAAAAACTTGTTAAATTCACCAGGAATATTAGATTGGTCGACCTTGTAATTTCTAATAATAATTTAAGTAGTGTATAGGTGGTTTACATGTTTGAGGTTATAGTTGAACAGGTTAAAGGACGCTGCCCTGTTTATAAAATAGGCGACCGTATTACAATTCAGCCTCCTAGAATTCTATTAGATAAAACAGACGGCTTATGTATTCACGCTCTACCTATTATATTACACTACGCGATCGCTGTTAACGAGGGAGTTGACCCTGTTAAACTAGGTTTAACAACAAGTAATAATCCTGGCGTATATTATTTTCAATGCTTAGACCCGGGTCCGCCTTACACTGAAGGGGGGACAGTTCTTTTCAAATGTAGGAGAGTATAGGTGGCGTATTTTGAAGTGTAATATCTGCGGCTCAGATAGACTTCCTGTAAGCCGGGTTATAGGAGTGTGCCGTAATTGTATACTGGATAACCCGGTTAGCTCTTTAAAAAGTATCTTCGAAAAAGTAAACTTTATTCGCTTAGATATGGGTGAAAGCATACTCGACAGGGAGACTGGTTTAACCTGTTTCGGATGTGGTAATAATTGTAAGATTGGAGAGGGAGAGAAGGGTATCTGCGGGTTGTTTGAAAACCGTGGGGGGATGCTGGTTAGATTAGCAGGTACGCCTGATAAAGGTTTACTGAACTTCTATTATGACGCGCTGCCGACTAACTGTGTAGCGGATTTTGTATGCCCGGCTGGTACAGGTTGCGGCTACCCTAAGTACGCGTATAAAAACGGACCGGAGACCGGTTACTATAATCTAGCTGTATTCTACCGGGGCTGTAACTTTAATTGCTTATTCTGTCAGAACTGGCATCATCGACCGGCTAGAGGTGGCTGGGAACGCTTATCCGCGGAGCGGTTAGCCGGACAGGTGAATGAAAAAACCGCTTGTATCTGTTATTTCGGCGGAGACCCATCCCCTCAGCTGCCTCATAGTATAGCAGTCAGCCGTATAGCTTTAGAGAAAGCTGAAGAAGAGAAGCGTATTCTAAGACTCTGCTGGGAGACTAACGGTGGAATGAACAGAGCTCAACTTAAAGTTATTCTATCTTTAGCTTTAAAATCAGGTGGCATCGTGAAATTCGATTTAAAATTTTACAGTGAACCGCTTAACCTAGCCTTATGCGGTGTCTCAAATAAAACCTCGATTAGTAATTTTCTCTATGCAGCTGAATTTTTTAAGGAGAGATTAAACCCTCCTTTAATCGTGGTAAGTACGCCTTTAATCCCAGGTTATACTTCTATTGAAGAAGTTGAGAAGATAGCTGGTTTAATCGCTGAAGTGAACCCGAATATACCTTACAGGTTGCTAGGCTTCACCCCTCATTTTCAGATGAGTGAGTTACCTTCAACCAGTAAAAAACACGCTTTAAAATGTTTAGAAGCAGCCCGCCGAGCTGGTTGTAACCTCGTAGAGATCGGAAACTATCCTCATCTATCTAATGTAAACTATAATCTTTAACGTGTTGACGGTTTTCGGAATCTTTAAATATTAAATATCGATATCGATATTTGCTATGAGAAACGCTATAGAAGTTGTAAATGTAAGTAAATTCTTCGGTAAAATTAAAGCAGTGGATAATATATCATTCACTGTTCAAGAAGGTGAAATCTTCGGTTTTCTAGGACCGAACGGTGCTGGTAAGACGACGACTATGCGTATGTTAACCGGTTTAATTAAACCCGATACCGGTCAGATTCGCATATTCGGGTTGGATATTATTCGAAGCCCTCTTAAAGCTAAGCAGTTGATGGGTATACTCCCTGAAATGTCTAACGCGTATATTGATTTATCCGCTTGGGATAATCTTATGCTTGTAGGCGGCTTATACGGTGTGCCTAGGCGAGTGCGAGAGGAGAGGGGTGAACGTCTTTTAAAACAGTTTAAGCTTTTTGATAGACGAAACCAGCTTGTTAAAGGATTCTCTAAGGGTATGAAGCAGAGGCTGCTAGTGTGTATGGCGTTAATCCATGATCCTATTCTGCTTTTATTAGATGAACCAACCTCCGGGCTAGACGTGGAGAGCACGATTTTAATCCGGAATATTCTGAGAGAGTTGAATGAAAAAGGTGTGACTGTTTTTATTACAACACATAACATGGAGGAGGCTGGTAAGCTTTGCGGGAGGGTGGCGATTGTGAATCATGGTAGAATCCTCGTCACTGATACAGTGGAGAATGTTAAGAATAAAACCGAGCGTTTTAAAATATTAGAGGTGGTTTTCGACAGGGTGGCCGACTTCACGGAACTGGCTTCACTGGCAGTTAACGGCGAGTTTAACGTCTTCGATGAACGTGTGAGACTGGTGGTTGAAGATGTAGATGCTGCGTTGAACAGGGTGGTGGATTATGCTAGAAATAATTCTATTAGAATAATTTCATTGAATACTTTAACTCCTTCTCTCGAAGACGCGTTTATAAAATTAACTGGGAGCTGAAAAACATGAACTCTTCTTCAAACTATTATTTAGAGCAGTTTAAACGTTCACTGCTAATTATGAAGAAAAATGTTAAAATATATTATAGTAAGGGGCCTGTGATAGTATTCGGCGTGCTTTTACCGATGTTTCTTTTCTTAGCATATTTTATCGGTAGAAATATTTCGCTTCATGAAGCTTTCCCTGGTTTGCTGGGTATGACTGTCTTCTTCTCCGCGACATCTGTTGGCCCTACGATAATTCCATGGGAGAGCCGTCTTAAAACTCTGGAACGATTGATCAGTACTCCTATTAGCTTATGGAGTATGTTTTTAGGAGATGTTTTATCATCGTTTATGTTCGGTGTTCTAATATCTCTGATACCTTTAATTTTAGGATTTATTTTAGGAGTCGAATTTATTAACTGTTTTCTCCTGTTTGGTGGTGTAATACTTGGTGTTCTATGCTTCTCCGCTTTCAGTATTCTACTCTCAGCTTATCCTCCTACAGATACGCCTTCAACTATTATGATGCTTACTTCGCTTGTCAGATTTCCGTTAATATTCATCAGCGGGGTTTTCACACCTTTATCAGCGCTGCCGGGCTGGGGGGTTATATTATCTTCCATATCCCCGCTAACATATTTCGTTGATTTAACACGGGCTTCACTAACCGGTGTTAGCTACTACCCTTTATATATAGATTTACCAGTTTTAGTGTTTATAGCAGCTTTATTCTTTATTATAGCGGTGTCTATTCACAAGCGAAGTATTCTTAAAAGACTTTCATAAAATATTAACTATTTATTTTATTTTCTAAAATTTCGCTTATAAAAGTATTTAATAGTTTATGTTACATTTTATAATATAGCAGTGTTTCCTCTCGTTCTTTTAAAAATTCAGGCGGTGGACTGTTTGAGCGAGGGTGAAAAGAAAAGTGTGCTTTTCATAAGTACATTCAATTCAATTCGCTCTCAGATCGCTGAAGCGTTATTAAATCATTTATACGGGGATTACTATGAAGCTTACAGCGCGGGTTTAAAGCCGACTGAAATCCACCCTTTAGCTGTTAAAGTTATGCAGGAGATTGGCATCGATATATCCGGGCAGAAGCCTAAAAGTATTGATGAGATTGTCGGTTCGAGAATCTTCGACTACGTAGTTACTTTATGCGATGAAGCCTTTGAGAGTTGCCCGTATTTTCCAGGCGGTAAAAAATATATTCATAAAAGTATTGACGCCAGTTTTCAGGTTAAAGGCGAGCGGGAATTATATATAGAGAGTTTCCGACGGATTAGAGATGAGATTAAAACATTTATTATTAACACTTTTAAACCCGAGTCTTTAAAGAAGCCGTCTATAAAAAAGATTTTAGAGCTTCGCAAGAAACCTAGCATGTTACTTAAATTTTTTAAGAAGCCTGAACCAGTTGAACGGCTTACCGCCCCTTTCCGCAGGTTTATAGAATTAGAAAGCTCTAGCGGCATATTACTGCTCTTATGTCTTTCAACCGCTTTACTATTATCTAATATTTTAGGATCCATGTACTTGGATTTATGGGAGACAGAGGTTACTATAGGTATAGCATCTTTTACAATAACTAAACCTCTAAGATTATGGATTAATGAAGGGCTTATGGCTGTATTCTTCCTGCTGGTTGGATTAGAGCTTAAACGTGAGTTTCTAGTAGGGGAGCTTACAACTTTTAAAAAACTCGCTTTACCTTTATTCGCAGCTTTAGGGGGCATGATATTTCCTATAGTGATCTACTCTATTTTAAACATGGGCGGTGTTGGTGTCGCAGGTTGGGGTGTTCCAATGGCAACAGATATAGCTATCGTTTTAGGTGTATTAACATTACTCGGTAGACGTATCCCTAACGGTTTAAAGGTTTTTCTCGCATCATTAGCTATAATAGATGATATTGGAGCTGTTGTCGCTATCGCTTTATTCTATCCGTCTGAAATTTATCCACCAGCCTTCATAGTAATAGCTGCTTTCACAGTAAGCCTGATCGCTATGAATTACCTCGGCGTTAGAAACATGATATTATACGGTGTGTTAGGCGTAGGCTTATGGTTCGGCTTCTTAGAATCCGGGGTTGAACCGGCTTTAGCAGGTTTAATTTTAGCTTTAATAATACCTTCTGGAAGAGCTTTAGAGCCGGAGGAGTTTTTAGATGTATGTTACGCGTCGCTAGAGCAATTGGAGAAGACCGTTCCGCTTAAAAAAGGTGAAATAAGCATTGAAAGAGCTATGACAGTTAACGTGCTTGATAAAGCCTGCGATATGACTGTTCCACCTCTGATTAGGCTTCAAGAGCACATTCACCCTTGGGTTGCGTTTCTTATAATCCCATTATTCGCTTTAGCTAACACTGGAATCAATCTTATAGGTTTAGATATCGGATTCATTTTAACTCAACCGGTAACAGTCGGTATCATCGCAGGCTTATTTATCGGCAAGCAAGCAGGGATAACACTCTTCTCCTATATCTCAGTTAAATTAGGGTTGGCAAGCCTCCCCTCAGAAGTTAACTGGAAGCATATATACGGTGCAGCTCTACTAGGCGGGATCGGCTTCACAATGTCGCTTTTCATAAGTAATCTAGCCTTTACTTCACTGATTCTTTTAGGTATGGCTAAAATAGGAATTCTACTCGGCTCTCTAACATCCGGTTTAACAGGGGTATTCTATTTGAAGACTGTTATAAAAGTGGAGAAGACGGTTTAAACATGATAGCTTATTAAAATTCTCTATATTAGAATGTTCAGTCAAATACCCTTCTTTCAATTAACTTTTAACTCATATATTTTATTTTTTTTAAAAAAATTGGGGACGTTGAGAAATTAGGCTTTTCTAGAGATTTGTGTTGAACCGCAGTTTTCACATTTCTTCGGTTTGCAGCGCGCTTCGAAAAGCGCACCGCATTTATCACAGACGAAAACAGCCATATTACAACCTCAACTCAATTTTAACGATTTTATATATATTCTGAGAGTAGGCTAATCTCGCTTTCGTGAACTACCGCTCCCTATCGGAGGGGGCTTCCTGATCCAACGGGGGAGTTTACTGGTATTCTCTACAATCAGCACGCGCATAGGACTGTTCAAGCTCTACACTTGTATCCTTTTTGAAGATTAGAAATTATAAATATCTTCCGGCTTCCACTTCCCGCTTTCGCAGGGGCTTTCCGCTGATAAAGTTAAAGAGCTTCCGGTTTCAGCGATTAAACTTGCGGATGCGAGTAAAGTTTTTAGTTTTACCGGCGTGTATTCGACTTGTCTTATGCCTACTCAAAAATATTATAGGAGAAAGGCATTATATAATTTTATCGTCTCTTATCCTCTTCCTGTGAAAGGAGAGTTGTTGAGATGAGTTTAGGTATTTAACTTTACCGTCAGGAGGAGTTGCATTGGATATTCTAGTAACAGGGGGTTGTGGATTCATAGGATCAAACTTAGCTTGCGCTCTTGTAGAAAAAGGCTATAATGTGCACGTGTTAGATAATCTTTCAAACGGTAAACTTGAGAATATTAAAGAATATCTTGGTAATATAATATTTTGGAGAGGGGATGTGACTGATAAAAATTATGTTGATAATATTATATCTCGGGTTGACGCTGTTTATCATCTAGCAGCTCAGGTAAGTGTTGCAGCTTCTATTAAAGAGCCTGTAAAAGATGCAGCGGTGAATATCGGAGGGACCTTGAATATTTTACAAGCGGCTTCAACCTACCGGATTAAGAAAATAATTTATTATTCATCTGCAGCCGTCTACGGGGAGCCTGTTTATCTTCCAATCGATGAAAAACATCCTAAAAACCCTTTAAGCCCTTATGGTTTAAGCAAGCTTACAGGTGAGAAATATGCTGAATTCTACAGTAAATTCTACGGGTTGAATATAGTTATCATACGCCCCTTCAATGTTTACGGTCCTAAACAGGATCCGCGCAACCCTTACACAGGAGTTATATCCACGTTTCTAGATAAAGCTTTACGCGGGGAGAGTATCCCCATCTACGGGGATGGGAGTCAATCCAGGGATTTCATCTACGTTGACGATCTAGTGGATTTATCTATTAAAATACTTTCGAAGAATACTCCTCAATTCATCGCGTTAAACGGTGCATGCGGTGAGAGAACCACGATAAAAAGTTTAGCTGAGAGAATAAAAGAGTTAACAGGCTCTAATTCAAAAATAATATTTCTACCTAGAAGGGAAGGAGAAATCTATGAGAGCTACGCGGATATATCTGTTGCAAAACAGCTTTTAGATTTCAAACCCGTTTATAAAATAGACGATGGCTTAAAAAAACTTATAGAGTATTTTAAACGCGGATAACTTTTATTAACTAATAAATCGATTTTATATTAAGAGGGGGAGGATGTGTCAAGCTCTGAAAACCTGCATTCAGATGAAAGCTTAGAATTAGAGAATATTCTAAACACCAGCTTCGACATAAAAATATACGATTACATGGTTATACACCGCCACGGCTATTCTATAATAAACGAGAAGCTTACATCAACGAAAATAGATTTAGATCTCACATCCGGATTGATTTCAGCGATAGTCTTAGCTTCAAAAGAACTTTTCAATACAGGTAAAGGGTTAAAAATACTAGACTTCGGTAATAATAGCATTGTATTAAGCTCCGGAGAGTATCTTATCATAGGTGTGATTACAGAGTTTATAACAAGCGATCTTAAAAAATATTTAAAAGATTTACTAGAATATGTTGAACGGAAATACGCTCTTCTACTATCCGCGTGGACTGGTAACCTGGATGAAATCAAAACTGTGACAGAGATTATTTCAAAGGCGTTAACACCTTACATAATCCGGGAATTCAAATTTAATAAAGAGCTTAAATCGAAGGAAATAAACGAGAGCATGCTATTCAACATACGTGAACTTGATAAGATCACTATTAAAAATATTATCGACTTAGCCGGCGGCTTATCCTGTAAAATAGACGAGGGTAAAATTCTCTCGCTCTGCCGGCTTCTATGCAGTGATGCTTTAAGCTTCACAGAGCTGGAAAGCCTTCTCAACGTTGACAGAGATGTTTTAAAAGAGCTTCTATCACGAATATCTAGTTTAGGAGTTCTACGAGTCTATAAGAAAACTAGTTTAAGAAAACTGTTAACACCTAAAACTAATATTAAAATAGCTTCACCTTCAGACTACGCTTTAAATATTTCTAAAATAGAGAGTAGTGATAGAGGTGCAGAGGTTGATTTCAAACTTGTGTTAGCTGATGATATTAAACCCGGAGGCGCGGTGATAGTCCCGGTTGTATTAGCGATGGTTAAAAGCGGGGAGATCATCATCCCTTATTTCATGAAGAATATTGAGAAATTGAGAGAGATAATCGGAAAAGATGTTTTAAAAGAGGCGTTAAACGTTCAAGATAACCGTGATATAACGCTTCTGAAAACAATAAAGAAAATTGATTCACTATGGTGAACGGTGCGGTAAATGCCACAAGGAGTCCTCTTAATAGGCTGGAGTCTAGAGGAGGGGCCTGTTATAGAAGCTAAGTATCCTGACTGGCTTCCAGATTTCAGTAAAGAGGCTATAGCGATATTTAACGCGCATAGTGCAGGCTGCAGAAAATCAGGTGCAATGTTTCTGAGCATGCCGAGTGTTAAAGTAGTCAGCTACTATACAGGATTACAGATAAATAAAGTTGTTTCAGTGATACTAGATAGAGCTGAGCATCCAGCGCCGTTTATGGAGGCTCTCGAAGGCTTAATAAACGAGTGTTTAAAAAACGGAGTAGATTTTAAATATGAAATACTTCCTAAAATATATAAAAGACTCGAGAAAATCGGGAGAGCTCAAACCGCGGTTGATAAAATTATTAGATTATTCTAAGAGGTTTTCATATGAGTTTAACACCCGATAATTGCCGTGTGAAAACGGGGATAAAAGGCTTCGATGAACTTATCAAAGGCGGCTTCCCTACTGTGGGAACCTACCTTGTGACAGGGACATCTGGAACAGGGAAAACCCTTTTCGGAATAGAGTTTATTTATAAAGGTATAACGTTATTCGATGAACCGGGGATTTTCATCACAATGGATGAGCCGCCTGACAAGCTTCGAGCTCACGTTAAAATGTCATTCGGCTGGGATCTTGAACAGCTTGAAAATGAAGGTAAACTAGCGATTGTTGACGCGATAAGCTCAAGGGTTTCAGCTCCTTCAAACGAGAAATATATTCTGAGAAGAGGGGAAATAGACAGTCTATTATATAAAACAGCGAATATTATAGGAGAGCTTGGGGCTAAAAGAGTTGTGTTAGATTCAATAGTATCCTTAGCCTACCAGTATGATAGTATATTCGATTTAAGAAGAGATATTCAAAGGTTATGTTATGGTATAAGCCAGCTTAACTGTACATTTCTAATAACCACAGAGGTTCCCAGCGGCTCAGATCGTTTAAGCAGATTTGATATAGAAGAATTCGTGGTGGACGGTATCATCTTGTTAAAACTTGATAAAGTAAACGATATGAACGTTAGAAGATTGATGATAGTAAAGATGAGGGGAACAGAGCATGATATGAAAGAGCATGTATTCAATATAACTAGGGATGGGATCATAGTAGAGTAATATATTTTTACACGGGGATATTATTGACTAAAATACGTCGGCTAACTATTCTACTGCTTTTATTTTTAATAATACCGTTTATATTTCAACCTGTTAAGATTACAGGGCAACCTGTTAGCGGCGTCCCCTTCGAGGTTAAACCGGTTGGAATAGTTTTCAGTAATTTAAGTTTAAGCTGGAAGCAGGTAGGTTATGATAATTCTAATATCTCCGCTCCCGTTATACTGCCTTTCTACGTGGTTGAAAGCCATATTTACATGGCTGGTTTAAGATTCGAAGTCCTCCCCGAGGAGAATATAACTAGCAGCGGGGTCTTAGAGAGATATTCGTGTATAATACTACCCGAGAACACTTATATCTCTAATAGCAGCCGGCTTACATTATTAAATTATTATAGAGAATACTTAGAGAACGGTGGAAGCATAATAGGATTCGGTTATATAGGTGTGAAAGATGAAAACAACACTTTCTATGCGAATAGAGATTTATTTTGGAGGGAGCTTTTCAACGTTAAAGATAACGGCTTCCTGAACTTAAGTTATTCGATTAAAACGCTCAGCCATCCTATAACAGCCGACTATTCATTAAATACGACTATTCACAGCGGAGGCTTCGGCTTAGATAATATTACTGTTAATTCAACTTTGATAAATACGCAGCCTTTTCTTAAAGCTGTAGCTAATGAGACAGGTGTCTTTCTAACATATTGCGGTTTCGCTTCACAGATAGGTGCCGGTAGAAGCGTGTTCATAAACGTTTACGATCTCGGATTGAACCCGTGGTTTGACCGGTCGACTCTTCTATTAAAAGCCTTGCAATGGTGTATATTCAGAGATTATCCTGCTATAGCTTTACAGCCGACTTCCGGCCGTTTAACATGGATTTTCACCGTAGACCAGGACTGGTGTTTCGCTACAGTGAACACAACTAACGCTTTAAGAAGACTGTTAACTTTAGCTGATACATATTATTTCACATTCGGCTGGGCGATTATAAGCGAGGGGCCTGTTAAACAATCAGGTGAATTTTACGGCTTCATAAATTGGAGTGCATGTAAACCTTTATTTTTAGAAGCATATCGTAAAGGAAATGATTTAGCATCCCACTCCGTTACTCATGTTTACTGGGATTTAACACCTGTAACCGACCTGAGAGTTTTAAACGAGCTTAATTTAAGCAAGCATCAGATTGAAGGGAATCTTAGTATACCGGTAACCGGGTTACAGGTCTGGGGGCCCGGGATCTGGTTCAGCCGTTATAATGCATCAGTTTATCTTCCACAGGTAGGCTACCAGTATGTAACAGAGTTAAGCGTGGAAGACTTCCCGTATTTAATGGGATGGGAGTTTTACTATTCAGGTGGCGGGAACATAGACTTTAATAAAACTGTTTTCGTTTTATTCAGGCAATCCTACTCAGATCATAATTATTTCAGTCCAACTCAGATGAATCTTAACTGGAGTCGGGCTTGGGAGATTGAGAGGAGGAATTTCGATGACGCGTATCGAATCGGTAACGGTATGCCTTACACGCTTCTCTGGCATGACTATTCTATAGATAATTCAAGCCGTCTACCTTTATTATATAATATATTAGACTATGAGCTCTGGCAGAGACGGGATGTCTACACTTGTACACCCTACGAGTATTATCATAGGATTCAAGCGCATGATATGATGAAATATAATGTAACATATTACTCGAATAACACTATCCGGATTAATCTAGACACGCGTAGCGTTAGCGATGAATACTTAGATTATATAGCAGGTCAGATGATAAGATTTGATAATCTCAGCTTATACGTTAAAACTGTGAGAATAGACTCGCAGGAATACCTCGCTTACTCTAATAACACGGTTATATTGCCGAAGCTTACTAGAGGCGTTCACACGATAACTGTGACCTTGGACAGTCAGCCGTCGAATCAACCGCATATCATCGGCTGCACAGCCGGGGGCCCGGTAGTCGCCTCTTCTACAAGCGAGTTTTTCGCGTTCAACTTTACAAGTCCGAAGCAGAGAATTGGACGAGTACTCGTAGAGTTGAATAATACGCCGGTGACCATATTCGTGAATAGAACACTGACAGATAAATGGTTTTATGACGGTAAGACTCTTATTTTAGCTTTAAACATTTCAGGTGACACGCTTATAGAGGTTTATTATTCACGCCGTTTCACTGCGAGTATATTAAACGTGGATAAGAGAATATATTTTCCAAGTGATCCTGTGATTGTAAACTATACTTTAACTAACAGTTATCCCTTCCCGTTGAATCTTAAAATTAAAGCGGTTATCTCAGCTTCGAATATAAGTCTAGGTGAAAGTGAGACTGTTTTAACTATAGGCGCTGGGCGTGAATATAACGGGTTGATAACTGTTCAACCTCAATCCGGGTGGCCTTCAACTAATTTAAACGTTGAAATAAAAGTGATATCAGGTTACGCGGTGTTATACTCTACTTCTTCAGTCGGCGGCGTATACGTTTACTGGTTTAACGGTGAGCTTTTAATCGCGTCACTGAGTTTTATAGCTGTTTTCACAGTGATAATCGCTTTCACTAATAGGTTTATCGGATCTGAGAAAATTAAGAAAATCGGCGGATTCTTCATCAACGGTTTATTCGCTGCAACCCCTCTAGTATTCAATTTAGGATTAGTATTATTATTAGGATACCATTACAGTCAAATATTAAACCCTGTTGAAACAAATATTTTAGCTTTAATCTACAGTATTATAATCCCGGTTGCTTTCACATTCTACGGTTTAGATTATTTAACAAGAAAATACACTTTAGAAGCAGCGTTGTCTGAGGATTCAGCTCTTACAAAGAAATATGTTAAGCAAAGTCTTTTAACAAGCTTTTATATTTCGATCACAGTTACAATTGTTCTCTTATTATTCTCCATATTCACCGGGTTAATCTCTTTAGAAACGGTTTTACCGGCTTTAATCTGTATTATACCGAATATATTCCTTTTATGTTTTATAGGAGCGTATAAGGCTTTAAACAAGCTGCATATAGTCGCCGCTGTCTATCTTACCGCTATAGCTTCGATGATAGTGGTTTCCTTATATACGTCTTACTACACAGGTTTACTCGGTGTCATATCCTCTTATAGTATAAGTCTTATTTTAGCATGTGTTTTCCTAGCAGTCTACCTTTTTAACCGTGTTCTTAAACCTGGTGGGCTGCCGTTAATTGAACCCGTCTTCTATACTAAACTGTTTAAAGAATCTGGTTTCAATTTGAAAGCTATTATTTTAGGCGGTTTAATAATCAACCTGTTCATGTTAACAAGCTACCTGGTTTGGTTCATTTACGGCTGGAGTGTGACCGGTTATAGTGTGCTCTTGAACTCTCAGCTTCAAACACCGATAGTTATCTTCCAGTTAACTGTTTTCCCTGTGATAGGTGTAGCCGGGCTTTTAATTCGAAGGGTTGAAGAATACCTTAACGAGTTTAGTCGTCAGAAACTGTCTAAGAGGAAGGAGGCTGTGAACGCTTATAAAGATGTTTTAAAAGCTTATAGAAGACTGATTATAGGCGTCTCCGCCACCGCGATTATAACAGTCACACCTATCTCATATTTTTTGAAGGAGATTCTCTCATTCTTCAACCTTACTTTAAATATCACTTTGATAGATGTTGCCGCGCTTGCAGTGGGCTGGGTGTTATTCTCAATTCTTTTAGCTCAAATATTGTTTACAGCGATGATCAGTCTTAAATCAGGTTGTCTCAGCTTAATTATAGCTGTAGCTTTAACTCTTATCATATCTTTCACTCTACTTTTAACAGGTTTCTTAACCGCGTATACGAGTATTTTAACAGGGTTCGCAGCCGGTTTAACAGCGGCTTTATTCTACTCGACGTTAATTGTTTTAAGAAGATTAAAACAGGTTTCACGGTTTTAGAGGGTAACCGCAGTAAGGGCAGAATTTGAAGTCGCGTTTTACAAGTCTTTTACATTTAACGCATAAAAGGTTGGGTAGATCTGTAAAACAGTAGGGGCAGATCTTCATATGAGGCTGGATCGTCGACTTACATTTATAGCATTCGACGAGCATGCTAGTTTTTAAGCCGTCTGATTCTTTAACCTGTGATTTAATTTTTTTAATAGTGTCAGATTTCTTTAAACCTAATTGTTTACGTATAAGCTCGACGGGCACTCCTCTAATCAACTGCAAGTATATAAAAGTGTTTCTAAGGGTTTGCGGGGTAATCTTATAGGGTATACTGCAGGTTTTAGAAAGCTTCTCCGTGATATTCTTGAATATAAAGTTTAGGGTTGCGTAGCTTAACTTATCATGGGCTTTATTAACGCCGGTTGAGAAGATTAGGTCATCTTCTTTTAAATAGCTTTTAGAATTGATGTAATCTGTAAGATAGGTTTGAACTATATCTGGAAGGTTTAAAACTCTATAAGGTGGGAGAGGGGACATTATAATCGACTGTTCGAAAATATTCTTTTTACGTAGATTAATAAGCTCAGATGTTCTAATACCTGTCTCCGTGAATAATGCGATGATAACTCTGTCACGCGGGTTATCTGTGCATTCGTATAATGCTTTAAGCTGTTCTACGCTGAGGAAGCAGGGTTCTCTTATAGGATAAGATTTAGGATAGGTTACTTTCACGTTCAAGCCGAGCTCTCTTAGAAAACGTTGAATAACGCGACTGTAGCGTGTAACGGTGGATGGTTTTTTACCCTGGTTTAAAAGGTTTATCTGCCAGTCTTGTATGTCGACGTCTTCTACTTGTTTAAGATCTTTACCGTTAATTTTTTTTAAAAAAAGTTTTAGAATTTTAACCTCGCCTTCAATCGTTGACTCTGATTTACCCTGCTCGCCTAGTGTTTTAATGTATTTTTCAACGTAAACGTTTTCTTTAAAAGACATGTTATTAAAATTAACCATAAAACTTTAATAAATTTTAGGTTTCCCTGAGAGATTGAAGTAAACTTTACGATAAGCGTTTATAAACAGGCTCTCTGAGAAACGGTTAACTATTCTCTCTCTAGCTTTTAAACCGGCTTCACGTTTATACTCAGGGTTTCGTAGATAGAATAATATGGATTTAGCCATCAACTTATATTCACCAGGGTTTACAAGTAATCCGCATTCGTCTACAGGTTCTGGGACCCCTCCCACTCTTGTAGCTACTACAGGTATGCCGGCGCTCATCGCTTCAAGTAAAGCTAGAGGCTGAGCTTCAGATATGCTTGAAAGAGCGAAGACATGGAATCTAGAATATAATTTCTCGGGCGTGTATGTTTCAGGTAGGATGTGAAAGTGGTCTTCTAATCCGAGTTCTTCTATTAAAGCTACGGTTTCGTTATAGTAGTCTAAGTCTTCTTTCGGACCGATGAACTCGAATCGAACATTAGGCTGCTTATCCACTACAAGGCGGGCTGCTTTAATCAGTGTTTTAACATCTTTTATAGGGTTTAATCTAGCTACGGTTCCAACTGTTAACTCTTCACTCTGCTCGCCGTCCTTGTTTCCGGTGAAAAGATTATAATCGACGCCGTTAGGTATAGGCTTAATCTTCTTATAATCTGCTCCAAGCTTCAATTCAATTGGGATGTGAGCTCCGGTAACCGGGGCTATTATATCAGCTGATTTAAAAGAGAATTCTACGAGTTTACCTATGAATTTAAGCAGTCTAATCTGAGTGTGGTCTTCTGGTTTTAATATTTTAGGGTGGCGTAGTTCATCGGGGAAATCTACTCTGCTAAGTCTTAGAACCCATTCTTTATAATATGATCCGTGCTCGGTGACTATTACAGGTTTATTATATATTCGCTTAGCTAGACCTGCGATTAAACCAGCGTAACCCGCGTTTAAAGCATGGTAGACGTCTGCTTCAGGGATCGGTACGTTGAAAACTCTCTCTAAGGGTTTTATGAATCCTTCATTCAAATATGTGTTTGTTTGAAAACGTGAGGCTTCAGCTTGAAAAAACTGTTTAATTTTTCTAGCTGAATCATTCTCGCATGGTTGAATGCCTTGCTCGCTAGACTCAGAGTTGAAGTCCTCCCATATAGGATGTAAGTATACTTCTTTAACGTTTTTAGGAGGCTTATAATTAAATTTTATTCTTCTATCAGGGGTTAGGGAGATTATCTCGAACTCTACATCCGGCATCTTAGATATTAAGGTATGTGTCCATTTGCTGACTCCGCCTATTGAAAGCGGATAGGTGCCTTCTGTGATCAAGCAGACCTTAGTCATACGGCCACCATTATGTAGTTATACTACATAACAATAGTCAAACACGTTTAAAAACCTTACGTAAAGTAGCGAAACTAAGAAGCGCAGCCTATAAAATCACATGGTTTATACATGTCATTAAAATAAAGAGCATCAATTATATTATCTTCTACGCCTTCTGAGTCATCAGAATCCACTGAAACACTTATAGACGGGAGATAGCTGGACATGAAACCTCTTAAAATTAGACTCCGCTGTAATGTTAGACATCGCCTGATTTTTTCGAATAAAGATTCGATTTCGTATTCTAGCGACATAATGCTCACTTATAAAATTAGCAATATGTTATATATAAATTTTTCTAAAATCTCAAAATAGGAAATAAAAAATTGCGAAAAACTATATTATACCTGAATCCCTTATCATCTTTAAATGATCGAAAGCCAGCTGCAGGCTAGAAACCTCTTCAACACTGAAAACGCGTATGTCAGCAGCGTCACTGCTAGCCTTTAAGACACCGTTTAAAAACTCGCATAGAAAACAAATAGAGATAACATGGCCGCGCGGATCCCTGTTTGGATTAGAGTAAACACCTACAAGCCTGTTAATTTTAACAGTTAAACCTGTCTCCTCGGCGACCTCTCTAAGCAAAGCATCTTCCACAGTCTCCCCGTATTTCACTATACCACCGGGAAGCGCCCAGAATTCTTTAAAAGGTGGGAAACGTCTTTTAATAAGTACGATTCTACCAGGCTCAAATAATATTATGCCGTCGACGGCCACAGTCGGCTGCGCTGGAAAATTAGACTCATCCCAGCTTCCAATATTAGTTTTCGATTTAGCTAGAAGCTCAGTTAATTTATCAGCGATACTCTCTCTATCCGCCAAAAGTAAACCCCTCTTATAGTAGGAGAGTGTTAAGTTAACCCGTAAAACTTTTTATAAATCTCTGAAGAAGTCAGCGCTTTAATATCCCTTTTATAATAGCCGTCTCTTAGCTTACGCCCGGTTTTAGCCTCCCACTCTTCTATACTTAAACCATACTTAGGTTGAATCACATCCCTGTACAACATTGAAAGTGTGTTAAAAGCGCAGAATGGAATTAAACGGTCGTCAGGGGACAGATAAATAATATTACACCTCTTCACCCTGTTTACATCATAATTATATAAGTCCATGAAATGCATCATGCCCAGAAATAGAGTCTTCATGTGAAAGTCGCCTAGAGCAGAGTAATCATGCTGCATGATAATTTTTAAAAGCATTCTAGTAATCTTCAAATCTTTAGGTTTCCTCTCATTATCAATGAACTTTCTTAAATTATATAAAAGTTTTAAACCAACCCAGTACTTGCTCTTCCCTTTCTCTAGTTCATCAGCTTTCTCCGCGAGGTACTCGAAGAACCCGTCTATGTCGATAAACTGGGGTATAGGAACATACTTCCCGTCATCTAGGAAAACATATGTGCCTAGACCGCATGCGAAATGGTTTGTAAAGTTTAGCTGCTGCCGTTTAGTTATCGCTGAAACGATTCGGCTAATCGCGCCTACACACGGCACAGTATACCAGTCATCTTTAGTTATCTGCCCGTTCGTCTGCTCTTCGATTCTTTGAATAACATCTGTTGAAGTGATTCTAAGTTTATCCTTTTCAGCTCTAGTTATCCTGCCGGTTAAAGAGACGGGTTGAAAGTTAACCCCGCGAACCACATCCAGGTTTCTGAAAGCTACATCTATAATATTACCTAGGTCATGGTCGTTAACAGAGTTGATAACAGTAGGCACGAACACAATCCCCATGCGGCCGGCTTCCCTGCAGTTTTGAACTACGAAGGGCACCTCCCAGTGGTTCTTAGGATTAGTTTCAGGCGATACACCGTCGAAGCTTAAATAGACAGTGTTAACTCCAGCGGCTCTAATCTGCTTCGCGAACTCTTTATCCATTGCTAGCCTTAAACCATCCGTGTTAAATTGAATATGGCGGACACCCTCTTCTCGAATAGCTTTAATAACTTCTATAATATCTTCGCGTATAGAGGGCTCTCCTCCTGTGATTTGAACCGCTAACCCTGGGACCGGTGTTACGCTACGGAAATTTCTAACCATACGCCTAATCTCATCGATGCTAGGCTCGAAAACATAACCAGCTTTCTCAGCGAAGAAGAAGCAATACCAGCAGTTTAGATCACACCTGTTGGTGACGACTAGATTCGCTAAAGCTGGCCCGCTTAAATGAATCTTGCAGAAACCGCAGCTTAAAGGACAGACAGGGTTCTCGGATCGATTATAAGGGTTGCCTATACCGTAGCCGTCTTGAGCGTATTTACGGCTCTTCAAATATAATTCAACTGAACTCCAGTAAATCTCCTCGATATCCCCGTGCACATCACATCTTCTAGTAATATATACTTTTCCATCTCTTGAAATAATTTTAGCCGGGAGAATCTTATAAACACCGTTAATCCAACACTCAGGGCAAATCGACTCAGTTAAATCTAGAATATTCTCCTCTCTACCTGTAGTAGGCGTCGTGGTTGAAATTCTTTTAGCGGTCATAAAGCTATCACTTCAAAACTATAAGAAGTTATATAAATATTATAAATATTTTCCTACATTTCAGCATATAAATAGTATAATACTTAGAAGCCACCGTGTTTTTTACGATATCTGAAAAATCTCTTAATAACCGCATACTGCTCGTAGTGGGTGATAGCTGCATGATGATATTTAGTTTCAACTTCTTTAACAGCATCATCCGGGTAGTAGCCTATATCAATAAGGTAAATAGCTAGCATTGTACCAGTCCTGCCTAAACCATTCCTACAATGAACTAAAACAGATTTCCCTTGGGCTATCATTAATCTCACAAACTGGAGGAAAAGTTTAATCTGGCTTAGAGAAGGAACCCTTACAATCGGTAGGAAAAGATAGTCGAATCCCAGGGTTTCAATGAAATTCTTGTTAAGAGGCTCTAACCTTAACGTGACAATGCTCTTCACATTCTCATATTTCAACCAAGCTAGCTCGGCTAGAGAATTTAGCTGAGCTGACCCGGCGATAATATCTTTAATCAGCCATTTGAATAGAGGCGGAGGCCGTAGATCACCTTCAACCTTCTTAATAAGATCGTTGAAATCCACTTTCTCATAACGGGAATAAACAGTTTCGAAAGGAACGATACCAGTATCCTTACGATCCTCGTCTCCACTATCCTTACCAGCGTCGCTTCTCCAAGGTTTGAACACTACAACCACTAATTAATAAATAGAATCTGAAAAATATAAAAATACTATTAAAAATGAAATGGAGAATTAACGCTAAAAATAACCGAGCTAATATATTAAACTTGAACATGGACTCGAAGAATATGAAACTCAGCCTAGTATATATTCCCCCTGAAGAAGAGAGATATAATAGATGCTACCCTTCTTTTCCACCTCTTGGCATAGGATATATAGCAGCATATTTGAGAAAGAAAAAACATGATATAAACGTGTACGATGTCACTTCTGAAACAGACAGCTGGCTTATAGATAGAATACTAGAAGAAAACACTGATATAGTAGGTTTCTCAGTGTATCCTTGGAATGCGGAAACAGTGCTTAAAATAGCTGAGAAAATAAAAAGAGAGGATCCGGCTGTGAAAATAATTTTAGGCGGGCCTGAACCGTCTTATAACCCGGAGAAATATATAAAGCAGAGTGTCGTAGATGGAGTGTGTCGGGGTGAAGGAGAGTATGTATTCTTAAATATAGCTGATAATAAACCGGTAAACCTTTACACTTCGCGAACTAAAACCCCTATTCAAATAATCGAAAACCTTAAAGAAATCCCTTCCCCTTATCTTGAACAAGTATTTAAACTTGAAAAATATCATGTTTTCCCGTTTCAAACTCATAGGGGATGCGCTTATAAGTGCAAGTTCTGTAGATGGCAGTATCCTGGGCCGGTAAGATATTATTCTATAGAGCAAGCCGCCAGGGAACTAGAATATTTAAGCCGGATAAGGAACCTATATGTTTTACAATGTATAGACGCAGACTTCTTATATGATCGAAATTACGCTAATCAATTACTGAAAAATCTCGTCGAGAATCATGTGAAATTCCCGCAGGTAAATTTCGAAGTCTACTATGAGAATTTCAATGTGGAAGCCGGTTTACTTATGAGTAAAATAGCTGAAAGCGTTATAATCGCATATGGTTTAGAAACCGCTTCTCAAAAAGTTTTAGAAGCTTCAAATAAGAGAATAGATTTAAAAATTTTTAAGAGAAAAGTTAAGGAGGCAAAAAACATCGGTTTAAAAGTTCAAGTTAATCTCCTAGTAGGTCTACCTGGCCAAAACTGGGAGAGCATCGAGGAAACCCTTGAATATACTAGGGAACTTGACCC
>JAHQXC010000066.1 GCA_029856525.1 Candidatus Odinarchaeia archaeon
CTCTCTTTTAGAAGGGGCTGGTTTTTCAATTCAATATAATCGTATTTGCTCCACTATCTTCAAAGGCGGGTTAAGAGTTAACCCTGTTAGAACACCTGATAGAATTGATTTTCTATCTCTTTGTATTACAGCTCAGAGAGAGGGAGGTTTCTTCTTTGAGACTGCTATTCAACCATTAAACGAGAGCTTTAAACATTATCTTCCAGCTGAGAGTGATCTGTTATTCTCATCCACAGATAGAAGCATTAGAATCGGATCATTATCTGAAATAGATGTTAAAATAGACTTTAGTAAAGTATCCTCTATGGCTAGAAGATTCGCTGAACTTCAACTAGCTTACCATCTGGTTGAACACGAGATGAGCGAGGGGGATATTCTTATTCTCGACAGGACTTTGCAAACCTCTTATACTAATGAATCCAAGTATTCTGATAGACTGTTCGAGGCTGCTAGTAGTAAAGGTGTTATCGTTTCAGGTTTATCTAAAACTAACCGGGTTTTCACTTCAACAGGAATGGCTTTACTGGAGGCTGTTCAACTCGTCGCCAGGGAGGTTGAATACGATCGATGGTATATTCTCTTAGCTGAATCCTCTAGTAAAGATCATAACGCGGCTATATTCGCTGTGAAACTTAACCCTATAAGCGAGTATGTTTTCAGATATGAAATTTTAGAGGACCAGTATGCTAAAATGTCTGAGAGGGATCTCGGAGAGATTTTATGGAAGATATGTGAGAATTCATCTGATTTATGTTTTCCAGGTTATCCTTACGGTCTTATAGCAGCTGATAGGTTTGCCCGCGTTCGCCTTGATGAAATTGAAGCTTATAAGACTATTCTAATCTCGGAGTTATCTAAAACCGATGTGTTTGAAAGAATTATAAGTAGAGTAAGATCTGTGAACGCTCATGATATACTTAATAAATTAGCCTCTGAGAGTGGTGTTTGAAATGGAAGTTGTAGGAAGTGTTATAGGCGGATCGATAGGTAAAATTTTTTTAAGACAGCGATCCGGTGAAAGAATAGAATTAGGGGATTTACTTGTATGCGAGGAGGGTGACAGTTTAGTTATAATGCAGGTTTACGACTTAGAGTATGGTAGTCAAATACCAGATGGGAACATTGAGATGATCGCCGGTCTTCGGCTTGAAGGATACGGTGAACGATCTGATTTAACCCTTATGGATCCGGCGCTTAGACACTATGTTATAGCTCATGTTAAAGCTGTTCTAAGAGTGGAGGGGGGTGTTCCAAAGACACCTAAAAGTCTTCCTAACTTTCTCTCCTCTCTTAGACGGATTAAACCTGAAGATCTTAGTTTTCTAACTAAACCGGCTAACCCTATATATGTTGGAGATCTGAGAAGCGGTTCAAAGGTTTTTAAGTTTCCAATTTACCTTGACGGACCTGAAGTTTTAACTCACCATGTTATTATACCAGCGACTACTGGTAGAGGTAAAAGTAATTTAGTGAAGGTTATGCTTTGGAGTCTAATGGATCAGGATAACTTCGGTGTCCTCGTTTTAGACTCCCATGACGAATACTATGGCCGTCACGGTAAAGGCTTGAAAGATCATCCTAACGCTGAGGACCGGTTAGTTTACTATACCTCCGCGAAGCCGCCTCCTGGAGGATATAATCTCATAGTGAACGTGGAGTCGATTAAACCTTATCATTTCGACGGTATAGTGGAGTTTACTGAAGCTCAGTCGGATGCTATATACCTTTACCACAATGAGTTTGAGGAGAAATGGATTGAGAATATTTTAAAAGGTGAAAAACTCGAGGATGAGAGTAAAATTAAACCTGTAACTATCGCGGTTACTCAGAGGAGGCTTGAACATATTCTCGGAATCAGACATACAACTGAAAAAGGATTTGAATATTATACTAACGTGTTCAGTATAGATAAAGGCGGCTCTACGGTGAATGATATCGTAGACGCGTTAGAGAACGGTAAAATCGTCATATTAGATACTTCACGGATACCGGACGCCGCGGAGCTTCTTATAGGTGCGATAATTGTAAGCGAGGTTTTCAGACGCTATCAAAACTATAAGTACACCGGTGAACTTGAAGATAAGCCTGTTATAAGCATTGTTATAGAGGAGGCTCCCCGCGTGATAGGCGCTGATGTTTTAGCTAGAGGCGATAATATTTACGGGACTGTTGCCAGGGAGGGGCGTAAATTTAAGGTCGGTTTAATGGCTGTAACTCAGCTTACAACTGTTATACCTAGCACGATACTAGCTAACATGAATACTAAGATAATTCTAGGCAATGAGATGGCTGCTGAAAGGCAGGCTATAATCAACTTCGCGCCTCAGGATCTATCCGAGGACTCTCAGACTATAGCTAGCTTGGATAAAGGTGAAGCTATTATTAGCAGTAACTTCACTAAATTCGCTATTCCAGTTAAAATACCATTATTCGAAGAATATATTAAAGATAAAACTTCTAAAAATTCAAATGCGAATATCACATACTTTTAAAGGTGTTGAATCATGTATAAGTTCGCTCATATAGCGGACTGTCATCTAGGAGCTAACCGGGAGCCTGAGCTTAGAAGACTTGAAATTGAAGCTTTTAAGAAGACTATAGACGAGTGTATTCTCAATGGAGTGGATTTCATTATTATAAGCGGTGATATCTTTCACTCTAATCTCCCTGATATGTGGGTGGTTAATGAAGCTGTTAGAAAAATGAGGGAGGCTGTTGTTAAAGGAATCCCAATATACGTGGTTTATGGAAGCCATGATTACAGTCCAACTGAAACCTCTATTATCGATGTTTTAGAAAGCGCAGGCTTAGTTAAGAGGATAGGTGCAGGTGAGATTAAAGATGGGAGGCTTATATTAAAGTTCACAGTGGACTCTAAGACCGGTGCTAAGCTGACAGGTATCTCAGCTAGAAAGCTTGGAATCGAGCAAGAATATTATAAGATTCTAAACCGGGGGATTCTAGAAGATGAAGGCGGGTTTAAAATCTTCGTCTTTCACACTATGATAGCTGAGCTGAAGCCTGTGGACCTAGCTAAAACCGATTCGATACCTTTATCATATCTACCAGCAGGATTCCACTACTACGCTGGCGGGCACCCTCATAAAACTATTGTTAAAAAACTCGAAGATTACCCTTTTATCGTCTACCCTGGCCCTATCTTCGCTAAAGACTCGAAGGATTTCGAGGAGGCTGCTAAAGGTGTTAGAAGAGGCTTCTACATTGTTAACTTCGACACTCAGGTTAGAGGAATAGAGTTCGTGGAGGTTAGAGTATGCGACTATTACTTTAAAGAATATGATGCAACAGGTAGAACCCCCAGCCAGGTTATGTCTGATTTAACTGAAGAGCTGGAGAAAGCTGATTTAAACAATAAGATTGTTTTATTGAAGATAAACGGTGAGTTAGCGTCAGGTAAAACCTCGGATGTTGATTTCACCGCTATTCGGAGAATGATAATGGAGAAGGGGGCTTTACATGTTCGAATAAACCGTTACGGTTTAACCTCTAAAGAGTATACTTCGATTAAAGTTAAAGGCGGCGATGTGAGAGAGATAGAGGAGAAAATATTCGAAGAGAATATTCATAGACTTAAGCTTTCGAATCCTAGACTCACCTCAGCGGAGGGTGTTAAACTCGCCGTTAACCTTTTAAAAGTTTTAAGAGACCCGCCTAAAATGAATGAATCTAAAGAAGATTACTTGAACAGGATTAGAAGCCATGCTTTAAAAGTTTTAGAGATTCCAGAGGAGTGAAAAATGATTATTAAATCAATTGAATTAAAGAATATTCGAAGCTACTCTGATGAAAAAATCGATTTCCCAGCCGGCGTGATCCTGTTCGAAGGGGATATAGGTTCAGGTAAGTCTACTATTCTTTTAGCTATAGAATTCGCTTTATTCGGTTTAGGCGACTTGAAGGGTAGCTATCTTCTAAGATTAGGCTGCTCGAGCGGTCATGTGAGACTGCGATTCGAAGTCGACGGTAAAGAATACGAGGTTTATCGACGGCTTATAAGAAGAGGAGGATCTGTAACCCAGGAGGAAGGATACATAGAATGCGACGGTGTTAGAAAAATTCTATCAGCTTCAGAGCTGAAGCAGACTATTCTAGATATTTTAAAATTTAATGAGCCTCCTAATCCTAGAGCTCAAAGCGTTATATACCGTTATGCTCTCTACACGCCTCAAGAGCAGATGAAAGAGATATTATGGGCTAAACCTGATGAAAGACTTCAAACTTTAAGAAAAGCCTTCGGTATCGAAGACTATAAGATCGCTTTAGAAAACGTTCATAGTATAATCGGAGAGCTTAAAGAACGTGTTAACATATTAAAGGATAGGATCAGAGATATAGATGAGATTTCATCTAAACTTGAAAAATCTAGAAGCCTTCTAAAAGAAGCTCAGACACGTCTAATCGAAGTTAATAAAAAATACGTGGAGGTTGAAATAGATTTTAAAAAGCTTCAAAGCGAGTTGGAGTCGCAGTTAAATATTGAAAAAGAAATTGAAGCTTTAAAACGTCAAATACCTATCTTAGAAAATGAATTAAAGGAGAAGACTAACAGGATAATAAGAGTCTCCAGTGAATCATACGAGGTTTATAAAAAAATACTGGCTGAAATAAATCTGATAGAGGCGCTTCCTAAAATCGATAAACCTACTGAAATGGAGGAGGCGGAGATTAAAAGTAAACTTAAAGATCTTGATTTAAAAATACGTGAGCTGCGTAGAAAGGAGGCTGCTCTCGAATCTAAGATTAACGATTACCGTCAGATAATCGATAGAAAGCTATGCCCTACATGCGATCGCCCGGCTGACCCGGCTGATATTCAAAGCAAAATAGATTCAAAGCTTCATGAAAAAGAAGAGGTTTCTAATAATATAACGAGTCTCGAAGACGCTAAAAACAGATTGGAGGATACTTTAGAAAAGTTAAGAGAATACAAAGAATTCCAGAATAAACTTAAAACTCATCTGAATAATTTAGAACATTACACTTCGACCGTGAACAGAAACCATGAGGAGATTAATAGTTCAGCTGAACGGCGTTTGAAAATACTTTTAGAGATTTCAAAATTGGAGGATAGTATTCGACCCCACAAGGATTTAGCTGAGCGGATAACTGCTTTAAGAAATAATATCGCCAGACTGCAATCAGAGTTAACAGGGTTATCTTCTGAGAGAGGCGGCTTAGAGAAGACTATAACTAATCTAGAGCAGGAGATTAAAAATCTTGAAGGAGAGTTAGCTGAAAGAGAAAAGTTTAAACGTTTAGTAACCGTGTTCGAAGATTATCTTATCTGGCTTAAAGAGTACTTTGAGAACTGTTTAAACGATATTGAGAAACATGTTATGATCTCTATTAACCAAGAGTTTAATAATAAATTCCAGCGATGGTTTAACATTCTCGTCGAGGATAGCTCTAAGGAGGCGCGTGTAGACGAGGATTTCAATCCTATTATAGAGCAGGAGGGTTATGAGCCTCCGCTTGAATCTTTAAGCGGAGGTGAGAAAACAAGTATTGCTTTAGCTTACAGGCTTACTTTAAACACGATTGTTCAACGTTTATCCGTCGGGTTGAAATCGAATCTGTTAATACTAGATGAGCCTACTGACGGTTTCAGCAAGGAGCAGTTATTTAAGATACGTGATATTTTAGACGAGATTAAAGCCCCTCAGATTATAATAGTATCCCATGAGAGAGAGCTTGAAAGCTTCGCGAATCATATTTTCAGAATAGAGAAGGTTAACGGGGTATCAAGGGTTATTTCAACCAGTTAAACACGGTTTTAAATATGGTTTCAAGCTGTAAAACTGTAATAGTTTTAGACGGGGTGAGTTTAACCTGCCACGTGGAACGGCGGCGTGTTAAAAACGCGCGGCTGGAAGTTAAACCCTGGGGGCTTCTAGTAATTCTACCCGTCTATGGAGTGAACCCGCTGCGCTTGATTGAGGAGAATAAGAACTGGATTCTAAAAGTTTATAGGAGGTTAAAGGAGAGTGAGGTATTATACCAGTCACCTGGAAACATGTTTCCTTTACTAGGAGTCCAGTACACTGTTATCTTAGACGAGGAGGTTAACGGGTTTAAAATCGACGAGGTTCACCGGCTTATAAGAATAGGATTTAATTTTAACCTCTCAGATTTCAAGAATTTTCTGAAAAAAACTTTACTTGACCTGATACTACTATTCTTGAATAGTTTACCGGCTGAAATTGATAAACAATATAATAGGATCACTGTTAAAGCTCAGAGGACAAGGTGGGCTAGTTGCTCTGTTAAAAGGAATCTTAATTTTAATATTAAAATGGTTTCTCTGCCTATTAACCTGATAGAGTTCATAGTATACCATGAGCTGTTGCATTTTAAAATTAAATCTCACAGTAAATCTTTTTACAGGCTATTAGCTTCCAGGTACCCTGATTACAAGCGTATTCGCAAAATTTTAGGCGAGTATTTTACCATGTTTAATATGAATAAACTCTGGCAGTTAATCTGTCAACGCCATTTTTCAAAGCAAACTATTTCTTCTAGACTTTTCCGGCTGGTGGGCTTAGGTTCAACGTCAGGGTAGCCGATGGGGATCATAGTTACAACTCTTATGTTTTTCGGTATCTCAAGGATTTCTTTAACTTTATCCTCGTAGAAGGCTCCAAGCCAGCATGTTCCTAAACCTTCCTCAACCGCTTTTAACACTAGATGAGTCACAGCTATTGAAACATCTACTACATATGAGGGTTGACCGCAGGTCATTACATAGTCTGTTTTAGTCCCGCATGCCACTATCACCACAGGCGCTTGCGCTACGAAAGCCTGGCCTTTAGCGGCTTCCATGAGTTTCTCTCTAGTCGCTTTATCTTTAACTATGATAAACTTCCAATCCTGTAGGTTTCTAGCGGAAGGAGCCAGCCTAGCCGCTTCGAGAACGCGTTTAAGCTTATCGTCTTCTATAGGTGTATCTTTAAATCTTCGTATACTTCTTCTTTTTTGAATAACCTCCATTAACTCCATTTCCCCCACCTTCTCATTCATCTTCAGATTTTTATTTTATTCTAATCGCTTCTTTTATTTTTTAGAGGAGTGTCTCAGCTATTCTTTTTAGTCGTGGAGTGTGTCAACCTGTTACTTGAAGATT
>JAHQXC010000067.1 GCA_029856525.1 Candidatus Odinarchaeia archaeon
CAGAGCCATCTATGCTAGAGAAAAAATTTATGAGCTTGAAAACAGATATAATCGTTCCTTCAATTTCTCAGCTGATTTTAATAATCGAAGATATTAAAATTAAAGACGGCTGCGAGGTTTTAAAAAAATGCGAACCGCTGATTTGAAAAGAGTGACTAAAGAGACAAGTATTCAAGTTAAACTAAACCTCGACGGTAAAGGTGTTTCAGAGATTAAAACACCTATCAGATTTCTCAATCATATGTTAGCCACGATATCTAAACATTCTCATATCGATTTAATCATCTCCGCTGAAGGCGATTCCCCTCATCACATAGCTGAAGATGTAGCTATCACCCTCGCTGAAGCTTTAAACAGTGCTTTAGGTGATAAAAAAGGAATTGAAAGATTCGGTGAAGCTACTATACCGATGGATGATGCTTTAGCCCAGGTCGCCTTAGACGTAGGCGGTAGGCCATATTATATTTTAAACCTTGAGTTTAAAAGAACTTCGATAGATGATATGGCTACAGAGGATATAATCCACTTTTTGAAAACATTCTCCGCTAACTTGAAAATCAATTTACACGCTAAAATCCTCTACGGTGAGAACGATCACCATAAGGTTGAAGCGCTGTTTAAAGCTCTCGCTGTTGCACTTAAAAGAGCGGTTAAATTAACAAATCTTGACGCTGTTCCAAGTACTAAAGGAGTGATTTAAACTGGTTGAAATCGCAGTAATCGACTATGGTTTAGGTAACCTGAGAAGCATATTCAACGCACTTAAAAAATCCGGCGCTGAGCCTATTATAACAAATGAGAGTAGCCTGATAAAGAAAGCCGCCGCTATAATTTTACCAGGAGTTGGGGCTTTCAAAGACGCGATGATTAATATAAAAAATATTGAGAATCTATTAGTAGAGGAAGTGTTAAACAGTAAGCCTGTCTTAGGGATCTGCCTTGGCCTCCAGTTAATGTTAACTGAAAGCATGGAGGGCGGGTTGAACAAGGGCTTGAATATTTTTAAAGGTAAAGTTATCCGTCTACCTGAAACAGTGAAAACACCTCACATAGGCTGGAATACAATAAGACTTATAGATTCAGAGAACCCTATCGTAGAAGGCATAGAAGATAACAGTTACTTTTATTTCGTACACTCATATTACGCTACAGGATTGGATGCAAAGATTTTAATAGCTGAAACAGAGTATGGTATAAGATTCCCATCTATTATAGGTATGAAAAACATTTTTGCAACTCAATTCCACCCTGAAAAATCAGGTGAAAACGGTTTAAAACTGATTAGCAACTTTATTAAATATGTTAAAGGCTGATCTGCTTTGAAGATTATCCCCGCTGTTGATATTCAAAAAGGTAGAGTTGTTAGATTATATCAGGGTAAAGCTGAAACAGCTAAAGAATACTATTCTGACCCTGTAAAAACCGCTAAACTATTCGAAGAAGAGGGTGCTGAAATAATACATGTAGTGGACTTGGATGCAGCTATGGGAAAAGGTGATAACATTGATATTATAATTAAAATAGCTGAAGAAGTCAATTCCGAGATTCAAGTCGGCGGTGGGATAAGAACACTGGAAAAAGCTGTGAAATTTTTAAACAGGGGTATTAAGCGTGTAGTCTTAGGAACAGCTTTCTTCGATGATAAAAGTCTACCTGAGTACTTAATTAAAGAATATGGTAAAGACAGAGTTGTCGCAGCTGTAGACCACTATAAATATGAAGTTAGAATAAAAGGCTGGCTTCAATCCACTAAGATAAATCTTTTAAATTATATTAAAATAATAGAGGAGATTGGACCCGGATTCATACTCTTATCTTCGATTGAAGCAGATGGAACGATGAGAGGTCCTGATATAGATACGATAGAAAAAGTTATAGAATATGTGAAAACACCTTTAATAATAGCTGGAGGCGTAAGATCACTTAACGATCTAGTATCACTTAAAAAACTTCAACCATACGGTGTGATTGTCGGTCGAGCTTTCTATGAAAAATCTTTCACACTTTCAGAGGCTGTTAAAATTATAGGAGGGGATTAAAAATTGATAGAGAGAGATGAAATATTAAAAATAGTAGGCGAGTATGATAAAAATAATCTGAAAATAGGCTGCCTCGGTTCACATTCAGCCCTCGATATAGCAGACGGTGCTAAAGACGAAGGGTTTACAACATATGTCTGGTGTCAGAAAGGCAGGGATGCGCCTTACACGCGTTTTTTTAAATCAGTCTACTATAATAATAGGTTAGTCAAAGGATGCGTTGACCACCCTATACTATTAGATTCATTTAAAGATGTTCTTAAATATGATAAAATGATTCGCGAGAACAGTATTCTATGGATTCCGAACAGATCCTTTGTAACTTATTGTGGAATAGAAAACGTGGAAAATAATTTTAAAGTACCATATGTAGGAAGTAGAAACCTTTTAAGATTAGAGGAGAGAGAGGAAAGGCAAAATTATTATTGGCTGTGTGAAAAAGCAGGTCTGCCTATACCTAGAAAAATGGAACCCGATCAAATAGACCGGCTTACAATAGTTAAACTACACCACGCTAAAATGAAGCTTGAAAGAGGATTCTTCACGTGCGCGAGTTCGAAGGAATTCGAAGAAAAGTCTAAAGCGCTTATAAAACAAGGCGTGATAACCGAATCAGATCTTGAAAAAGCACGGATAGAAGAATATATAATAGGCCCGGTCTTCAACTTCAACTTCTTCTATTCACCTGTATCAGAGAAAATAGGCGAGGAGCCTTTGGAACTACTCGGCATAGATTGGAGGTTCGAATCCTCCTTAGACGGTTTTGTAAGGATACCAGCCGAACAGCAGCTCACACTCCCTGAATCTCAAAAATATCCGATAATGACAGTGGTAGGTCATAACAGCTGTTCACTGCGGGAAAGTATTTTAAATAATATATTTCCAATAGCTGAAAAATTTGTTAAAATAACAAAGGAATACTATAAACCTGGTATGATAGGATCCTTCTGCCTGCAAACAGTGATTACAAGCGAGATGAAACCTGTGATATATGATATCGCTACGAGAACAGGCGGTGGCACAAACGCTCATATGTGGCTGGGCGCACCTTACGGTAACATAGTATGGCGTTCTAGAATGTCATCCGGTCGGCGTGTAGCATTAGAGATTAAAAGAGCTGTAGAGCATGATCTTCTCGAGTACATTGTCACCTGAAAGGTGGACTGATTGCTAGCTAAACGTATAATCCCCTGCCTTGATATGAAAGACGGGAAAGTTGTAAAAGGAGTCCAGTTTACTAACTTAAAGGAGGCGGGGGATCCTCCTAGCCTAGCGGAAATATACGATAACCAGGGGGCTGATGAAATAGTTTTTCTAGATGTCACAGCGTCACATGAGAAAAGGGATATTCTAATAGACGTGGTTAGAAGAACAGCGGATAGAATATTCATTCCATTCACGGTCGGGGGTGGTTTAAACTCTGTTAAATCAATCGGTGAAATTCTCAGAGCCGGCGCTGACAAGGTTTCAATCAACACAGCTGCGATTAAAAATCCAGATCTGGTGAGAGAAGCGGCTGAAAAATTCGGAAGTCAGTGTATAGTTGTAGCTATCGATGCTAAAAGAGTCTACGTAGAGAGTATCGATGATCACAGCGACCATATATACGTCCAGACTCCTAACGGGATATGCTGGTGGGAGGCTTATATATACGGTGGTAGACAGCCAACCGGAGTCGACGCATTGAAATGGGCTAAAAGAGTTGAAGAGCTGGGGGCTGGAGAAATATTGTTAACAAGCATGGATTGCGACGGCGTCCAGCAAGGCTATGACATAGAGCTTACAAGAGCCGCTTCCAGGCTTTTAAAAATTCCTGTAATAGCTTCAGGCGGAGCTGGTAAACCAGAGCATATATTAGAAGTCTTCACTAAAGGTAAAGCGGACGCAGCTTTAGCAGCCTCTATATTCCATTATAACCAGTATACTGTAAAAGATATAAAAAATTTTCTCGCAGCTAACGGCGTAGTAGTCCGACTTTGAATCTTTATAAACTTCACCGCGGGAAGACTATCTGTTTTAAGCTTTGGAAAATTGCGTTTTCCGTCATTATTATTCACGTCGTCAATTACTTTTTAATTAAATCGGAGCACAGCTACATGGAAAAATCTAAATACCGGTCTCGCATCCCTCTAGCTATTGTAAACGAGGTATTAGCATCAAAGCAATGCTGGGGATGCAATTCAACGAAAACAGCTGTTAGAAAGAGTATATTCAAGTGTAGAGACTGTGCATTAGAATACAATCGAGATCTAACCGGCAGCGTGAATATAGGTAGCAGATCCTCGGCTATACGCTGAAGTGTAGAGCTGATTTGAACAGCCTCAAATCCCCTCAGTATACTTGTTAACTGCTCAATATGTGAGGGCGAACCCCGTCTTTAGAAACGGGTGGTTCCCAGAAAATGGTGTTGAATATGATTATCGATGAAGCTGTTGCTAATAAAATCGTGGAAGAGATAAACTTTAATAAAATGAACGGGCTTATACCGGTTGTCGTTCAAGATATCGCGGATAACCAGGTATTAATGGTTGCATTCGCTGATAAGAATGCTGTTATTAAATCGCTTACAACAGGTTTCACTCATTTTTATAGTAGAAGTAGAAGGAAGATATGGAGAAAAGGAGAGACAAGCGGGCATACTCAAAAAATAATAGAAGTCTACTTGGATTGTGATAATGACACTATACTCTTCAAAGTCGATCAGAACATAGCCGCCTGTCATACAGGTTACCGTTCATGCTTTTATAAGAAACTATCTGAGAAAGGGGAATGGAGTGTTACCGGAGCTAAATTATTCGAACCAAGTCAAGTATACGAGAAAACGGAGGAATAATATTATTCTAACTCATCTTTAAAAAAATTATTATACTAATTAAAATCATATTATATATGGCGTCTTCCAATTTAACATTATTTTCTCGTAAAAACTAGGAGAACCGGTTTGCAAGAAAATATAACAGTGCAAGATAATAAGAGTAAAGAGGACTTACAGTATATAAGCAAGTTTTCAGAGTATTTAAAGAGAGGAGCGACCTCAAAAGTCCTCTATCTTGTAAAAGAATTATTAACTCACATAACTCAAGTATGCGTCGAATGTGAAAGCGATAGAATAAGATGCATGCTCAGACCGATGTGCGGTAAAAGCAGACCATACTTATCTATAAGATTAGAGTTAGGTTATAGAATCGAGGAGCTCCCTCAATTCTGTTTACAGCAGCATCTGAACTATTTCCGCAATTTTTTGAAGGGTAAAGTTAAAGGAAGCGTGTTTAAAGACGTTAAAATCACCATAAGCCAGCTGTTAATGTTACTAGACGATATAAAACCTTTATCTATTTATATACCGCCGATAGATCAGAGTGAAGAAATTTTCAAAATTATTTTAAACATCGTGAAAAAGATTATCCCAGAAGCGGAGATCTATCATGGGAATATACATAGTTATATCAGTGTTTTCGGATCGCTTATTCACATAGACTTGAAAAGCGGAATGGTTAATCTTAACCCTTCAGATGAACCTTTAACTTCACCTGACGAGTTGAAAACACTTGTAGAAATTTACTCGAAAATATATAATATTAAAGTTGAAATAATAGAGGAAATGTACGGGTTCTGGTACCTCGACTTTTTCGTTAAAAAACTTGAACCAGGGAAAGCTTTAGAGAAAGAGGAAATGGATACGCTAAGAGTTTTTAGAAAAAAACTAGAAGAGTACTCTAACTATGCAACCTTCTCCATAATTGAAGACGAACTTCACTGCATAGTGGATATTCCTACACCCGGTAAAAACGATGTGAGTAGAATGCTGACACCCGGAGTAATACACGCCTTCTTCAAAATAATCGCAGATTATACAAGAATTTCCAAAGAAGAATCAGGTGAAAATAACTGATATTAATTCAACACCTGGTGAAAGGCAAATATATTAGTTAAATAAAAAATATTTATAAATAATTTTTAAGCCGCAGACCTCTTTAAACGGTGTTCAAATATGGCTTTAGAAAAGGAGACTCTTTCTAAACTACTAGTTGATACATTGAACTTATCTGAACTTGAAGCTAAGGTATATTCCACTCTCCTCCTTTTAGGCCAGTTAACTGTAAGCGAGATAGCTGTGTATTCTGAATTGGATATAACTCAAATACAAAAGATTCTTGATAAGTTAATTGGAAACACTCTCGTCAAAGAAATACCTGGGATAATTCCACGCTACCAAGCTAACCCCCCTTATAAGCCTCTAATGGTTTACCTTGAAAAATTTAATGAGATAATTAAGGAAACTGATGCGAGTATCTCAGATTCTATTAAAAAATCTCTTAAAGAATATAAAAATCAATTAGCTGCCTGGAAGGCGAAAATAAATCAGGCTGTTGATAAAGAAGTAAGCACGGTCACCTCTTCACTATCTAATTTTACCGGTGAGGCGACCGTTACTCTAACGGAAAGTTTAGAGAATATTAAAGCCACACTGGATGAGAGAGTGAGTAAAGTCTTCTCTGAAGCAGATTCACTAGTCTCTAGTATTATAGAAGATTTACTTCAAAAATTAAATCAGAATTTAATCCAAATACAAGAAGATATCAATACACAGAAGACTAAGCTTTTAAAATTAATAGAGGAAAACAGTGAATCTATTAAAAATCAGAGCACCCTACTAAAAAGCAAACACATTGAAGTTCTAAAAGAATCTAAACAAAATTTCATCAACGCTATAAATAAAAATTATTCAGCGATCAAAGAATTACTGAAAGATCAATTAGAAGCTTTGACAAAAATTCTAGAAGATTTGAGAACAGCAACCGCTGATAATCTCGTAAACACCGTTAACTCTATAAGCGGGTTATTAGATGAAGCTGGCTCGAGAATAAAAACTTCTCTCACATCTTTCAAAGAGCAAGCTTCAAGTCAACTATTAAAATTTAATGAAGATTTTAACAGTGTATTAGATGAATCTGAGAAAATACTAGCCGACTCCATACATTCAGCTAGCCAAGATATTACTTTAACAATTGAAACAATAAAATCTGATATAAAACAAACGCTAGAATCATTAAACACGTATATTTTAAATTCTCTAAATGAACTTTCAAATAATAA
>JAHQXC010000068.1 GCA_029856525.1 Candidatus Odinarchaeia archaeon
GAGACTTCGCTGAAAAAGAAAGAGTTGAAATAGAATTATTCGAAGAAGAGGTTTGCCCCCCTTACATAGCTGATAAGAAATCTAAGCTAGTCTCTATTCTCCAACAGTCTATTAAGAAGATAACAGGTGAACCGGCTCATCTTATCACGAAAACCGGCACAGGTGACATGAATATCTTCGGAAACGTTTACAAGACGCCTACAGTCACATACGGTCCAGGGGATTCCCGTTTAGATCACACCGATGAAGAGTATATTGAGTTAGAAGAGTATCTTACTGCAATTAATATTTTAGAAGATTGTTTAAAAACACTGTTAGAAAACGGTTAACCGAGGTATGTTGGTTTAAGCTCTATTTTAATACCGCGAAGAGACTCAGCCAGCTTCTCGTATTGTTTTATCAGTTCAGGGGTAATACTAGGCGTTATCTTCGCTAAAGCCTTCTCGAAATGCTTCATTGAAACCTTCGAATTCTCCCTGTTCTCTCTAACCGCCATCATACCCGCCTCCCTGCATAAGTTTTCAATATCAGCTCCTGAAAAATTCTCTGTCCTATTCACCAGCTCGTCTAAATCAACGTCTTCAGCTAAAGGCATTTTAGCGGTGTGAACCTCGAAAATCTTACGTCTAGAAGCTTTATCAGGAGCTGGGACGAGAATCAACCTGTCGAATCTACCAGGTCTTAGAACAGCTGGATCGAGTATATCAGGGCGATTCGTAGAGGCTATTACGACGACGCCTTTAGTCTCCTGCATGCCATCCATCTCAGCTAATAACTGGTTTACAACACTTTCATAGAGTCTAGTCCCCTCAGTTATACCTCTACGAGGTGCTATAGCATCCAGCTCATCGAAGTAAATGATAGCTGGAGCCGCTGTCCTAGCCTTCCTGAAAATCTCTCTTATAGCCTTCTCTGATTCACCGACCCATTTAGAGAAAATCTCCGGCCCTCTCACGGATATAAAGTTAGCTTGACTCTCATTAGCTATCGCTTTAGCTAGGAGAGTTTTACCGCATCCAGGTGGACCGAATAAGAGAATACCTCTGGGTGGCCTGATACCCATTCTAGTGAATATTTCAGGGTATTTTAAAGGCCATTCCACAGCTTCAATAAGCTCTTGTTTAACGTCGTCTAAACCACCTATATCCGTCCATTTAACCTTCGGGATCTCGATCAGAACCTCTCTTAAAGCGGAGGGCTCGATTATTTTAAGCGCGTCCTCGAAGTCTTTTCTAGTCACGAATAAGGTTTCCAGAATTTCCTTCGGTATCTGCGGAGCGTCTAAGTTTATCTTCGGTAGAATCCGGCGCATAGCGTTTATAGCCGCCTCCCTGCATAAAGCAGCTAAATCAGCTCCTACAAAACCATGCGTTATCTCAGCTAATTTATCTATATCCACGTCGCTTGCAAGAGGCATCCCTCGAGTATGTATCTCTAAAATCTGTTTACGACCCTCCGTGGTAGGCACGCCGATTTCAATCTCTCTGTCAAAGCGCCCTGGGCGTCTTAAAGCAGGGTCAAGCGCGTTAATCCTGTTAGTTGCACCTATCACTATAACTCTACCGCGACCTTTAAGACCATCCATTAAAGCTAGCAGTTGAGCTACAACCCTCCGCTCAACTTCACCGGTAACCTCCTCTCTTTTAGGAGCAATAGAGTCTATTTCATCGATGAATATTATGCTAGGCGCGTTCTTCTCAGCCTCTTGAAATACTTCTCTAAGCCTCTGCTCAGATTCACCGTAGAATTTGCTCATAACCTCAGGCCCGTTAATCGCGATGAAATGGGCGTCAGACTCGTTAGCCACAGCTTTCGCGAGCAGTGTCTTACCTGTTCCAGGCGGGCCGTGCAGTAACACACCTTTCGGCGGATCTATACCTAAGCGTTGAAACAGCTCAGGGTATTTTAAAGGAAGCTCCACCATCTCTCTAATCCTTAAAATCACATCGTCTATGCCACCTACATCCTCATATGTGACAACAGGCATAGTTGGAGCTCTAACAGCCCGCTCCTCTACGATTATCTCAGTGTTAGAGGTGATCTGCACGATATTCCCGGGAACAGTCTGCAAAACAGTTAACCTGATCTCACCTAGAGCGAAAGGCACCCTGCTTCTGAAGAAAGAGGCTAAAGTTGTGATATCAGGTCGCTGAGGAGCCATAGGACCGGTTATGCTAATAATATCAC
The DNA here is from genome assembly GCA_029856525.1 of Candidatus Odinarchaeia archaeon. Lineage (GTDB taxonomy): Archaea > Asgardarchaeota > Odinarchaeia > Odinarchaeales > Odinarchaeaceae > Odinarchaeum. The sequence continues at coordinate 2,188 of JAHQXC010000068.1, forward strand.
CTTTAGTTACAGGGCGGTTCATTAAATTCTGTTTAATAACATCACCCTCGACTACAAGCCTCACATCATTTTGAATAGGAGCTAAAACAACACGCTCAGCCGGGCTGGTCTGAGCTTTACGCACTTTAACATATTCACCGATGCCGACACCGGCGTTAGCGCGCATCAACCCATCCATTCGAATAATATTCATGCCAGCGTCTTCAATACGGCCTCTAACAACAACAGCCCCCGTCTTCTTCTTAGATCCTTCAATCTCCAAGATATCTCCGGAGGATATTTTCAAAACATCCATGATAGAGGAGTCTATTCTAACAATACCGCGCCCCACATATCTTTTATCCAACTCCGCGACTTTTAACTCAACCTCAACCTCTTCGCTCATTAAACTAACCTCCGCTTATAACACAATGTATTAAAATGTGATAACCGTTAACAGATTAAAGGAGTTAAACAGCGCCTGCGTTAACCTTTAGCCTATACCGTTAATATTCAGTAACATACACGCTTAATAATTTTTATGTTACAGGGCTTTAACTTAGATTCTATCAATATATATCTAAAAATAGAGTTATACATTCCTGCTTTTAAACTTAAACTTAAAAAATGTGAGAAAGCTTATCAGAGAGAATATAAATATAACATAGTTGTAAAGGTGATCTGAATGCATGAAGCGGTAAGCCGCGGTGAGAAGAAGACTAAAATAAAAAATCTGCTAAAAGCATTGCATGAAAACCCTCAATCAGTTGAAGTAAAACAGGAATTGAAGAGAATAGTGTGTGATCTTCAACCCCCTGAAATCGCAGTTATAGAAGAAGAATTAGTAAAAGAAGGGATGAGCAGAGAAGAATTACAGAGATTCTGCGACATCCACTTAGAAGTATTCAAAGAAGCGCTAGAAAAAGAGCAGGCGATCGCCCCGGAAGGGCATCCTATAAGAATATTAATGGAAGAACATAAAATAATGCTCGGATTCCCTGAGAAACTTAGAAAAACCATTAATGAAAGTTTAGACAGTCAAATCAACATGAACCAAGCTTTAAACGAGATAAAGAATATTATAAAACATTTCAAAGAATCTGAGAAACATTATCAAAGAGAAGAAAACGTGTTATTCCCATATTTAGAGAGAAAGGGAATAACTCAACCGCCTGCGATAATGTGGATGGAACATGATAAGATAAGAGCTATTAAAAAACAAATATACCGGTTATTCGAAGAACAGGCGGGTAAAGATTTCAAAGAGTTTCTAAATAAGCTGTCTGAAGCAAACACCGCGTTAAATGATATGCTTCTATCCCATTTCACAAAAGAGAATAAAATACTCTTCCCAACAGCTTTAAACGTGATCGGTGAAGAAGAGTGGAGTGAAATAGCCGAACAATTCGAGGGAATAGGCTACTGCTGCTTCACACCTCAACCTACGCGAAGAGCTGAGAAAACGGTTACTAAAATAACACCTCAGGTTACTGGAGTAGACTTAACGTTTGAAACAGGCACCTTAACATTAGAAGAACTCTCAAACATGTTAAACACGCTTCCCGTTGATATAACTTTCGTCGATAAAAATGATACAGTAAAATATTATAGCAATAACAAGGATAGAGTATTCATAAGAACGAAAGCGGTAATCGGTAGAAGAGTCCAACAATGCCATCCTCAGAAAAGCATACACGTCGTTGAACGCATATTAGAAGAGTTTAAAAAAGGTGAGAGAAAACTCGCTGAGTTCTGGATAAACTTAAACGACCGCTTAATACATATAAGATACTTTCCAGTGTTCAACCCTGAAGGCCAGTATCTGGGCTGCATAGAAGTCACACAGGATGTAACAGATATAAAGAGACTTGAAGGTGAGAAACGGCTTCTAGAATGAAAAAGTTAAACATCCATACTCCCGCTTCGATAACCCTCCAAATCTAATGTAACATATTTATAACCGAGTTTTTTAAGCCCCTCCACCAGAGTGCTCACCTTACCTCCATCTAGAAGAAGAGGGAAATCGTTCAAATCCAGTTCTAAACGGCAAAACCAACCGTAATCTCTAACCCTCACCAACCGGATATTCAAAATATTTTTAACCAGCCGCTCAGCTTCAGCCACACGTTTTAAATCAGATAAAGTAACCCGCGTATTATAAGGGAACCGCGTTAACAGGCAACTCTCAGAAGGCTTATCGTGAAAATATAAGCCGGCGTATGACGCGATAATCCTTAAATCTTTTTTACCGATTCCAAACAAGATGAAAGGGCTTAAAACACCCTCCTCCTCTAAAGCACGGCGACCAGGTCGAAAACCCTTCAAATCATCCAAGTTAGAACCGTCTAAAATAGTTTCAACCCCGAGATCTTTCGCAAAACACTTAACACGTTGAAGAATAAGCTTCTTACAGAAATAACATCGCTCACACGGGTTATCGGAAACCTGCTGATCTAAACCATCTATCTCCAAAACCCTGTGAAAAATATTAAATAAGCTAGCCATCCTAGAAGCTTCAACTACACAATCATCAACAGTATAAGCTGTTTTAACAGTCACACCGTAAGTTGAACCGGGTAAAACCAAACTGCAAAGATAAGCTAAAACCCCGCTATCCAAACCACCGGACATCAAAACAACAACCCTACTCTTACCCTTCAACCAAGCCAGCAACTCCTCCACTCTACCAGCTAAAACCCCGGGGAGATTCAGCAACCCCAAGTCCTCCAATTGCCTAAACCTCCCGTAAAAAAAGACACAACGAATATTTGAACATTACCCGCTCAAAATATAGAAAACAATAAAATTCAAAAACTTTATAAAAAGAATTTTAATAGCATTAAATGCAGGTATTTTAAAAGCCGGGATGGCAGAGCAGCTATGCAGCGGACTGCAGATCCGCGGAGCGGGGTGCAAATCCCTGTCCCGGCTCCATATTAAATACCGTAGTGGCGGTAAGTTCCGGAAGAAAATACTATAATATGTTATTTTTGTTTATTATAAAACTGTATTCTAAATTCGATAACATCTTTTAAATATGATTTAAATAATTGTTAAATAACAGTTGAAGTTTAAAAATACTCGTATGGTTTCATCTAGTAGAATCAGTATTACAGCGGTTTTATTAATTCTCATAGTATGTTTAGTCTTCTATATTACGGGTTTATCTGAGCTTATATGGTTGCCTTTCTATTATTTAATTTCAGGGTTTATATTTCTATGCAATCTTGTTTTCGCACTTCTATCAAATCCTATAGTCTACCCTATTCTATATATTACCACATATATTTCCGCTTTAACAGCTGTAGCTACATTTATAACTACGCTTATCTGGTATGCGAAAGTTAGGAAAAAGTTTTCTTCACCTGTTAAAAAACAGGGGTTAACATCACTAAAACTGGTTATATTCACGATAGTTGTAATCGGGTTAATCCAAGTGTCACTGTCTATTCTACAACGAGAGTTAATGTACACGGTTTCATTTTATTTATTTATAATATCGATTATTTTTCTAGCTGTCAGAACAGTTGTGAATATCTCTCTGTCTTTAGCTTATAGAAGCAGGGTTAAAAGTGAAGGGGTGCAGCCGCTGGTTTCAATAATTGTACCAGCGTTTAACGAGGAGAAGGTTATCCAGGAGTCGATTAGATCGCTTTCAGAGTTAACTTACCGGAATAAGGAGATTATTATAGTGGATGACGGCTCCACAGATAACACGTATAAGCTAGCTAGGGAAGCAGCTGAAAACAATAATAATATTAAAGTTTTATCTAAGCCGAACGGGGGCAAGTGGAGTGCGTTAAATAAAGGAGTGGAGGAAGCTCAAGGGGAGATTATCGTATGTATAGACGCCGACACTCGGATTGATAGAAACGCTATCCAGTTTCTAGTTAGACATTTCAGTGATAAACGCGTCGCAGCTGTGGCTGGTAATGTGAAAGTCGGTAACCGTGATAAAACTTTAACCAAACTCCAGGCATTAGAATATGTGACGAGTATTAATATTCAGAGAAGAGGGGAAGGGTACCTGAATAAGCTTACCGTTATCCCCGGGCCTTTAGGAGCTTTTAGGAAAAGCGTGCTTAAAGAAGTAGGATTATACTCCCCTGACACTTTCGCGGAAGACGCTGACCTGACGCTGAGTATTTTAAAAGCAGGTTATAAAATTAAGTATGAACCTAAAGCTTTAGGTTACACGCAAGCCCCATCAACGTTTAAAGATTTAGCTAAACAACGCTACCGCTGGTATAGGGGTTTACTTCAAGCTATGAAGAAGCATAAAGACATGCTCTTTAATTCAAAATACAGTTCAAGCGGTTTATTCGTAGTTTACTGGATGTTCTTTAACGGAATAATTTTCCCATGGTTCACTTTTCTCACATTAATATGGCTTTTCATACTTATGTTTAACCCGCTATCCGGGTTCGTCGTATATAGACCTGAACCGCAAGGCCCGCGTAGAGAACCGCCTAGAGGGCCGCCTGAGTGGCTTCCAGGCGGTGGTGGAGGTGGGAGAGGTCACGGAGGGCCGGTCACATTAGCGCCTAGTATAGGTGCAACCCCTCAGATAGTGGTGGAAATAAACTTTTTCCAAGCTATACCTGTGATATACATTTTCTGGTTCTTTATATTCATGATATTAGAACTTATTATAGCAGTCTACGCTGTTCAAATAGATGTAGGTGAAAAAAAGAAGCTTATAGCTTACACTATACTATATAAGCTGTTTTACGGGTATTTTATTGAAACAATCAGATTGTTAAGCCAGCTTGAAGAACAGTTGAAGTATCCGATGAAATGGGAGACTGCTCAAAGAAAGTAGGTTAAACGCCTCTAGGAACAGTTACATCGAAAAACGAATATTATAGAAGTTATGGTATTTTCATTGATTTTTGAATTTTTGCAGCTTAAATAGTG
>JAHQXC010000015.1 GCA_029856525.1 Candidatus Odinarchaeia archaeon
TAAACTCTAATTGAACGAAGAAGAGTAGCTAGCATGCAGTGGTCTAAAATAGTAAAATTCTCAAAGTAACTTGATGAAACCGGTATTAAAAAATATAAAATTCATGTTTAAATGGTAGCCCGGAGGAGATTCGAACTCCTTTTTAGCCTTTGATAAGGGGTCTAAGGGTTTCCTTACACTTTAAGTGTTCCAAAGCCCTTTATGCTTGGCCACTACACCACCGGGCTGCAGATTACAGTTAACTTTTTTATTCTCTTATCGCTTCTTCTAGCTATTAGATACGAGTCTCTTTAAAAATTTAAATGTTTTCAAAGCCTTGCATGGTTTAGCCGATTCTCGAGTCGTAGATGGTGAATTAACCTTTTTAGTATAGGTTTAAAATATTTTAAAAGTTTAAGTTTTTAAATAGGTTACGTTATAAGCTAATTATCGCTGCTTTCGGTGGTTGCTATGCCGGATGATAAAACTAATTTAGTTTTTCGCGCTATGTTTCTGTTAGAGGATTTCAGAGAGCTTTTACGTGAAACAGCTCCTAACCATGTTTTCACCGGGGATGTTAAAATAAGAGCTGAGCGTATTTTAGCTGATTTAGAGAAGATTATAGGAGAATTGAAGAGGTTGATTTGAATGCCCTGGGATATATGTGATTTCAGTAATATTAGACGAGTTGAAGAAGACTATATTAACTTGAATCCTATTCAAAGAGCCGGTGTGTTAACTAGCGCGGCTAGAAAGGCGCTTATCTCATACGGGGATGGTTATTCAACCTGCGATTTATGTCTTAAACCTTTTAGGCTTGATAAGATTTCTAAACCTCCTATAGGTGAATTCTATCAGGAGTTAGCTGAATGGCTGAATATGGATGTTGTTCGTATTATGCCTGGAGCCCGCCGCGGTTTTCAAGCTGTAGCTCTATCTCTTCTTAAACCAGGTGATGTTGTAGTAGGGTCTGTTCTATCTCACTACACTGTTTTTCTCGCGGTTGAAGAGGCTGGTGCTAGTTTAGCTGAGGTTAACGTTGATGAAAGCTATGTTATAAAACCGGAGTTTTTAGCCAGTAAAATCGAGGAGATCCGGCGTGTTAAAGGTAGAGATCAGCCTAAACTAGTTGTTTTAAGCCATGTAGACTACCTTTTCGGGAATGTTCACCCGATTGAAGAGCTTATTAAAATCGCAAAAGAATATGGGGTTCCGTTTCTCTATAACGGCGCTTACACGGTTGGTGTGATGCCTGTTGATGGTAGAAGGCTTGGAGCTGATTTCATCGTCGGTTCAGGGCATAAAAGCATGGCTTCACCGGCTCCTACAGGTGTTCTAGCTACGTCTAATGAATGGGCTTCTAAAATTTTTTCAACGGCGAGTATTAAAGGCGATGTTAGCGGTAGAAGCTTCGGGATTAAAGAAACTCATCTTCTAGGTTGCACTGTAATGGGTGCTCCTCTTCTAGCTATGATGGCAAGCTTCCCCTATGTGAAAGAGAGGGTTAAGAGATGGGATGAAGAGGTGAGGAAAGCTCAATTTTTCATCAACGAATTTGAGAAGATTGAAGGAAACCGTGTTCTCGGGCAGAGACCCCACCTTCACACGCTTATGAAACTCGATACGACAAGGTCCTTTGATAGAATCGCTCAAGCCCATAAGAAGAAAGGATACTTCCTCTATCATGAACTTGAAGCTCGTAAAATAACCGGTATTTTTCCAGGAGCTACTAGGAATTTTAAGATTAACTTATACGGTTTAACATGGGATCAAGTCCGCTATGTAGCTGACGCGTTCAAGGAGATCGCTGTAAATTATAATATACCAGTGTCAGGGTAGCGGTTTTTCTTAAAAGTTAGGCGGCTTCCTGTCTTAACTCAAGTATTTTTCTATCTATTCTCTGCGATAACTTCATTATTTTCTTTTCAAGCTCATCTTTTAATCTATTATATGTAGCCGCTGTTACACGTTTATTTAAGTATCTATTTCTTAAATCTTGTAATTGTCTCTGCGCTGTCTCCTTCTCTAATTCAAACTCCTCTATAGTAGTAACAGTTCTAGCATACGAGGAGCCTGCTCTACTTAAATCCTCTTTCAAAGGTTTTAACTCCCTGTCGACGCGTTCAAGCTCTGTAATATAAGCCGTCCTCCTTTTCTGATACTCTATTTTCCTAATCTTACCTTTCAAGTAGTCTACTTCTAATCGTTCAAGTCTTTCAGCTAAAGCTGTTTTATCCTCGTAGAGTTTACAGAACAGGCTGATTAATTCTTTAGGTTTCTCCTCTATTTTAACCTCTACAGGAGCCTCCTCTTCTCTACGTGTTTTAAGCCTCCAAGCTATGAAAGCTGTTAGCAGGATCCCTGTTACCGCGCTTATAAGAAGAGGCCTCCCTATAATATCAGCTAACCCTATCGTATAAGTGAACTCCACGATACCTGTATTATAAGAAGTAGCGTTCACTCTTGTAATAGTCAGCGTGTTCAAGGTTGCTTGAACATTATAGTCGGAGGGGGCTGTATAACTGTTAATTATAGATGACTCTGAAAGCTTTATATTTAAAGAGTATTCTCTAGCCGTGTATTGAGGCGGAGATGTCTGAAGCCTTATACCGGTTGAAGTTTGACCGCGGTATGATTCAATCGGAAGCCAGTATTCTATAATAAATAAATAGCTTTGATTACTGTAAACCGTGTATCTGAAATTCACTGTTATTAAAGTTATATTCCCGTCTGCAACCTGATTATATGTGAGGATACCCGTATAATCGTATACTTTAAAGTTTTGAGCGTAGGGTAGCGTCGCCACGGTAAACGTTGTTATACCTGAGGTGACACCGGTATTTAGTATTGTAAGATTATGTGTTTCAATTATTTTCAAACCAAGCCATGGATTAATTTCTAAACTTCTTTTAAACATATTATACTCAGCTAAAGGCGTGCCGCTGTACGCGTATTCTATTTTAAGAGCAACGTAATTGTAAGCTGTGAGATTCGACGCTGTATAAGTGGAATAAGACGGTGTTGTTCTCACACCGGGAGTTGAAATTTTACCTGTCATATAAGTTATATTATATGGGAGTATAGGGTATCTCGGGATTGTGAGAGAATACTCGCCTACTCCTTTAGATAATATTATTCTCGTGTAAACCATTGTAACCGTTATGTTAACGGTTGAACTAGGCGTTAACGCGGATGGTAGTAGTATAGCATAGCCGGATATGTTACTGTTAATCGTGAACCTGTTTGAAACCTGTAGGCTTAAACCGTTATAAACAGCTCCAACATAGTTAATATAACTGTTAAAATCAGAGTAGACTCCTATAACGACGTAATCGGTTGAAGTTGACCCGTTGTTAGCTACCAGCAGAGTGTCGTTCACCACCACCTGTCCATAAGTGTTTACGCTTATCTGACGGTTAGCGTTGATAACTGTAAGATAGTTCTGTGGAGTGTACGCTGCTTGCTGAGTGATATTGACAGGTATACTTATGAAGATGAATAAAACCGTTAGAGTGATTAGATAAACATTTTTATTCAAATAGAAAACCCCGTTTAACTATAGACCTCGTATGCAAGTTATTAGTTTTTTATTATCTTAAAGCTTCATATATAAATATTTAATTTTCCAGCTTAGCCGGGTGTGTGAACCTGCATAATATAAAAACTTATTAAAGTAGAGGTGATTAATAGCTAAATATGTTTAAATGAAATTTGAAGGGTGACCTTATGAAAGAATACCCTTATCTACCAAATGTACCTGATAAGATTAAGCGGATGATGTTAGATGAGATAGGCGTGAATTCGATAGAGCAGCTATACTCTGATATTCCAGCGGATATTCTTCTAAGAAGGAATCTGAATCTCCCTGAATCCAAGTCTGAGAGTGAAGTTTACCGTGAAACTGTTCGAATTCTAAGAAAAAACAGGGCTTTAGATTATTCTAAGATATTTGTAGGCGCAGGGGTTTGGCCTCATCTTATCCCCTCAATAGTCGGTGTTCTACTCAGCCGCGGGGAATTCCTGACCGCCTACACCCCATAGCTGTGTTTTAATAAACACGGCGGGGAGATCAAGCGGAAGCCTCTCAGGGAATTCTCCAAGCCTTCTACGAGTATCAGAGCATGATGGCTGAGCTTTTAGAGATAGATGTTGTAAACGAGTCCATGTACGACTGGGCTTCAGCTTTAGGTGAAGCTGCTTTAATGTGTAATCGCCTTAATAAGAGGGGGAAGTTTCTAATACCTGAAATCATACACCCTGACCGTTACTCAACGCTTATATCCTATACTGATAGCGCTGGAATAGAAGTTGTTAAAGTTAAATATGACCGGGATAGCGGTAAGCTTGATCTAGCCGATTTAAAATCGAAGATGAACGGTGATGTAACCGCTGTCTATGTTGAAAATCCAAGCTATCTCGGAGTCATAGAAGACCAGGTTGATGAAATTTCCAGTATTTGTAAAAGCAATGAATCACTGTTCGTGGTCGGCGTGGACCCTACCTCTCTTGGTATAATTAAACCTCCTGGAGCTTATGGAGCTGATATTATTATAGGAGAAGGCCAGCCTTTCGGATCTCCTATCAACTATGGAGGTCCGCTGCTAGGGATCTTCGCGTGTAGAGACGACAAGAAAATGATCAGACAGCTACCAGGCCGCTTAATCGGTATGACTACTACAATAGAAGGCGGTGAGCGCGGTTATGTGATGACTTTAACCTCTAGAGAACAGCATATAAAAAGGGAGAAGGCTACATCTAATATATGCTCTAATGAAGGCTTGTTAACTGTTGCAGCTGCAATATACATGGCGGCTCTCGGTAAAAACGGGATTATTAAACTGAGCAAGAATATTTTCTATAATACACAGTATTTGATGAGAAGGCTTCAAGAAATTGAATCTATTACAAGCCCTGTTTTTAACAGCGTTCACTTTAAAGAGTTTACAGTTAACATTGACAGGGTTAAATTATCTTGCTCTGAATTCCAGGGGAAATTGTTAGAGAAAGGGTTAATCTTCGGTAAATCCGTGGAGCGTGAGTATCCTGAGCTCGGTAAAACATTATTAGCCTGCACAACAGAGGTTCACTTAAAAGAGGATTTAGATTACCTGGCGAATAGTATCCGCGAGGTGGTTGAAGCATGACGGGTAAAGATTTTTACAGGCAAGCGAAGTGGAGTGAACCCCTCATCTTCGAATTATCAAGTGAGGGTAGAGTAGGATACCGGCTACCTGATCTTGACGAATCGATTGAGAGAGAGATCGGCGATTACAGAAAGATAATTCCAAGCAACATGATTCGAGATAATCCTCCGAGTTTACCTGAAGTCTCAGAGGTTACAGTTATCCGGCATTTCACACGTTTATCTCAGATGAACTGGGGGGTTGACAGTGGAATATATCCTTTAGGAAGCTGTACTATGAAGTATAATCCTAGGGTTAATGAAATTTTAACGAGTATGATGGAGTTAACTAACCTTCACCCATATCAGCCGGTTGAAACAGTTCAAGGGATTTTAGAAATCTTATACAAGCTTCAAAAATGGCTTGCTGAGATAACGGGGACTGCAGCAGTCTCTCTTCAACCAGCTGCAGGCGCTCACGGAGAATTCTTAGGCGTATTATTAATGAGAGCATACCACAAGTATAATGGTGAACTGGATAAGAGAAGAGAGATGATCATACCTGATTCAGCTCACGGAACCAACCCTGCTAGCGCTCGGATGGGCGGCTTCGATGTAGTGGTTGTTCCTTCAGATGAAAACGGATTAGTTGACATGGAGGCTTTAAAGAGTAGTGTATCTGAGAAAACCGCTGGTTTAATGTTGACTAATCCGAATACACTTGGTTTATTCGAGAAGAATATAGTTGAAATAGCTAGAATCATCCATGAGGCTGGTGCTCTACTATACTATGACGGCGCTAATCTGAACCCTATTCTAGGTAAGGTTAGACCAGGAGACATGGGGTTTGACATAGTTCACATAAACACGCATAAAACGTTTTCAACACCTCACGGAGGCGGCGGTCCAGGCGCCGGTCCTGTAGCTGTCTGCGAGCGGCTTGCAGAATTTCTACCGGTTCCAATAGTAGACTACGATGGGTCTAAATACTATCTTAACTATAATCTACCGCACTCTATCGGTAAAATAAAAGGTTTTTACGGTAATATAAGCGTGTTAGTGAGAGCCTACTGTTACATTCTCTCCATGGGATTCGACGGTTTAAAAGAGGCTGCTGAGTTATCTGTCTTAAACGCGAATTATATTAAAGCTAGGCTAGAGAAATTACGCGGGCTATCTCTTAAATACGCTCCTCAAACACCTAGAAAACATGAAGTAGTGTTCAGCGCTTCCCCTCTATTAAAGGAGACGGGGGTGGCGGCTTTAGACATAGCTAAAAACCTGCTTGATTCAGGTGTACACGCTCCTACCAATTACTTTCCATTAATCGTAAGCGAGGCTTTAATGATAGAGCCTACTGAAACAGAGCCGAAGGAGGAGTTAGATAAATTCGTTGAAGGCTTGAAGAGAATCCTGGATGAGGCTTATTCGAATCCTGAAGCGGTTAAGAAGGCTCCTTTAAAAACATCTGTAACTAGACTGGATGAGGTTAAAGCAGCTCACCCTCAAACAATGGCTTTAACATACCGGATGTTTCTCAAATCCGCGGGTGTTAAAAGGGATGTTTGATGAAGATTCTAGTATTAGGGGATTTACATATACCTGGAAGAGCTAAAGAGATTAACCCGATTATAAGAGAGTATATAGAAGAGAGGAGAAGCAGCTATAAGCTTATCCTCTGCACAGGTGATTTAACCTCCCATAAGACTTTAGAATATCTCTCCACGCTAGGAGCGGTTAAAGCTGTCAGAGGGAATATGGATAATATTGAACTGCCTGAATACTTTATTGAAAACATTAGCGGCGTTAGATTAGGGTTAATACACGGCGACCAAGTTTACCCTAGAGGAGATCCTACACTATTAAGTAAGATTGCACGACAGTTAAATGTGAAGATTCTAGTAAGCGGGCATACGCATTCATCTTTCTCATTAGAGTGTAATCAAATAATTTTACTAAACCCGGGGAGTATCACGGGAGCTTGGGGTGGAGGCGACTACTCAGGGATACCTGAATTCATGGAGTTATCATTCGCCTCGAATAATTCTTTAACAGTAGACGTTCATAAACTTATACAGGATAAAATTGTACGCTCCAGCTTCAATTTTAAAATAGTATAGTAAGGGTGGGCTTGTATTGGAGGAGAAGCTTAGCGATTTAATCAATGATCAGTTAGACGAGCTTTACGCGAAGATAGGTGGCCGCAGCGAAGCCGTATGGGCTGCTCTATCACTTGACGTGTTAACAGTGGTTGAAAAAACCGGGTTAAATTTAACAGATACTCTTCAATTATTGAGTAAGATATTACGCGACGATCTTAAACTAGATGTTAAAACAGTTTTAAAAACAGATGACGCTAAAAAAATATACGCTAACATTCTAAATTTAATAGGGGAATTCTTCTCCACAAGCTACTCTAAAAATAAGATTAAACTATTCTATCCTCTGCCGTCTCAATTCACGGATGCTATTAAAAAACGCCAGGAGTATGCTATAGCCGCTAAAAAAACTGTTGAAGATTTAAGCGACGCGGATAAAACATGGTTTAGAAGCATGCTCTCAAAGATAACATCTCTAAGGAAACCTAGAGGCGCTGCGAGGATCCCTGGAAGAGTTATAATAACAGACGACAAGAAAATATTTGAAAAATATACAAGTAGATTATTGAACGAGTATTGTGATATACTTTATATTCCTGTTAAAGAAAGAGAGCGGCTGGTTGAATGTCTCCAAAACTATGAGAGTGTCATCTACGTTTCAGACAGCTCCTACTACCCTAGTGAACTAGAATACGCTGAAAACGTTGAAATTCTATCAGGTTCAACCCCTATAAGCGAGATTATACCTGAGAGAACTATCTCGTTTTTCACAGCTAACTATAATAGTATTAAAGCAGCCTGTGAAATCGCTTTAAAATGGTTTAGCCTAAACTTAGAGTATTTGAAGAAACTCTTCTCATCTAAATTTAATGAACGCGAGATAAGAGAGTTAACTGAAACATTGAATTATTTAGACGAGACTGGCGGTGTTAGAGAAGGATTAGACGCTGATATAGATAATCTCTCTAAAGCTTTAAAAAATATTGATAAAGTTATAGTCCAGGTTGAAACCGAGTTAAACGAGTATATTAAACGGAAGATTTCCTCCAGCGCTGTTACCATTAAAGGAGAGCAGATATTAAAGATTCTTCAATCAGCTTACGACGAAGCGGACGCTGATAGAATTAAACAATATCTACCAGACGAGGTTATTGAAATATTCGAGAAAGCGATTCAAATAGGCGAGGAAGCGATTATTAAAAAACTATTTTTGCCGCAATCAGAGGCTGCGCTAGTTGACGGTATCCTGCCGAGAGAGATTAAACTGCCTTTAGAAGCTAACAGGAAGAAGATAGCTGAATTAGAGTCTAATTTAAGAGCTAAACTCAACTCGAAGAAATATAAGCTTCTAAAGAATATTAGTAGAATACTTGATAAACATATTTTAACAGTAAACGCGTTGGTAGGATTCGTTCAAGAATTCGACTTCTTTTTAGGTCTAGGAGAGTTTGCTTTAAAATACGGGTTGAACCAGCCTTCAATAATAGAGAGCGAGGCGGGTATAGGTTTTAAAAACGGTGTTAACCTTTTCTTAAGAGAACAGGAGCTTAAAGGTAAGCTTAAAGCTGAACCTATAGACTATAATATAGGCTCAACTCCTTTAAACGGAGGTTATAAAGAGCATATTATTATTTTGACCGGGGCTAACTCGGGCGGTAAATCAATGTGCATTGAATTAATCGCTCAAATATCTATTCTATGCCAGATGGGTTTACCTGTTCCAGCTCAAACAGCTTATATGAGTTTATTCGATGAAATCCACTTTTTCGCTAAAAGCCGCGGTATGCTCACAGCAGGCGCCTTAGAGGAGTCTCTTAAAAAATTTGCTAGAATCGCTTCTACGAATATATCTAAACTAGTTTTATTCGATGAAGTTGAAGCTATGACTGAAAGCGGTGCAGCCGCTAAGATCCTAGCAGCGGTTCTAGACATGCTCTCAGAGAACCCTAAAACATGCGCTGTAATGGTTACCCACCTAGGAGGCGAGATTATAAAACTAACTAGAAGCCCTGTTAGAGTTGACGGTATTGAAGCTGAAGGCTTAGATGATAAACTGAATTTAATAGTTAACCGTAAACCGAGATATAATTATCTAGCCCGCTCCACTCCTGAGCTTATAGTTGAAAGACTTTTCAGACTATCTAAAGGTGATGAGAGAAAAGTTTATGAGAGGATTCTCCGAGAGTTCTCGAAGGAGGTTTCAACTTAACTTATAAAATATTTGGAAGACATCTCCGCTTTTTAATCTAAGATTTTTCGCAGCGTCTCCTTTATTCACCGCGATTTCAATAAAACCCTTACTACCCGGGAGGATTACAAGCCCTCCTTCACATGTATCCGCGAATATTCTCCCCATTTTCGCCTCGAATCTACCTTCTCTCGTTAAAAGTGTTAGAAATTCAGGTGTTTTATTTAAATTTTCGAATAGAATCTCAGCAGGGATACTGGTGATAATGTTCCCGAAATCATCCACGTCTATAACATGGCCTTCAACTCCGTTTTCTAACAGTTTATAGTATTCTAGCTTAAGTTGAACTATATTTTCAGTCTCGCAGCCGAACTCTTCTAAACTTATATTTTTAGCTAGATAACCTACTATAGGCGCCATAATATCTCTGCCGTGGAATGTATCTGAGAATCTTTTAAGAGAGTATTCTAAGTTTGTGAATTTGATTATTTTGGAAACACCCTCCCTCATAGCCGCCGGGTATAGAAGCCCGTTATCAGGGCCTACAAGATATTTTCCGCTTCTAGTTTTTATTATAAGAATACTTCTCTCAGATCCTACGCCTGGGTCTACGATTCCAAGGTGAATTGAACCTGGAGGGAAATATGGGATAATTGATCTTAAAACAAGCGCTCCCTTTCTAATATTATACTTCGGGATTTGATGCGTTATGTCAACTATTTTAACATCCGGTGCGATGCTTAAAATAACACCTTTAACCGCACCAGTATACTCGTCAGCTAATCCGAAATCCGTGGTGAGGGTGACTATCCTACTCATATCTTTCACTTAAGAGACTGTGCTTCAATAAACTTGACTCGTTCAACGCCTTTTATATCATCTATTATTTCAGCTACACTCTCAGGGACTAGAGACCTCCAGTCTCCTCCCTCCCTCATCCGCCTTCTAACCTCCGTGGAAGAATACACGCTTCTATCATATTCTTCGAAGAATCTAGCGTCGAATCCGGCTGTTTTAAAAAGATAGTTGGAGAGTTTATCATTCGTGTAAACTACATCGAATCTTGGTACAAGTGAGACAACGTGGTGAACCCATAATCTGTTATCATCTACATCCTGTATCGGGATTAACATGTATTTAGAGCAGTTCACTCCCTCCTCCTCTAAAGCCGCCTTCAACATTGTAATTCTCTCACCGGCTGTAAACGGATTATTTTGAAAGAAACACTTTTGCGCGCTTCCAATTCCTATAATAAGCATGCTAACTTTTTGGAGAATTGCTTTTATAGCGAGTATGTGGCCTTTATGAGGTGGTTGAAATCTCCCAATTATCAGTCCGACAACCATTTAACCAGCCTCTACTCTTTTAGTAGATTTATATTTATAAGATGCTTCTTCAAGTTAACTTTACCTTTAACTATTTCAACCCCTTCTTCTACTAGCATATTCATCTTAACATCTCTTCCGTGAGCGTATCCACCGATCTCACCGTTAGCTTTAACCACTCTATGGCATGGTACTTTTTCATGTGGGAAGGGGTTGTTGTGAAGAGCGTTTCCAACCGCTCTAGCATAGTTTTTAGAGCCGACGGCTTCTGCAATCTGACTGTAGGAGGCTACAAAACCTTTAGGAATCCTTGATACTATATCATATACCTGTCTTTTAAACTCGGTTAAAAGCTTAGAACTAAACCTTTCAGCCGGCATCAGCTCCCTCCGATAATAAAATATACTGTAAACGCTTATTTTAAAAATTATGATAGAGATAGACGGCAGTCTCGGTGAGGGTGGCGGCCAGATTCTGAGAACGAGTCTAGCGCTCTCAGCTCTTTTAAATAAACCTGTTAGAATATATAATATTCGAATGAACCGGCCTAACCCCGGGCTTAGACCGCAGCATATGGCTAGTGTGCGAGCGTTATCAGAGCTGACAGGAGCGGAGTTGAAAGGTTTAGAGGAAGGGTCCACTGAATTAATTTTTTCACCTAAAGGCGGAGGTGTTAAAAGAACTGTTATCGATATCGGAACCGCTGGAAGCGTCTCTCTACTATTACAGGCTATAACCCCCTACTGTATTTTTACAGGCGACCGTGTTAAATTAAGGATTATCGGAGGCACCGACGTTAAATGGAGTCCGCCGATAGACTATGTTAAGCATGTTACGATTCCGATATTTAAAAAAATGAATATTAGAATAGATTTGAATCTTGTGAAGAGAGGATTCTACCCGAAAGGCGGCGGTGTTGTAGACGTGTTATTTCATCCATGCGATGAATTAACTCCGATTCAGATAGGAGAACAGTCGCGGATTCTTCAAATTAAAGGTGTTTCATACGCTGCTAATCTACCATCCCATGTTATTAAGAGGCAAGCTGAATCCGCTGAAGAAGTTTTAAAAAAATCTGGTTTAATCCCAGGTGACGTTATCATAGATATACTTCAAGAGGAACCTGTTAACGCTTTATCCCCGGGTTCAGGCATTGTCTTATACGCTATTATGGATAGAGGCGGGCTTATAGGCGCTGACTCTCTTGGTGAGAAGGGGGTTCCAGCTGAGAAAGTGGGTGAGGCGGCGGCTGACAGTCTTCTTCTTCAATTGAAGACAAAGGCGGGTGTCGACTACCATATGTGTGACATGCTTATTCCTTATCTAGCTTTAGCCTCAGGCTTATCGAAAATATACACGTCGAATATGACGCTTCACGCTTTAACAAACATTATGATTGTTGAAAAATTCCTTAATGTTAAATTCAATGTAACAGGCGGGTTGAATAAACCATCTTATATCGAAGTGAAAGGGGGGATGTTGAATCAGCTACGTTGAAGGTTTAACCCGTCTAGAATATTCTTCAAGACTTTTCTAGCTTCCACATCGTTAACAGATGAAATAGAGGCGGCCTCCCCTATTTCATCGACTATTACACTCACCTTTTCAGGGGCTGCTAAATCAATTTTATTTATAACAGGGATCACCTGTTTATCTGTAAAGAAGTTTTTAATATACTTGTATAGGTTTAACTGGCTTGTTAAAGAATAGCCGCATGTTTCACTCGGATCGAACAAGTATATTATCAGATCAGCTAAGTGTTTTAAGGCGATAATCGACTGTAACTCGATTTTATTTCTTAAATCGGGTTCTCTGTCGAGGAGGCCGGGTGTGTCGACAACCTGTATCATATTTCCATTATACTCTAAATGTCCTACTAGAATCTTCTTTGTAGTGAACGGGTACTCTGCTATCTCAGGTTGAGCTGTTGAAACCGCTTTGACAAAAGTTGACTTACCGACATTAGGCTGACCGGCTACAACTATTGTGAAGCTTGTTTTATCTATGGATGGGAATCTGCGGGCTTCCACTATGATTTCACGTATAAAAGTTAAGCTTGAGCTGATCTTTTTTATAAGCGATGAGACCCTTCCGTAAACTCTCTTTTTAAAAGCGATCACATCGCTTGTAGAGGTTATAGTTTTCAACCTTCTAGCTTCTTCATTTATTATTTTTCTTATAATAGGCGGGGTGCCGTTAATGGAGGATAACGCTTTCTTTACTTTATCAACTCCGAAAAGCGTATCTATTAAATCATAGTAGAAAGGATCAATAGTGTTCAGTGAAGGGAAATTTTTTACTATAGCGGTTAAACTATCTGTTAAAACTTTACCGAAAACCTTCATTTTAATCAGGCTTTCACGTTTAATAAATTCAAGTTTATCTTTAACTTTTCCAGGGTTATAGCTTGCTTTAAGAGATTTCCTGAAAGCTTTATCTAGCAGTGTCTCGCTTGTAGGAGTGGGTTTTAATTCTTCAAACGGATTCATTTCAAAACCTCTATTCAACATTTTTTTCAATTAGTAGAAGGCTCGCCCTCCACTATATCACTATATAGTTCAATCTAAGTTGAATAAGAAGAGCACCTCCTCTTAACCCATAAAACCTCGCCGGTAGCCTCGTCTATAACTGTTATTATACGGTGGTAGGGGATCACCACTTCCTCGCTCGCACTGTTAGTGTAAGTGAAATAAGAGGAGCAGATTCGATTAATCTTATCGGTTGTTATCTGCTGTGTATCGTTAGGCGCCCCTCTGTGAATGTAAGTTATCTTTAAAATTTTATTTTTAAACTTGGGATCCCATCTTAACTTATTAAGTAAGTCTCTTAATCTCATTCCGTTCAACAACTCTAAACGATTATTTTAACCGTATTAATTTAAATATGGATTCGATTATTAAACTTAAAAGGATAATCTACTAGATGAGTTTCATCTAAGCCTATTGAATGAAAGGTATCTTGGAGTTGAATGAATTGGCGCAGGAATTCCCTGAATGGGTTATCGGAGCGACGACTATAGGCATGGTTTGTTCGGATGGAGTTGTTTTAGCATCTGAGAAGAAGCTTTCCCTCGGAACTCTTATAATAAGTAAGACTGTTAGAAAAGTTTTTAAGATAACTGAGAATATAGGCGCGGCCTGTGCGGGTTTATCATCTGATTTTCAAGCGCTGGTGAGAACTATTCAAGCTTACGCTAACCTGTATAGTTTAGAGGTTAAAAAACCTATTACAACACGCGCCGCGGCTAAGGTTATGTCTAATATTCTATTCGCTAGGAAGTGGCTGCCTCTTATAACTGAGACTATTGTAGCCGGCGTTGACGAATCAGGTCCTCAACTTTACACGCTAGATTTAGTCGGCTCGCTTATCGAAGATGATTTTGCAGCTGTTGGAACAGGCGCTAAAGTCGCAGTCGGTGTATTAGAGTCAAAGTATAAGAAAGATATAACGGTGAACGAGGGGAGGGAGCTAGCTATACTAGCTGTTAAAACAGCCTCCGAGAGGGATATAGCTTCAGGTGAAGGAGTTGATGTTTTAACGATTAGTAAATCAGGTTCAGCTTTCACCTATATTCCGTTAAAATAAACCTTTACGTTTTAATTGAAGCCCGTACTCTGTTGTCACACCTATTTTTTCAAGTATCTCATAGGCTTCTAAGAAGCTTTTAGAATCAGCTATCCTCTGAGCCATCATATTATTTTTATAAACGATATCGGTTTTAAGATAATATGTGAATATTGAGAAAAACGTGAGCTCCGCTATTCTAGCACCGTCTCTTATAGGCGTAGGCCCTGTTCTCCCATCCGCTACTAGAAGAGGAAGCCTACTAGCCTCTGTTTTAACATATTCAACTCCTTTTCTCATCATTTCAACATCTTCGAAGCTTAAAGCTATAGCTCCTATAAACCCTTTCTCAGAGTAGATTTTAGCCAATCTCTCTGAAACTTCGTTAAGCTTCAGCTCCCCGTCGCAGCAAACACCGAACACGCCTATAATACTGTTTACTGTCAGTTTTTTAAGAGCAGCCAGCATGATAGCGTCTGTTAGCGGACTCCTCAACCCTTTCTCATAACCGTTAGCTATCACATCCCCTCCGACATCAACTCCTACGACTAGGTTAACTGAGAATCTCCTACAGAAGTCTTCAAGCCCCTCTCTAACACCTTCAACCCCCTTCGTTATATCCACTAAAATAGTTTCTTCGCATAGAAACCTGCTCATCCCGCTTACTTGAAACTCTAATCCATAATTTGTTTTAGTTTCACCGCTAGCTAAACCAATAGTATCATTAATTCTCACAATATTTTCAACTTCATCTAAAGATCTAGGCCCAGGCTTATAATCGAAGCGGCTTCTCTCGTATGCGACACCGCCCATTCTACAGTCAAACCCTATGCTTGCTAAAAAATTTCTAGTAGGAAGCGCGCCTAGAATATCCCCTCCCCCTCCTATACCGAGGATTAACGCTTTCCCCCCGTTTCTAACACATCTTTTAAATTCGTCGATTAACATGAACACCACGTTTCAAATCAAGTAGATTACCTAAATTTAATAATCAACAAACTATTTTTAAATATCTAAAAATAGTTTTCTTTTAAAGGTGTTCTATTTGCCTATAATCCCTGGAGATGTTAAAAGACTGCTTGTGAAACAGAAATATCATATTGTAGGAGCGCACTCCGCTGTTAAAAAATGCAGGTGGCTTCATAAAAGTCTAGTTGAAAATAAGAGCTGTTATAAAGAGAAATTTTATGGTATTCGAAGCCATAGATGTGTACAGTGTACTCCATCTGTTATATGGTGTCCGAATTACTGCGTATACTGCTGGCGTGTTATGCCACAGGATGTAGGGTTTACCTGGGATCCACTCGGTATTAAATCTATCACCGTAGATGATCCTGAAACCATATTTGAAGGTTTTATCAGAGAGCAGAGGAGGATTCTCTCCGGTTATAACCCGGAGGGTAACAGTAAAGTTGATAGAGTTAAATGGCTTGAAGCACAGGAGCCGAAGCATTTCGCTATCAGTCTTTCAGGTGAACCGTTACTGTATAGTAGAATAAGTGAGCTGGTAGATTATATTAAAAATAAAGGTAACACTGTTTTCTTAGTTACTAACGGTCAGGAGCCGGATAAGCTAGCTGATTTAACAGAACCTTCTCAACTATATGTGTCGGTGAGCGCACCGGATGAAAGAGTTTACGCTAAGACGTGTAGGCCAACTTATTCAGACGGTTGGAGGCGCCTTCAGAGAAGCTTAGAATTACTATCCACTTTTAAATGCCCTACAGTTTTACGCCTCACCCTGGTGAGAGATGTGAACATGGTTAATCCTCAAGGCTACGCTGAATCTATATTAAAGTCGAACTGTGATTATGTGGAGGTTAAAGCCGCGATGTTCGTAGGCGGATCGCTGTTTAGAATGAGATTCGAAAACATGCCTAGACACTCGGAGATTAAAGAATTCGCTGAGATATTAGCGAATTTAACAGGCTACTATATAGCTGATGAGGTTCTCAACAGCAGAGTTGTTCTGTTAAGTAAGAGGAGAAAATGAGAATATTAATCTTTTACAGCCGGCTTCAAATAAAATCAAGTATAGTTTTAAATATTTAGCTGTTTATTTTAACACAGCGCTAAAAGGGTATGATAGAATTGGAGCTAGATAAAATAATCGATTCAATACGCGCCGAACTGGAGAGCGAAGAGCAGGCGAAAGAGCTGATTGTAGAGAAAGCAAGGCTGGGTATAAAAGCATGCGGAGACGCTATCGTATACGCTCATAGAAATAATACTGCTAAATCAATCTCAAAATTAGAGGAGGCTTACACTCTTATCCGAGAAGTTAACTCCCTCGTTGAGAAGCAGCCTGAAGCTTTAAATATATCGATTATCGGCGACTTATACCAGGAATACGTGGAGGCTAAGCTATTTATAGATTTCATTGAACGCCGGCTTTACCCTCATTACAATGAGCTTAAAGTACCTGGAAAATATTATGCTTTAGGATTAGCAGATTTAATAGGCGAATTGAGAAGATACGTGTTAAACGCGATTAGAAAGGATAAGCTAGACGAAGCTGAATACGCGTTACAGGTGATGGAGGAGATATTCGATAACATTTACTCTTTAGAGTCTCCTAAATCTCTTTTAAACGGTTTAAGACGTAAATGCGATATAGCGAGATCTGTTTTAGAGAAGACTAGAGGAGATGTAACCTCAGCTTATAGTAACAGCCGTTTAGTTAAACATGTTAAAACATTATTCGAGAAACTGTCATCACTGGAAGATAAATCAGAGAATAAGGATGGGAGTTGAAATGGTTAAATTTGATATTAGTAAAATACTTAAAGAAGCTGAAGAAGACTATGAGAAAGCCTGGATTCAAACAGCTGAGTTAATACCCAAGAAGAGTAAAGGCTTTAAACTCGAGAGAAATGGTGTAAGCCATCCGGTAATGGATTTCATACAGAAGTTTAGAAGCGCATTCATAGAGTTAGGGTTCGAAGAAGTAATTCTCCCAACTATTCTACCGGAAGAAGAAGTTTACAAAGAGTACGGTCCTGAAGCACCTATAATCCTTGACAGAATATTTTATTTAGCAGGCTTACCTAGAGCTGATATAGGTTTAAGTGAAAAGAAAAAAGAGGAGATTCTTAAAATCTACCCTAATTTCTCAAAGTTTAATGAACTCCAGGAGATATTCAGAAAATATAAGAAATCGGAGATAGAGGCTGATAATCTCCTCGACGTGATGGTTGAAGAGTTAAAGCTTCCTGAAGAGGTTGCGAGTAAGATCATAGACAAAGTCTTCCATGAATTCAAAGAACTTAAACCAATACCTTCAAATCTAACACTCAGATCACATATGACCGCTTTATGGTTCCCTGTTTTAAAAGAGCTTTCAAAGAAGCGTCTCCCTCCGATTCAATTATTCACAGTAGGTGAAAAATTTAGAAGAGAGCAGAGCCTTGACGCAACACACCTTTACTCCTCGTTCACAGCCTCCTGTGTCGTGTTAAATGAAAATCTCAGTTTAAATGACGGTGTAAGCTTAGCTAAAAACATTTTAAGTCATATAGGTTTTAAAGAGGTTAAATTCGAATTTAAGAAAACAACGTCAAAATACTATGCGCCGAAAACCGAGTTTGAAATATTCATCTACCATCCTCATAGAAACGAATGGGTTGAAGTAGGGGACGGCGGCTTCTACAGCCCTGTATCCCTCGCTAAATACGAGGTGGATACACCTGTCTTTAACATAGGATTCGGAGTAGAGCGCTTCGTAATGGTTTTACAGCGAGAAGAAGATATTAGAAGCTTAGTCTATCCATACTTCTACAAGGAGACGGCTTTCACAGATCAAGATATCGCTAAAAGCATATTTTTAATCGAGCAGCCTAAAACAGATCTAGGACTTGAAATAATGAATAAAATAATAGCTGTCTGCATTGAGAACAAAGATCAGCAGTCACCTGTCACTATCACAGTCGACGAGCGTATCGTAAACGGTAGAAAACTGAAGGTTACCGTATGGGAGACTGATCCGGGGGTTAAACTGTTAGGTCCAGCCGCGCTTAACGAGATATTTGTTTTAGACGGTAATATAATCGGTAGTTTACCTAACGAGGAGCTTTTAACTAAAGCTGTGAGAACTAACATAACATATTTGAAGGCTACAGCGGCTTTAGCGGCTGCCGCTGTAGAGAAGCTTATTGAAAAAAACAGCGGTGAAGCTGTTATCAGAGTTAAAATGTCAAAGCAGCCTTCAGATGTGAATATCGGTATCCCTGATAATATTCGAAGGTTTATAACAGCTAATAGAAGGAGAATCGATGTCCGCGGGCCTGTTTTCATCGGTATAACAGCGAGTTTAGAATAAGAGGTTGTTTAGATGAGCTCTTATTCTAAATGCCCTGTCTGTGAGAAAGGTAATTTTAAACTCACTTCAGCGGAGGTTGATATCCCCTACTACGGTCAAGCATATATAATAACATTGATCTGCGAGGTCTGCGCTTTCAGAATAACCGATGTAGTGTTAAGTAAAGTTAACCCTCCTACAGCCTATTACGCTAAAATAGATTCAGTCGAAGACTTGAAGATAAAAGTTGTTAAAAGCTCTACAGCTATTATTAGAATACCTGAAATGGGTGTGAAAATGGAGCCAGGCGCGGTCTCGCAGGGTTTTATAACTAATATCGAAGGTATACTGCAAAGAGTTGAAGATGTGACTGTAATGGTTAAAGGATGGTTAACTGATGAGAGGAAATTGGAAAAATGTAATCAGCTTTTAGAGAAAATTAATAAAGCTGTTAACGGCGAATTCGAATTCACTTTTATAATAGAGGATCCCTTAGGTAACAGTCTGCTTGTAGGAGCCCCCGGTCAAATCATAAAGAAGAGAAGGTTAAGTGAAAGACAGGTTAATAGAATGCTTTCAAAGCGAAAATTCTAACCGGCTATTTTTCAGTATACGCGTCTACTACTGGAATCTAATTAAATCTATGTAATTTTAATTAAACAGATTTTTATAATCTAGCAGTGAACTAATATTTTTAATAAAATTTCTTAACTCGACTAATATTTAAAACACTTTAACAGGCGGTTGAATGAAGCTTATATGGAGTAACGGACTGTTAATTGAAAACCAAGGTGAAAGAATTACCGTAGACCCTCAGAATAAATTCAGTAAATCAAATTTAACTCTTATATCACACGCTCACATAGATCATATTCAAGGAGTAAACGGGGAGACTAGTATTCTTTCAAGCAAGGAAACATATGAAATATTAAAGCTGAGAACCCCTCAGCCGGTTAACCATATTCCTCTCTCCCAGCGTCAATTATACGAGAGCAGCGGGTTCAAAATAACCCCTTATAACTCTGGGCATGTACTCGGCTCATTCCAGTTTTTTATTGAAAGCGATACTAAGTCTATTCTATACTCTTCTGATATTAACTGCGTTAAATCTTTAACAACCCCGCCGGCTGAAAGCTTAGAAGCTGATATTCTTATATTAGAGTCAACTTACGGTAGACCGGAGTATTCTCTACCTCCTAGAGAGGAGGTTTACGCTGAGATAATTGAATGGTGTGTTAAAACACTAGGCGAGGGGAGGATCCCTGTTTTCAAAGCTTACGCTCTAGGTAAAAGCCAGGAGCTTATTAAATTAATGAACAGCTACCTTCACATCCCTGTTATAGTTGATTCAGAGATAGCGTTTATAAGCGAAGTATATAATAAGAATGGTGTTAAACTTAATTTTATAAGTCAACACCGAGAGGAGGCTCAAAGCCTTCTAAAAGAAAAATTCTGTATTCTAATACTATCATCTTTTAAAAATAGCGGGCTCTTATTTGATAGAAGGAGCTTTGAATTAGCGTTCGCTTCAGGCTGGGCGCTTAAGTTTAAACCTAAATACTGCTCAGCAGCTTTTCCTTTAAGCAGTCACGCTGACTACTACCAGCTTTTAAGCTTCGTCGAAGCTTGTGCTCCTAAAAAAGTTTATACCTGTCATGGTTTCGCTCATGATTTAGCTAAAGCGATAGAGTCGAAGCTAAATGTGGAAGCGCAGCCTATCTCCGAGGTGGGTCAGAGAAAACTGCTTGATTTCTAATTTTAAACTAGAAAGCGGTTTTAAAATTAAGTTAACGGGAACATTAAGTATAGGAATAAAACCGTTAACATTATAAGAATAGAGCCGACTATAACCGCTTTAGGCCCAACTTTTATACCTGTAGATTCATCTTGAAAGAATCTAATTAAACCCGCGCCGGCTATAGGCATCTGAGCCTCTTCCCGCCTCTTCCTAGTCTTAGACACATAGACCACCTTTAAACTATTAATCTAGTAATAGATTTATAAGTGTAGCGTTATAAAAATTGAATTGTCAGGATGGTGGTTGAATGTCTTTCGAACAGGATTATGAAGCTATTTTTGATTTAATCAGACAACACCATAACTGGATGGCTAATACTATTAATCTAATAGCTAGTGAAAACGTGGCTTCAATCGCTGTTAAAGAAGCTATGATAAGCGATTTCGGTGACAGATACGCTGAAGGCTGGCCTGGGGAGCGTGTTTACGCAGGCTGCAAGTATATAGATCAAGTTGAATTGATCACCGCTAAACTTGCAAGGCAGCTTTACAACGCTGAATTCGCTGATGTGAGACCTATCTCAGGGGTTGTCGCTAATCTTGTAGTGTATACCGCTTTCACCAACCCTGGTGATCGTATAATGGCTTTATCTATACCAGACGGCGGTCATATAAGCTCAGGTAAAGAGAAGATGTGGGGGACAGCTGGTAAAGTTCACGGTTTGAAGGTTCAAAACTTTGTTTTCGATGAAAAAGAGATGTGTATCGACGTAGATGCTACTGTTAAGAGAATAAGAGAGCTTGAAGAGAAAGGAGATCACATCTCATTATACCAGTTAGGTGCAAGCGTCTTTTTATTCCCTCATCCTGTTAAAGAAATTAAATCTATAGCTGAAGAGTACGGGGCTTTCGTCAACTATGATGCCGCTCACGTAGC
>JAHQXC010000016.1 GCA_029856525.1 Candidatus Odinarchaeia archaeon
GCCGGTAAAAAGTTTCAGGATCCTTTAAGAGAGGGAGCTGATTCAATGACATTCAGCTCGCATAAAACTCTCCCCGGACCGCAGCACGGCGTGGTTTTATCATGGAATAAATACGCTGAATATATTAAGAAAGCAGTTTTCCCAGGCGCTACCAGCAACCATCACCTTCACAATGTCGCAGCGCTCGGTGTAGCTTTAGCGGAGATGTTAAAATTCGGAGAAGAGTACGCTGCTCAAATAATTAAAAACGCTAAGCAACTAGCCGCCTCACTTTACGATCTAGGCTTCAAAGTCGTCGCCGAGCATAAAGGCTTCACTGAATCACACACTATACTAGTAGATATATCTAATCTAGGGGATGGAATGCAAGTGGAGCAGTTGCTTGAGAGAGCTAACATTATAGTTAATAGGAATCTGCTTCCATGGGATATTAGAAACGGCCGGGATTATATGAGGCCTGGTGGAATAAGACTCGGTGTAAGCGAGGTAACCAGACTTGGTATGAGAGAGTCTGAGATGAAAGCGATAGCTGAGCTTATTAAAAAAGTAGTTATAGATAGAAAACCACCTGAGAAAGTAGCTCAAGAAGTCTCGGAATTGAGAAGAGACTTTCAAAAACTTCATTACTGCTTCGACTCCGGTAGAAGCGCATACGAATATATTCAACTGAGAAAGTAAAGGAGCATAGATATATTTAATAGCATATTTAAACATTATAATTAGAGGGTATCCGAATGATTGTTGAATTTTAGGATACTCCTCTATTAAATAGGGTACCTGTAGCCTACGTTTCCTGTGAGATCGCCTATTCTAAATATGGAAGGGATTAACTTGATAGCTAAGGATATTATGACCGTGGATTTCAAATACGCTGAAGTACCTGGAACAAGACAGGAGGTTCTAGAATTATTCAAAAAATACGGTGTTTCCGGTCTCCCTGTTCTTAAAAAAGGTACTAGAAAGGTTCTCGGAATAGTTACAAGAAACGATATGATGCTTAAACCCTCTGAAACCCAGCTCGCCTTAATAATGTCTAGGAACCCTGTGACAGTCCCTGAAACAGCTACAATTCAAGAGATAGCGAGAATAATGCTTGAGAAGAATATCTCATATCTACCGGTTGTTGAAGGCGAAGAGATGAAGGGTCTTGTAACTATAGCTGACGTGGTGTGGAAGGGGTTAACTCATCTCGAGATAACAGAGAGCATAAAACCTTATGTTCTAAGAAATATCACAGCTGTATGGGAGCAGACGCCTATCAACGTAGCTTATATAATACTCAGGTTAGCTAGAACCAGCTCGCTGCTAGTTTTAGATAATACAGGTCAACTGGCGGGGATTATAACAGACAGTGACATAGTCTCGAAGAGCGAGGTTAAAGTTGAGGCTAGCACTTCAAACCTGCACTCTACAGGCGAGGGAGCGGACTGGGATTGGGAGTCAGCTAGCATCCTCTATATAACGAGGAGGATTCTACACTTACCGGACACACCTATCTCAGAGATTATGGTTAGAAACGTTATCACCGTTAACGAGTACACGTCGATCTCAGACTGCGCTAATAAAATGAAAGAGAATGACATAGATCAAATGCCTGTGTTAAACGCTGAAGGCGAGCTCACCGGTTTAATAAGAGATGTTGACCTATTAAGATGCCTGTTAACTAGAAAAACTGGCTGAGCTGCGACTGCTTAACTTTATCGCTCTCGAAAAGTGATTTAATATTCATTTTAACTATTTCAAGCCTTTCAGCTAAGTATTCAGGGAGCTTATATTTTTCAATTATTCTCTCAGCCACTTCAACGTATTTTTCAATTCCACCTTTATAAACAGTTGGGAGAATCTTCCCCCCGCATCCTGGATTATAACATACACCGTTTAACGGGATACGCCGATATTTCCTATTACAACGCTGGCATCTAAACTGTTGTTTAGTGAACGCTCCGAGGTTACCTATAATATCAGGGAGGAAATGTGAGAGTAAAACTCTTAAAGCAACATCTGAAACGTTAACAGCGCGTATTCTCTCAGCCATACCGAGCTGGGCTTCAACTTTTTCAAACATTGTCCCCAGCTTTTTATAAGCTGTCTCGGATGGTCCAATATTAATATTAGAAGTG
The DNA here is from genome assembly GCA_029856525.1 of Candidatus Odinarchaeia archaeon. Classification (GTDB taxonomy): domain Archaea; phylum Asgardarchaeota; class Odinarchaeia; order Odinarchaeales; family Odinarchaeaceae; genus Odinarchaeum. The sequence goes on from JAHQXC010000016.1 coordinate 2,121, forward strand.
TTATGGGTGAACTTGAAACCTTCGAAGACATCTTCTTTTCCAAGGCGATGTTCAACTATAGGTATCGTTTTCACAATCTTCTTAGGGTCGGTTAACTTTAAAGTCTCCTCGTAGAATTCCAGCGGGTAACCTGCTCCTATATCCATGTTCCAAACTTCATCATCTACTTCATAAGGGTTAAGCCTTGTTGTTAAAACTAGAGGCGCATCCATCATCCCCCCTCTTTTACCTGGTAGAAAGCTTTTACTGAAGTTTAGGAGAGCGTCTAACCCTAAAATAATAGAATCCTCATCTGAATCACAGTTTCTTCTCTTAGCCGCATGCCAGAAGGGATGAGCGTATCCTGTACTCGTTTTAGTTACCCCTATTATCCTCCCTAGAATACCGGCTGAAGTATGCGGTGCTAATCCTATGATTAAATGTCCTATAAGATCAGCGGAGTCTTTAATATTATAGTATGGTTTTAAACCGTAATTTTTCTCCAGCAGTTCATCTATAAACCTCGCTGTTTTAATAAGGCATTCAGCAGCGGCTTCAGGTATAACTACGTCCTGAACTTTTAACTCGAGGATTTGATCCTCGTTTACAAGAGGTTTCCCTTCATAATCGTGAGTGTAACCTAACTCTATCAACTTTGACACCGGGGTTTTAACCTCAGACGGCTTGAAATGTGTTAGAGGAGTGTTAGTTGCATCGAATCTTATAGTCCCATCCTTGTATACGCTGAGACCGTGTTTAGCTCTTAAAATCCCTTTCTCTAACTGTTCAGGTATTTTTAAATCGCTCGTCATCCCTACTACGCATTTAACATCCACGTTACCGTTAACTTCAAGCTTTGAGACCGCGCTCTGATATATTGAGCGGATATCCAGTTTTCTTTTCTCGTAGGGCTTCATCTCCTTCTTACAGTTCGGGCAGATGTTTTTACTCGAGGAAGTACCGCAGCTGGAGCAAACATTTACAATCACAGTTTTACAACCGCAGTTTTCACATATCATTCTCAGAGTTCTTCTACCGCATTTAGGGCATTGAAGATTGGCGACCTCTACTTCAATAAACCCGTTTTCACAAGCTTTTAAAACGCTTCTCTTACTTCCACCTTCTAACCCTATTGGAAACAATGAGTTGACAGGGGGGGCCATAGCGCGCATTTTAGCTTTTTCAGGCCGCCCCATTCGAGCGCCTATATAGTGAGGGGCCTTAGCCATAATCTTAATTTTTGATATCATATTTACAGCTTCAAGACCGTTACATGCTTTTTCCTCAACGTCTTTAAGATTTAAATTATTCGAATCTAATACTCCTAGAGATTCTAGAAGCGGTAGCGTATGCTCTTCGATAATTATTTTACCGTCTTCAAATCTATGAGGTAGACATATCCGCTCTAAGATCTCTTTAACAGCAGGGTTAACACTCAGCCTTGCTATGTTTTTAAAAGAGTTGTATGCTTCAATTAAGGCTTCACGTAGTTTTAAAACAGCTTCAACCTCGATATCATGCCAGTGATATGTGTAATCTGGGTGTAACGGTATTCTAAGATTTTTACTTAAGGCGACAGCTTCTATAGGCGTCGGTTTAGCTGTGAACGGGCTGCTCGCTAGCTCGATGAGGCGGTTCACGGTTAACCCGACTCTCTTAGCAGCTTCATTATAATCTCCTGCGAAGTTTACTTCAACACTCTTTTTTAAGTCTTGAACCCACCACTCCGGCACATATCCTGATTTAATTAAAGGATGATTGTTTTCTAAGAATTCACCGTAACCGACTAGAAGATCACCTAGGAAAAGAATTTTTTTAACATTTTTAGCGTGTTTTAAAGCGTCCTCAACTGTGTTAACACGGATCACCGAGCCGTCTTTTAATAAAACTATAGGCCCGTCTATGGTATCCACGGGGAGAACCACCGCTCCTTTACCAGGCCGCTCCATTCTTATATGTGTTCCAGGGGCGAGGAAGCCGTCTAAGATATACATTGTAGCAGGGTTCACGCCGACAGCAGCAAACCCGGTGTTACGTGACCTCCCGTATCTTAGTCTAAAGCCGCCTACCGCAGACGGATGCGCGAACACAGGGCGGCCGGCGATCACATCTGAAATATACTTGCTACTAGGCTGGATTTCACATGTAGCGGTCTCTGTTTTACTCTCAGACGCCGCTGTTTTTTTAATATTTTTAAGCCAATCCCATCCCTCTATTCCAATGCTTTGAACTATTTTAGCTAGTTTAGGCGCCTTAGAGAGAACTCCATCGTTTAAAACGAGAACCGCGCCCCCTCTAACCCGGTTTGTTTCAATTCTAGGCAGATCCCTGTAACCTGTGACCTCCTCTTTCTCAGTCGGCTCACCTGTAATTTCAACCGGTATATTTCTAAGAGCCTCCCTCCTCTCTTCAGTTGTGCTAGGATATTGGAGATTCATTATCTTATCATATAAGTCGATCTCTTCAACGAATCTCTCAATCTCCTCTTCTGTAGGTTTATAACGGTCTAAGCCGAGTATTTTACGAACGAAATCCCCTACTACAACGGTTTGAGCCGCTTCAGTTCCACCGGCTGCTCTAATAGGTCCAGCGAAATAAATCGCTAGATACCTTGACCCGTCGAAATTATTTTTTATTTTCACGTCGGCTATACCCTCTATCGGCCCCGCTGTTATCCCCTCTGTTAGTATAGCTAGAGCCGCGCGTATAGCTAGTTCAGCAGCCTCTTCTTCTTCGAAAACCCCGAGTTTCCCGGTTGCGATCTCCTCAGCTATTTTAAAAGCAACCTGCTCTCTGCTCATGGTATTCGATAAAACTCTTATACGCTCAGCTACACCTTTAGGTCCGATAAGCCCTTCAACTCTAGCGGCGACATCTTTAGCAGGGGTTATCTCAGGTTCCAGAGCGGGATCGAATCCTAGGCTTCTAGCTTGACGGGCGATTTCATATATTTTAGCGAACTCTTCTTCAAGTTTTTCAAAATATCTTCTAGTAGACTCGTTTAACTGATGCACTTCTTATACCTCTTACTCTTCAGCATATATTCTACATAATATTATGGTTTTCCATGGAGGCTGGCTTCCTGTTCTCTTCTTGTAATCTTCAGCTGCCACAAGCTTTCTCTTCTCAATGCATTCATCGCATATTCTATGTCGCGGATCTGAGGGCCCGTCGCAGCTGCAACAGTGAAGTATTAAAACTTCTCCTAAACTGCCTATAGTAGACCAGAAGTACTCGTCTTCATTATACTCTGGTGTAAAATTAGGCCATTTTTCGAAACCCGTCTGCTTATCAAGGGAGTCTCTTAACTTCTCGAAGAACTTCTCAAACCCTGTCGTATAATATACCTCCAGTTCTTCCTCCTATCTCTAAATAGCGATTTAACTCTTTTAATAAATACGGTTCTCAACCATCTGAAAGTATCTAGCAGCGGATTAATCTTAGACTTCTCCTCTCCGTATTTAATAGATATAGGCGCCTCCTTGATAATAAAACCCTTCTGTCTGGCGTCTATAAGTATCTCTGTTTCAGCTGCGAACCTCCTATCCTTTGTTTCAAGAACTTTTAGAACAGGGGCTCTAAAAGCTCTGAACCCTGATTGACTGTCCGTTACAGGTACTCTGAAAAAAAACTTTAAGATAGCTGATGTAATCATATTGCTGAGTATTCTCTGAGCCGGCATCGCTTGAATATTCTCTCTTGTTAAAAATCTTGATCCAACCACGATATCAGCGCCTGTTTTATTCAAATATGATATAAGTCTTTTTATCTCAACCGGTTTATGCTGGTAGTCTCCGTCTAAGGTTACAACGATATCCGCGCCTTTCTTCAACGCGACTTTAAAACCTGTTTTCAACGCCTCCCCTTTACCCATATTCACCTTATGTTTAACCAGTATCGCATTAGTTTCTTTAACTATCTCAGCTGTTTCATCTATGCTGCCATCGTCTACGACGATCACTTTATCCACGTATCTACCGGTCTCCTCGACAACTCTTTTAATAAATGCAGCTTCATTATAAGCGGGTATAACAGCTATAATCATTAAACCACCGGTCAAGGTATCCTAATAATAATTAGAATTTATATTTAACTGAAACATTCTATTAACCGTTCAGCTTGTAAATAAATAATATGCTTTGAGTGGTCGCCTTGGCTTACGGTAAAATTTATATAGAAACATTCGGCTGTTCCTTAAACTTATCAGACACAGAGTTTTTAGCAGGTGAACTGCTGAAGAAAGGTTTCACGATTTCAAATTTCGAGGAAGCTGATATAATAATAGTTAACACGTGCGCTGTTAAAGAGCCAACTGAGCGTAAAGTGTTAAACTATCTTAGGAGAATAGATAAACTAGGTAAAGCTAAGATTATAGCCGGGTGTCTTCCTAAAATAAACTTGGATGCTGTTAAAAAAGCGATTCCATCTTTTAACCTGATAATAACCCCATCAGCTTATCCGCGTATAAGTGAAGTAATAGAGCTTGTTTCGAAAGGCGTTAAAGGATTAATAGTCGATGATAATATTCAACCACCCTTATTCAGAGGCTTCCAAGTTAAAAGAAAAATAGGGATTATTCCAATCGCATACGGTTGTTTAAGCGAGTGTTCTTATTGCTGTGTGAGACTCGCTCGAGGTAGGTTGAGAAGCTATTCTTTAAACCAGGTAATAGAATATGCTTCTAATCTCGTTAGCAAAGGCTGCGTGGAGCTTTGGCTAACAGCTCAGGATACAGCAGCCTACGGCTTCGATATTAACACTGATTTAAGCCAGTTGATAACCGCCGTTAACATGATACCGGGAGACTTTAAAGTTAGAGTGGGGATGATGAACCCTAAAAACGCTTATAGAATTCTCCCCTCTCTAGTAGAAGCTTTCAGCGGAGATAAAATATACAAGTTCATTCATATACCAGTCCAGTCAGGTGACAACGAGATACTTGAAAAAATGAATAGAGGGTATACAGTGGAGGTTTTCAAGGAGATAATAGACAAATTCAGAGAAAAACACTCGAATATAACGGTTTCAACAGATATAATAGTCGGCTTCCCGGGTGAAAGTGAGAGACAGTTTGAAAACTCTCTTAAACTCGTTGAGGTAGTTCAACCTGATATAGTTAATATTTCAAGATACGGGGATAGACCGGGAGCCTACTCTATTAATCTTCCAGGTAAACTCAAAGGCTCTATTATAAAAAAGCGGAGTAGAATTCTAACAGAGCTTGTTCACAGCGTCTCCTTGGAGAGAAACTCTAAATGGCTTAACTGGACTGGTGAGGTGACTGTCGTAGAGGAGGCGCCTAGAAACGGTTACATCGCTAGAAACTATGCTTATAAACCGATTTTTTTAAAAACATCGAGTGTTAAGATAGGTGAAAAACATCTTATCAGAGTAGTAGACTATAAACCAGGTTACCTTATAGGTGAGATGCTCGAGTAACCGCCTCTAGTATGTGACACTCCTCCACTCCACTCCAAGCTCATCAGCCAGTCTTCTCACTCTACTAACTTCTTCAATGTAAACGCGTCTAGATACATCAGAGTACCGGCTGTCGCTTATAGCAAGATAATAGGGCCTGTATTGAGCCATTATGTTAACAGGGGCTTTAGGCGTCTCCTTAGCTATCCACTCTAAGATAGGCTTCGAACAACACTCGTAATGGTTAGGTAATACTAGATGCCTGATGATGATAGATGAGAAGCCTTCAACTGAGTTAAGATAAGCTTTTTTAATATTCTCTGTAACTATTTTTAAATAATTATCAACGTTTGAAAGCCTTTTAGCGCATTCATCTGAACCGTATTTAAAATCCGGCAGCCATAAATCAATCACATCTAGTAGAATACGCATCGTCTCAGTTGAATGATAGAAATTACTATTCCATATCTGAGCTATATTGATATCGCTTAAAATTAACGCTCCGAGTATAGTATACAAGTTAGGTGTAGGCTCACCTCCAACCCAGTTGATATTCCTCGCACCTGAACTGTATAAATCAGATATAATATAAGCTAGCTGGGTTTCACTTACAGGATACCCTGATCTAGGTTTAAAAGATATATCATAGTTCTGGCATTGCGTACACGCGTCTAAAGGCGCGTGTTATACGCGCATCTAAAAGTACACCCGCTGAAGAAAACAGTCCCGGATGGTATAAGCTGGCTTTCCTCCCCCATGTGTAGAAAATAAGATGAGACTCTAGCTGTTTTATTAACACCGCAAAACCCTGTGGCGCCGCTCAGCCTGTTAGCCTGGCATCTCCGCTCGCAGAGAATGCATTTCTCAAGTACCCGCTCGACTATAATCTTTTTAACTTCAAGATAGTTTAACCCGTCGAAACCCTCCTTTTCGCTTTCACAGGGATTCAGCGCGGCTTTCTCATAGAATTCAGCGAATTTAGCAGCTAATCTCTCATGCACTCTCATCGCGTCATCGAATCCTATAGGCGTGGCGGTAGGCTCCCGGATTCTTTTACAGGTAAGATATTTAGCCGGCTTTATATTTTTCACCACACTCTCGTAATGGGTGAACATTCACTTCTCTCCTTTTCATTCTAATAAGAAATAACGGTATCAGAGAATTAAATCTTATCTGACGGTTAACGCTAATTATTTAAGTATCTTAGGCAATTTTTCATTAAATACTGAAAGGTAACCTGTTATGATACCGATCGCTAAACCGGTTATCCAAGATGAGGAGATTAGAACTGTACTCGACGTTTTAAAATCAGGGTTTCTAGCTCAAGGTAAATGGGTTAAACAATTTGAAGACGATTTCGCCGATTACATAGGTGTGAAGTACGCGGTGGCGACCGTTAACGGTACAGCCGCGTTAGACCTCGCTCTTAAAGCTTTGAAAATCCGCGAAGGCGATGAGGTGATAGTCCCAGATTTCACATTCATCTCCACAGCTAATTCAATACTATTCCAGAACGCTAAACCTGTGTTCGCGGATATAGAAGAGAATTTTTACACTATAAGTGTAAGCGACGTATTAGAGAAAATAACCAGTAAGACTAAAGCTGTTATCTGCGTTCACCTGTTCGGTCAACCATGCGATTTAAAAGCGTTAAAAGAGGTTTGCGAAGACCATAACCTATTTCTAATAGAGGATTGCGCTCAAGCGCATGGTGCTGTATATGACTCGTTTAAAACAGGGTCTGTGGGATTAGGCTGCTTCTCTTTCTATGCTACAAAGAATATGACTACAGGTGAAGGTGGAATGATCACAACTAATGATAAAAATATCATGGAGAGGCTGAGACTGTTAGTAAACCACGGTCAACTAGAGAAATATGTTCACGGTGTTTTAGGTTATAATCTGAGGATGACTGATATTCAAGGAGCTTTAGGAGTAGCTCAATTAAAGAAACTCGACTCTTTAAACTTGAAGCGTATTCAAAACGCTGAGTATTATAATAAGCATATAGTTAACTCTAAGACGGTTAAACCTGTTAGACGCGCGAACACAGTTCACGTATATCACCAATATGTTTTAAGAGTTGAGGAGAGAGATCGATTTATTAACTATCTTAACTTGAAAGGCGTGGGGACAGCTATCCATTACCCTACACCCATTCATCTGCAACCTTTATATCAGAAGCTGAATTATCCCAGAGAGTTATGCCCAGTCTCCACTAGGGTAGCCGGGGAAGTGGTCAGCATACCTGTACACCCGCTTTTATCAGAAGACGAGTTAAAATATATAGTTGAAACAGTGAACGAGTGGTGTTAAAATGAATATTGGCGTGATAGGTATCGGCAACATGGGTCGTAATCACCTCAGAGTTTACTCTGAGTTAAGATGGGTTGACCGCGTATATTATTATGATTCAGACCCTGTTAGACTCGCTCAATTAGCAGGTAAATTCGAAGAATGCATAAGCTGCGAGTCTCTGCCGGAGTTGCTTAAAAAAGTGGATGCGGCCAGCGTCTGCGTTCCAACTGAGAAGCATTTCGAAGTCGCTAAAATGTGTTTAGAGCAAGGTGTAAATATATTAGTGGAGAAACCGGTGGTCGCTAATTTGAAAGAAGGAGAGGAGCTTTTAAAAATTCTCAATAAAAGCGGTCTTATCTTAGGGGTAGGCCACATAGAGAGATTTAACCCTATTATTAGAGAGGCGAGTAAACTTTTAGATAACCCTAGATACATTGAGATTAAAAGACATAACCCCGCTTCCGCTAGGGTGACGACATCCTCTGTTATAGATGATCTGATGATCCATGACGTCGACATAGTTTGGAATATCTTCTTTAAAGGGAGAACAGAGTATGAAATCCATTCATTCGGAGACTATAATTTCTGTACAGCGATAGCTCTCTTCGGTGAAAACATAGTATTCCTATCAGCAAGCCGTCTTTCACCTAGAAAAATTAGAACCATATATATTGAAGGCGACGGTTTCTCTATAGAAGGCAACTTCATGGATCAAGAGGTTTACGTATATAAGAAGCCCTCTAAATACTCTGTGGAAGACGATAAATACGTTCAGGAGAATGTTATAGAGAAAGTTTTAATTAATAAAATCGAGCCTTTAAAAGAAGAGCTGAAACAGTTTATTATCTCCGTGAAAACGAATAAACCGTTCCCTGTAACCCTCGAGCAAGCGTTACTTAACCTGAAAATCGTTGAGGTGATAAAAAATAAGCTTCAAGCATCCAACCGCCGTGGTTGAAAGCGATAAAATAGGTGATGGAACAAAAATATGGCATTTCGCTCACATCCGTGAGGGAGCTGAGATCGGCAGAAACTGTGTGATAGGGAAATCAGTCTACATCGACGCAGGTGTGAAGATAGGGGATGGAGTTAAAATCCAAAACTTCGTCTCAGTTTATAAAGGCGTTGTAATCGAAGACGACGTCTTCATCGGACCGTCGGTCACGTTCACAAACGACCTGTTCCCCCGCTCCTATATATGGGATGAGAGCAGAATCACAAAGACGCTTATTAAAAAAGGCGCTAGCATAGGCGCCAACTCCACAATTATTTGCGGTATAACTGTTGGAGAGTACGCGCTTATAGGGGCGGGAAGCGTGGTGTCGAGAAATATACCAGACTTCGGGTTAGCTTACGGAAACCCTGCTAGACTTAAAGGATACGTATGCTACTGCGGCCGGAAACTAGTTAAGATACTCGAGAAAACAACAGATAAAACAGTGTATATATGCTCACATTGCAATAGGAGAGTTGAAATAAAAAATATTTAACTGGGAATAACTTCACCAGGGGGTTTATTACATTGAAGAATAGTATAGCTGTGGTAGGTTTAGGTGCAGCCGGTCTCCCATTAGCCGCGGTGATCGCGTCTAATAATATAAATGTTATCGGAGTTGACTTAGACTCTAAAAAATGTGATTTAATAAACAACGGTGTTAACCCTCTGCCAGATGAACCTGGTTTACAGGAGCTTATCAAAGAATACGGTGGCTGGAGGTTGAAAGCGTCAACCAGTTATAGGGATGCAGCTGACTGCCCCGTGTACATAATAATCGTCCCATTATTCATAGATAAAAACCATCTACCCGACTATAATTATTTAAACAACGCGGTTAAAAATATTGGAAGAATATTAAAGAAAGGTGACATCGTAGTCGTTGAAACCACTATTCCACCGTACACCACTGAAACATTAATTAAGAGATGGCTGGAGGAGGAGAGCGGTCTAAAATTAGGAGAATTCTATTTAGCTCACTCCCCTGAAAGAATAATGACCGGTTACAGTATATCACGCCTCAAAGATTTTCCAAAGGTAATAGGGGGAGTTGACAAGGAGAGCGGGTTGAAAGCATACGATGTTTATAAACAATTCATACCAAATATTAAACTCGTTTCCTCCGCTAGAGTCGCCGAGTTCATAAAAATAATTGAAGGCTGTTATAGAGATGTTAACATAGCTTTAGCTAATGAACTTTTCAAAATAGCTTCAATTCTCCAAGTGGATTTCAATGAAGCCAGAGAATACGCTAACCACGCTTACTGTAATATTCACCTTCCATCTACAGGGGTAGGCGGCCATTGTATCCCTTACTACCCGTGGTTTTTAATAAAAGAAGCTGAGGTGAGAGGCTTCTACGATTACACGCGCCTTTTAAAAACCGCTAGAGAGATAAACGATGAAATGGTGTACTACTGGGTTAACGTTATTTTAGAAACCTGTCTTAAAATAGATAAACCTTTAAACCAGATTAAAATCTGCGTGAAAGGTATAACATACAGGAAAGGTGTTAAAAGCACTCATTACAGTAGGAATATGAAGATCGCTGAAATACTTAAAGAGAAAGGATTTAACGTTTACGTGTTCGATGAACTTCTCTCGAAAAAAGAGATTGAAAACCTTGGATTAAATCACCTGCAACCAGAGTCAGCGGATATAGTATTCGACAGCTTCAATTTAGAGGTAAAAATAAATCCCTGTCAAAAACTATAGAAGGATTACTATGAAGATAGCCTCGGTCGTCGGCGCGCGGCCTAATTTTATAAAACTAGCCCCTTTATTTAAAACGCTTAAAATGAGATTCACTCAATTAATCATTCATACAGGTCAACACTACGACTATGAAATGGATCGAATATTCTTCGATGAATTAAAAATACCTGACCCTGATTATCATCTCGGCGTCGGTTCAGGAACCCACGGCTACCAGGTTGGAGAAATATTAAAGAAAACCGAGGAGGTTTTAATTAAAGAAAAACCGGAGCTGGTTATAGTATACGGTGATACTAATTCAACTTTAGGAGGGGCTCTAGCTTCATGTAAGCTAGGTATTAGAACAGCGCATGTGGAAGCAGGGTTAAGATGCTTCGATCGAAGGATGCCTGAAGAAATCAACCGTGTTTTAACAGATCACAGTTCTGATATACTATTCTGCCCTACTCGTCTAGCTGTTTTAAACTTGAAAAAAGAGGGGATAACGCGAAACGTATTCAGAGTAGGGGATGTGATGGTTGACAGTATTAAAGAAAACTTGAAGATAGCTGAGAGAAAATCAAGTATACTAGACGAGTTATGTTTAAAACCTAAAACTTATATTTTAGCCACCTTACACCGAGCTGAAAACACTGATACACTTGAACGGTTAAAAGCAATTCTAGAGGCTTTCGAAAGAATACCGAATTTAGTTTTCGTCTGCCATCCGCGTACTAGGAGAATTCTTGAAGAAAACGGTTTATTCGCTAAATTATCTGAAAAAATCTTAATGACACCCCCATTAGGCTACTTCGACATGCTTATACTTGAAAAAAACGCGGAGAAAATATTAACGGATTCAGGCGGAGTTCAGAAAGAAGCTTATCTTTTAAACGTGCCCTGCGTTACTTTGAGAGAGAGAACTGAATGGGTTGAAACAGTTCAAGCCGGCTGGAATATTCTAGTAGGCGCTGATAAAAATCTGATATTAGAGAGCGCTAGAAGTTTTAAACCAGTCTCTGAAAAGAAGAAGATTTTTCAAGCAGGGGCTTCTAAGAAGATTCTGAGAATCCTTGAAAACTATTTATATAATACTTGAAGTATATTAAACCTGTTTATACGCTTTTAGAATATTGTCTTCGTATAGCTCCCAGATTAGATTTTTCACAGCGAATCTCCTAGTCTCCTCACCTTTCTCCTTCAGATACTCGCCTTTATCTTTGAGATCTTTTAAGGTTCTCTCTAAATCCTCCGCTTCAACACCTATCCCTAAGTCTCCTAATATTCTAGAAACGTTAGTTAAACTCTTAACGTATAATATACAAAGCCCGGCGTGAGCGTATTCACTAAACTTATTAGCCAGAAAATAATGGTGGTCACGGCACGGCTCATAATATAATAATCCTACAGTAAACTGGGTAAGATAATTTAAAAGCTCTTTATGGCTCATAAATCTTTGAACACTAACATACTCGTTGAGTTTAAGCTTCTTATTCGTAATTAAAGTGAGCCTACCATATTTACCTGTTAAGAATAATTTCACTAAGCGATCTATATTCCGAAAGTAAGCGCGGTTAGGGTAATCGTTACCGATGTAAACGTATGCGACCTCCCGGCTCTTAGGTTTGAAATCAATATTCTTCGACTCCTCTAAAGTAATATAATTAGGCAGTAAATAAACATGTTTCGCGTATTTTTTATATAATTCGAGAATAGTCTCGTTAACGGTTAACGTAGGTGTTTCAGTTATAATCTCCTTACACCACTCTGAAAATTTATCTAACCCTTTATGTTTAATATATCTTAGCAGAGGGTTTCTATAAGGGTGTTTAGGCGGCTCTAACCAATTTTCATGAGAGTCGAAGATGAAAGAAGCCTCCAGCTCTCGGCATATTTCCGCTGCGTAAATATCATGGGCGTGGATGATATCAGGTTTAATACGTTTCAACACTCCACCGACTTTATCCCTTATTTTACCCCAGAAGTATGGTAGATGCCCTGATATCACTAAATTATTAAAATTATTAGAGTAGCCTAAATCGTAGAAGCTGCATTCTAACCCGTTTTTAACACAAGTATTCATAGCCTTCTGAATACGGCTATCATATTCTAACCCTGTGTGGCTTAAGTGAAGTATCTTCAAGTAGCTCAACTCAACTCTGAGATAATATAATATTAGCGTCTTAAAAAATAATGAAGTTTTTATTTTAATATTTATCGTATAGCTGAAAGATTGGTGCGGGGGATGGGATTTGAACCCATGAAGCTTTACTGGATTAACAGAACTGTTAATCTCTACACTCTGCAGGCTTATATGCCTTGCACAGGATCTCCTCCCGGGTCTTAAGGGTCCTAAGTTTAGCCTCCTAGTAAAAATTTACTCGGATCCTGCCCCTTAGACCTGGCTCGGGAACCCCCGCTTTACCTAATATTTTTTGATTCTAAACCTGATATAAATAATTAACTATAAGTATTCTGTGAAATCTCTTTCAGTGTTACCTATCTCCGTGTCAACGACTTTATCAAATATTTTAAACGTGGATAGGTTACCGTTCCATGTTTTAAGCTTCTCCCCGTATAAGTAGTTAAACTGTTTAACAAGGTTTTTAGCTAAACCGTGAAGTTTTCTATCAGACTCAGATTTATCAGCTACAACCCCTATAGCTATCTTATCCCCTGTTTCGATAATAATCTTTATGTGTCTTTCACCCTCTAATTTCATCTGTTTAATATAATCATCCGCAACATTCGAGACTATAGTGCTAACAGCGGAGATGAAACCGCTTAAAATATTATATTTATCCTCTTCACTGCATTCATTAGTATTAGTGTTCTCTCCATTGCCGGGTAGACTGTAAATTTTAGAGAATAAACAAGCACCGTCGATTCTTTGAATCACGAAGACACAGTAGATCTTCGACTTCATAAAGCGTCTCCTTAAACCCTCATGTTAAATTCAACCCTATTAGTTTGTGGACAATGCTTTTAAATCTTAGTGTAACCATTTTTTAACTGTATTATTTTAGTGAAACGGGGATGTGAATATGACTTTAGCTTTCCTGGTGTTCTATAAGGTGAGGGCTTTATCAAACCAGGAGAAGGAGGATGCTAAAAGAGAATGGGATGAGTTTAAAGCGAAGCTTCCAAGCGATATACGCATCGTCGGCGAATACGAGCATGCATGGGGGTCAGCTTACAACGGTGTATTCATCTTAGAAACAGATAACATGACCTCTTTCCTAAACTGGTGGCCGAAGTTTAGGGATTTAACCCGCTGGTATGTTACTGAAACAAAAACAATAACCTGCACTAAAGCATGAAAAATAGCGGCGTTCTAAAATATTCTCTGCGCGGATACTATCCTCTAAAAATTTGATGGTATAAATCTAGTAGCCTCCTCTCGTCATCCCGCCAATTATAATATTCTCTCACAGCGTTGAAACCATTCTCACCCATTTTAAAAGCTAACCCCCTGTCTTTATAAAGTTTTAAAATACACTCTGCAAGCTCTTTATAATCCTCTGAAGGGAATAAGAGCCCGCAATTATGCCCTTCAATTATTCTTGTAAACGTCCTAGTCCTGGTGGCTACCACCGGTTTACTGAAAGCCATATACTGGAATAACTTATGCGGCAGCGCGTCATTAGTGTGCGCGCTTAACTTATAAGGTATTAAACAGATATCGCTGATGTGAATATACGAAGGAATAAACTTATACTCCACCCATCCTGTAAACTCTACATTTCTCTCTAAGTTCAACTCCCTAACCAAATTTTTTAGAGTAGAATCATAGCCTGCAGGTCCACCGCCACCGACTATTAATATTTTCAACTCCGGTATTTTTTCTACAAGCAGGGACCCCGCTTTTAAAATTGTTTCTATCCCTCTATGAGGCCCGAAACCTCCTATATAACTGACTGTGAAAAAACCTTTATATTTCTCGATAATATCTGGATACAATCTAGAATTCAACAAGTTTTCCACGAGATCGGTATTCCTTACTATGGTAATCTTTTCCGCAGGAACCCCGCAGTCTCTAACATAATGCTCCGCGGTCTCCTCCGTTATCGTAATAATACGAGAAACACTTCTTAAAACACTTCTCTCATAATTTCTCCATCTTCTAAAAGGCAGTAGAAAATTGAATACCCTGGATTTAAAGCTTTTATCTGTACTCAACCAGTCTTTAACCGCTTCAGGGTAATTCTCGTGAAGATCAGCTATAACCGGTATACCGTGCTTCTCAGCTACCTTCAAACATGTTTTAACTAAAGGCAGATCGTGAACATGTATAACCTCAACGTTAAACTCTTCCACCGCTCTATTTAATTCTTTAAGCCACAATGGACTTACAAAATTAATATAATAGTTTAACATGCTCCAGATCTTTCTAAAACCTTTAATTTTAATACGTCTTAAAACATTTAAACCGTCTAAAACCTCCCACTCTAAACTATTACCCCCTTTCCAACAGATTAAATAAACGTTAACCCCGTTTTTAATTAAAACACCAGCCTCTTTAGATACTCGAATATCCGGTGGATAATAATTATCTAAAACCATTAGAACACTTTTAGGTTTTCTCATTCACTCCCCTTCTAAAATAGGCTATTATCAGAGATTAGACTGGTTTAAACTTTCTAAATTTAAAAATATTTTAATTCAAGTAAATCTAAAAATAATATTTAAACTTGAACGAGAATATATTAGCTTATAATCAGCTATACCTACCTGTAAACCTAAACGCATTCCTGCAAAAGCTTTAAAACTATTATATTATAATTTTTAATTCACTAGTTGCCGCGATGGTGTAGCTCGGCCAAGCATCTGGGGCTTTCGATCCGAGAACCTGCTGCTTGGAGGAGACCCCCCAAGTAGAGTTAAACTCTTGGGAGACTCGGGTTCAAATCCCGATCGCGGCACCATTTTTAATTAGTTTTTCCTGTCCGCATTGTAAATTTAGGCTAGCCGGTTCCAGATAGTTTAAATTAAAATTTTAATCATAATAGTTTTTAGTAAGCTTCGAACCTTTTATAAAGTCTAGTTAAACCGCTAATAATTACACAGCGATACTATTTTATTAAAGAAAAATTTTTATTATTTAATTTCTTTTTAACGGCTAATAGTTTAATAGTAACTTCTACTGTTAAAAATGTTAAAAGTGAAGTAAAAACATGCGGTGCAATGAAAATATGAGGATAGCTGTGATAATTGGGACAAGGCCTGAAATAATAAAAATTTCACCGGTGTTACGGAGATTAGAGAAATCCTCTTTAGAATTCAAGGTGATTCATACCGGTCAACATTATTCTTCTAATATGGATAAAATATTCTTCGACGAATTAGAATTAAAAACACCTGATTATAATCTTCACGTAGGCTCAGGTTCCCACGCTGAGGAAACAGGTAGAATGATTATAGAGGTTGAGAAGACTCTTAAAAAAGAGCAGCCTAGTCTTGTATTAGTGTTAGGTGACACTAACACAGCTTTAGCCGGAGCTTTAAGCGCTGTGAAGCTTCGAATAAAAATCGCTCATATCGAAGCTGGTTTAAGATGTTATGATAAGAATACGCCTGAAGAGGTTAACAGAGTTGTAGTAGACCACGTATCAGATTATTTATTCGCTCCAACGGAACGAGCTGTTAAAAATCTTTTATCAGAGTCTATTAAAGAAGAAAACATTTTTCTTACAGGTAATACGATAGTCGACGCTGTGTACGAGAACTCTAGTATCGCTGATAAAAAATCTAGTATTTTAAGTAGATTAAACCTTAAAAGAAGAGAATATTTTTTAGTTACAGCACATAGAGAGGAGAACATCGATTTTAAAGAGAGATTTAACGGTATTTTAAACGGTTTAAAGCTTATCGCTGACTTTTTTTCAATTCCAATCATCTATCCTATTCACCCGCGCGCGCAGAAGAATATTGAAAAATTCGGTTTAAAGATTCCTGATGAAATCTTTTTAACACCCCCTTTAGGATATCTTGATTTTCTGAAACTGCTGATAAATTCAAGACTTGTGTTAACTGATTCAGGTGGAGTACAGGAGGAAGCGTGCATTTTAAAAATACCATGTGTAACACTACGCGACTCTACTGAAAGACCTGAAACTTTAACAGTTGGCAGCAATTTTTTAGTCGGAACCAACCCTGATAAAATTATTGAGGGTGTAAATCATATGCTTAAAAAGAACACTGACTGGGAGAATCCTTTCGGAGACGGTCAGGCGGGTGAGAGAATAGTCAATATTATAAAATGTTTGAAGGTGTAGAATATGAAGGTTTGCGTTATAGGGTTAGGCTATATAGGTCTTCCAACCGCATGCCTTATAGCCGGTGCAGGCCATAAGGTTGTAGGCGTTGATATTAAAACTAACATTATTAACATGTTGAACGCTGGTAGACTACCGTTCAAAGAAAAAGGCTTAGATGAATTATTTAATAATGTGAAAGATAATATGAGTTTTAAAAACCAGCCTGAAGAAGCCGACGTATTCTTGATAGCGGTTCCCACACCGTTAGATAAAGAGGCTAAAATAGCCGATCTATCTTATGTTCGAAAAGCATGTGAGAGCATTAAAAAATATGTTAAAGAGGATAGCCTGGTAGTTGTGGAAAGTACTGTTCCACCTGGAACCTGTGAGCTTATCGTATCATCGATTTTAAATAATAAAAAGCTTATAGCCCACTGTCCTGAACGAGCTATGCCAGGTAACACCTTATATGAAATGGTGTATAATGATCGTGTAATAGGCGCTAACAACGATAACTCGAAAGAGATAGCTGGAAGATTATACTCTTCATTTGTTAAAGGCAAAATCTTTTACACCGATCTTAAAACAGCTGAGATGGTTAAATTAATGGAGAACACCTTCCGCGATATTAACATAGCTTTAGCTAACGAATTCGCTCAAATAGCTGAAGATATAGGTGTAAACATATGGGAGGCGATATCTCTTGCAAACAGACATCCTAGAGTTAATATTCTCTCCCCTGGTCCGGGTGTAGGCGGCCATTGCCTTGCAGTCGACCCATGGTTTCTAATAGAAAACTCGTCTAAAAGTAAAATGATAAGCCTCGCTAGAGAGATAAACGACTCTATGCCTAAGCATGTAATGGAGTTAGTTAAAAAAATAGGTGTCCCCTCGGGAGAGACGCTAACAGTTTTAGGCGTCGCTTATAAAAGGGATGTGGATGACACCCGTGAAACACCAGCTTTAAAATTTATTAGAATCGCTGAAAACGAAGGCTATAATATTAAAATACACGATCCTTATGTTAAAGAATTCGAGTATCCTATTTTAGACTTAAAAGAAGCGGTTACCGGGAGCAGCTGCATTGTTTTATTGACCGATCATTCAGTTTTCAAGAGTATCCCACCGGATAAAATCGCCTGCTTTATGAAGGATAAAAATTTAGTTGACACTCGAAACTGTTTAGACCATAATTTATGGGTTAACCACGGGTTTAAAGTAAAAGTTTTAGGTAAAGGGGATGCCAGTGAACTTAAGCTTTCAAAACTTTAAGTCATTGATAAACGAGCTTAAAACAGACCTGCTAAGCAAGACAGGTGTTCAAACCTCAACCCTATATATATCTCAGATTATAGCTTTAGTTTTAGGAGTGGCTACAGGCGTAATTAATACTCGAATACTCGGCCCTGAAGGCTACGGTTTATTCACATTCTTTTTCTCATTCACAACTTTCATCGTATTATTTTTCAGATTCGGCTTCTTCACCTCAGCTAGCCTGCTAGCAGCGCAGGCGGAAACTAAAGAGGAAGAGCGGGAGATAATCGGGTCTTCTATATTGATAGCCCTGTTAATAGGCGTAGTCTACTCGTTCACTATATTCACGCTCAGCTTCTTCATTGATCAGATATTCAATACAAATATAGGGTGGTTGATGAGATACTTATCTTTTATATTAACCCTTCTACCGTTTCAATTATTAATTCCAAATTTAGCGCGTGGCACTAATAAAATATCTCTGCTTGCTTTATTTTACGTTGTTCCAGGTGTTATTTATATAGTCGGGGCTTTAACATTAATTCAATTTATAGCAATTCAAGCCCTCCACTTCATATTATTGAACACTTTTTCAATCATAACAAGTTTAGTAATAATATTATATCTGTTTAAACCTGTTTTCAAAAACATTCAACCCACTGTAAAAAAAATTTTTGAGAAAAATAAAGAGTATGGATTTCACATATACATAGGTCAGGTTGCCGACCAGTCTACAGCCAAGCTCGGTGATATACTTATCCCCTATTACGTTAACACAACCTCGCTTGGTTTTTACTCTCTAGCTAACACTATTATCAGCCCTATGATATCCCTCCCATCATCCGCTTCAATCTCACTATTTAAAAAATTTGTTAAAATGAAGAAAATCCCTTTCAAAATCATATTATATATCTTAGGCTGGTTAATATTTTATATAGTAATAGTATACGCGTTAGGAGGGTTGATAGTAAATATTCTATTCGGAGTAGCCTTCACCCCAGTATACTATATCGCTATTCCTTTAACTATAGGAGGGGTCTTTAAAGGACTATATCAACCTTATCTTATGTTTATGCACGCGAAGGAGTGGGGGAAAGGGATAAGAAACGCGTCTTTCACTATGGGGTTAACCTATGTTATATGCGATATTATTTTAATACCTGTTTTAGGCGTCTACGGTGCTGTGATCGCGGATATTATCGCTTCCCTTGCATTCTTTATTA
>JAHQXC010000017.1 GCA_029856525.1 Candidatus Odinarchaeia archaeon
GTGAGCTACTCCTCGACTAAAGTCGGGAGCTTCCAGCGTTCGTCTGAGGCTTTACGCCTTCAGTTACACGTGCTGGTTCGCGGGGCTCACAGCTCCGCCATCCCATGCCTCTCATTAAGGCATAGGCTATGTTTATGCATGCGTTCAGATCTCGGTTATAGATTAGCTTACATCAAGGGAACATCCCTAAAACTTTTTAAACACGCATGGATATTTAAGTTTCTGCCCATTCATCCCCTAACTGAAGTTAGGGGTTCTCTGGGCACCCTTTTTTATAAAATTTAAAGTTTCGAGGCGTGAAATTGAAAACAGCTCTTAGCATAGCCGGCTCAGATCCTACTAGCGGCGCAGGCGTCGCCGCTGATCTGATTACATTCAACTCTCTAGGAGTTCACGGTTTCTACATTATAACAGCTTTAACCTCCCAGACGTTAAGTAAGGTTGTTAGAATCAGGGTGGTGGATTGCGAAGACTTCGCCGTTCAGATGAAAACGGTTTTCGAAAACTTTAAGATTAACGCTGCGAAAACAGGTGTCATAAGCACACCCTGCCAAGCCAGGCTTACTAAAGAATATGTTGAAAAATATAATATACCGGTTATCGCTGACCCTGTTTTCAAAGCCAGCGACGGCACGGTTTTCTCAGATGAAGATACTATCAGAGAACTTGTAACAGGTTTATATCGGAAGGCGAGTCTTCTAACACCTAATATTATAGAAGCGGAGAGGCTTTCAGATTATCAGATTCGAAAAATAGATGATGTTTTAGAAGCCTCCTATATTCTGCTGAAAAAAGGGTTTAAAGCTGTTCTTATAAAAGGCGGCCATTTAAATGATTCAAGAGAGGTCTTCGACGTATTGAATATAGGCGGAGATGTTAAAATTTTCAGGAAAAACAGGCTTGATTGGTTGAAAATCCATGGTTCAGGTTGCATATTATCGGCAGCTATAACCGCTTATACAGCGCAAGGCTACTCGATTATGGAGGCGGTTATGCGCGCTGAAGAGTATTTTAGCAAGATCGCCCACCACCCTTTAAACATAAATAGCAGTGTAGGGCTTCTTCAACCCTTTAAGATGTTAACCGATTGCGCGGAGAAAATAGAGATAATTAAAGAGATGAATCAAGCAACCGGCTTTTTAAACGAGATACTTAAAGCTGGGGAATGGGATATACACGGTGAAATAATCCTCTTATATTCGATAAATAAACCAGTGGATGCAAGCGACGTAGTTTATCTAAAACTTTTGAAGGAGTATCCGGAAAAGTCTCTGAGATTAAATTATCCTGTTTTCGGCGGAGATGACTTAACGAGTAGGATATTACTCGCGGTTAAAAAATTTCTACCCAGTACTAAAGTAGGCTTATGCCTTCCTTACAGTGAAACAGTCTTCAAAGGATTAGAGGAGAGCGGTGAATACCAGTATATTAACCTGTATTTCAAAGAGTTTTCGATTAACGAGTCGAATCTACTGGAAGAAACTTTTAAAAACATACTCGGCGAGCAGGGTAACCGGCGCTTAGACTTTCTAATATTATTCTCGCACATGAAACCTGTTAAAATAATGGTTTTAGGAGAAAACGGTTTCAATTCAATTTATAAATTAGCTAAAATTTTAAAAAAGAAGTAAAGAATTTATAAGATTACATCATGTCCATTCCGCCGCCCATTCCACCGCCCATTCCCTGTCCGCCACCGGCTCCTGGCCCACCCTCCGGCATGCCACTCGGTTTCTCAGCGGTTTTCGCGGCGATGACGTCGTCGATTCTCAGAATCATTATTGCAGCCTCACTAGCAGCTTTAATTATCTGTTTTTTAACCACGTAAGGTTCGATTACACCTGCTTTATACATGTCTCCAGGTTTCCCTGTATCAAGGTTCACCCCGTATGCGACTCCCTTAGCTTTATCTTCGTGTTTAGCTCTAAGCTCAACTAATATATCCATCGGGTCATATCCGCCGTTTTCAGCTAATGTAAGCGGGATAACTTCCAGGGCGTCAGCGAATGCTTGAATAGCTAGCTGTTCCCTTCCACCTACAGTGCCAGCATAGTCTCTCAGTCGTTTAGCGATCTCTATTTCAACAGCCCCTCCGCCTGGTACTATTTTACCTGTTTCAATCACATCGCGGACCACGCATAAACTGTCGTGTAAAGCTCTCTCAGCTTCATCTACAACGTGGTCGGTGCCTCCTCTGATAAGTATGCTAACAGCCTTCGGGTTCTTGCATTCTCTCACGAATATAAGTTCACCGCCTGCGATCTTAAGCTCTTCAACAACCTTAGCGTAGCCTAGCTGTTTCTCTGTTAAATCATCTAGATTGGAGACCATTACACCGCCTGTGGTTTTAGCAAGCTTCTCCATGTCGCTTCTTTTAACTCTTCTAGCAGCTAGTATCCCTGCTTTAGCTAGGTAGTGTTGGGCTAGGTCGTCTATGCCTTTCTCGCAGAAAACCACGTTAGCGCCAGATTTAACTATTTTATCAACGTAGCCTTTAAGTATTTTCTCTTCCTCTGCTAGAAAAGCTTTCATCTGCGCTGGATCAGAGATCCTGATCTGAGCGTCGAACTCGGGTTTTTCAACCTCTAAAGGAGCGTCTATTAAAGCTATTTTAGCATCTTCAACCCGTTTCGGCATACCCGGGTGGACTACTTCTTTATCTATGATCATACCTCTTACAAGCTCTGTTTCAGCTAAGCTTTTACCATGTTTTTTAACCACGTTGATAAGATCTATATCAGCTTTTAGAACACCATCGTCTTCTCTAGCGATTTGTTTAACCGCCTGAACCGCTAGATTAGCGAAGTGTTCTTTAGCTGTAGCCAGCGATTTACTATTCATAGATGTGATAGCGATTTTTTTAAGCGTCTCATCGTCATCAGGTTTAACAGGTTGAGCTAATTCGTTTAAAATTTCAACAGCTTTATCAGCAGCTTTCTTATAGCCGCTCACGATTATTGTCGGATGAATATTCTGATCGAGAAGATCTTCAGCCCGTTTCAGAAGCTCGCCTGCTAACACTACTATGCTGGTTGTTCCGTCACCGACCTCGTCATCTTGGGTTTTAGCGACTTCAACCATCATTTTAGCAGCTGGATGCTGGACATCCATCTCGTCAAGTATTGTTGCACCGTCATTGGTGATTACAACATCGCCTAGACTGTCAACCAGCATTTTATCCATTCCACGTGGGCCTAGAGAGGTTCTAACAGCTTCAGCTATAGCTCTAGCAGCGCTTATATTAGCTAGTTGAGCTTCTTTTCCACGTGAACGGGTGGTTCCTTCTTTAAGAATTAACACGGGTGTGTTTCCTATTCTACCTAGTTGAGCTTGCGCTGACATAGTCATATTCCCCCTAACAATTTGATTTGAATATAAAGTAAAATCATTTTTGAAGTAATTATACTTCTATATAAATCTTTCTATTTTAATCTCTGAACCGGGAAGTTTCGACTAACCCAAGCTGAAAACCCGCCTATAAGCCCGAAAACCCTGGTGAAACCTGCTCTAAGCAGTATACTCACAGCTATACCTGTTTTAAACCCTGAATCACAATAAACATATATATCTCTGTCTCCAGGTAAAATAGATAATGAACTTTTAAGATGACCGAGATAGATATTATAAGCCCCTTGTATAAAACCTAGTTCACTATAGGTTTTAGAATCTCTAACATCTAAAAGGAATATTTCGCTATCAGACAATTTATTCTTAAGCTCTTCAACAGAAACGGAGAAGGTTCTAGCGTATTCCCCGCCACTCTTAAACCATTCAGATATGTTATTCAAATATCCCTCTATATTATCAAATCCAAGTCTGTAAAGATATCGGAGAATATGGTCTAATAGCTGGTTTTCATCTTTGACAATTATAATCGGCTGCTCATAGTCTAAAACCCATCCAGCGAATAAAGGTAAACCAGAAGCCCAAATATTAATACTACCAGGGATATGAGCGGTGTAAAAAGCTTCAGGAGGCCTCACATCAACTATTTGAGAATTATCAAAATATTTTTTAAGTTCACCTATCTTTAAAGGATGAGGCTTAGGCAGATCGTTTAAAGGAGGGCCAATACGATTATATAATTCCATTCGCGTAAAATAAGGCGGCCGCTCCAACCGTTCTTGAATTTTATAAGCCATAAAATCGTTTTTATCCTTTAATTGAAGAATCCTATTAGTTTTCTTCTCATATCCAATAGTTGTGAACGGCTTGACGCTTATACTACCACCACATACCGAGCCTGCGCCATGCCCGGGGAAAACTATCACACCATCCCCTAGATTTAAAAATTTATCGAATAAACTTTCATACAAGGCTTCTGAGAGTCTTCTAACATGGCTTTCACCGTATAAATCGGTTCTACCCACATCACCTGCGAATAAACTATCCCCTGTGAAAGCGGCGTAAACCTCTTTTTCACCGGTCTCCTTCAAAGTATAGGTTAAACTTTCATCAGTGTGCCCAGGGGTTTCTAGAATACCTATCTCGGCAGAGCCGATTTTAAAAACATCCCCTTCATCAACACGTTCACCGTATCTGAAATCTAGTCTAGATCCATGATATATTGGGGAGCCTGTTAACTTAGATAAATTTAATGACCCTATAGTAAAATCCTCGTTTCTATGCGTCTCGAAAATGGCGACTATCCGCTGATTATATTTTTTAGCTAAATCAACATAAACTTCAACATCTCTCCGAGGATCAATTATAACAGCTTCGGTTCCTGAACCAATATAATAAGAGTTGTGGGCTAATCCCTCGGATATTATTCTTTCAATTATCATACTAATTCTCTACCTAGGTTTACTTCCAGTAATTGTCTCGTTCCCAGGATAAGAAACCCACTCGGTGAAGGAGCCTTCATATATTTTCACTTTCGGGTATTTTAGAAACCATTTAAATAAGATAAACTCATTAGTCGCCTCCCTGCCTGTTCCGCATGAGCAGATCACAGTTTTATCCGGGGTCGCTCCAACTGATCCTACAATGTTTTTTAATTCTCTAACAGGTTTAAGCAAACACTTATTCTGATCGTTCATAAGATTAATCCATGGAAGATTAACCGCTCCTGGGATATGCCCTGGTTTAATCCATGGACCCTGCCCCTCATAAAATTTAGCAGGTCTCGCATCTAAAACTATAACATCCTGGTTATCCTTAATTTCTTTAAACTCATCGTATTCTACAAAATATTCTCCTTTAACAGTAGCTTCAAAATTAGAGGCTGTTAATTTAGGGAATACTTTAGTTAAAGGTCTACTCTCCTGCTTCCACTTATCTATCCCGCCGTCTAATATGTAGATGGATCTATGGCCGAAACGCGCAAGAGAGTAGGCGACCATTGTCTGATCCAGACAGTCTCCTTGGCCTTTGAATCCTCCTATTCCAGTATAAACAACTACAGTTTTATTTTCTTCAACACCTATACTACTGAATAATTCACTAGCGACCCTGCGACTGACATACTTTCCTGGCATACCATTTGAAGAATTCCTTAGAAGTTTATCACAGAAGTAAACCGCTCCTGGTATATGCTCTAAGATATAATCGTGGATATCTGGTTGACAGTCTAAAATTAGTAAATTTTCATCATTTAAATGATCTTGTAACCATTGAGGTGAAACCCATTTTATAACTCCTGATCCTTCAGGATAGGGCTTATTATCAAACATTTAAACCCTCCATTTTTTATTAACATAAATATTTTTTTAATATTTAAATTTGACCACGCGAAAAGAGTAAATATTTAATATAGTGTTGAATCGATACAAACATAAAACTAAATTAAAGTGGTCAGATGTTAACAGAGGAGATAAGTAGAAAAATATTAATACACGCATTAGAAAATGCTTTAAAATTCAACGGTAAAGCTAATCCGAAAGCTGTTTTAGGTAAAATTCTAGCAGACAACCCCCAGCTTAAAAATGAAATAGAATCACTTATGAAATCTATTAATGAGATAACCAGCTTAGTTAACTCGATGAGCCTAGAAAAACAGAGAGAGGAATTCGTGAAGCTGACGGGCGGTGAGATTAGTAAAATTAAACGTAAAGAGGGGAAGCAGCTTCCACCTCTACCTAACGCGGATAAATACAGTAAGATTATTATGAGACTGGCCCCCTATCCTTCAGGTCCGCTTCATATAGGCAATCTCCGAATGGTAATACTAAACGATGAATATGTTAAACGCTATAAAGGAGAGCTTTACCTTGTATACGATGACACTATCGGCAGCGAGGAGAAGGAGATTCTACCGGAAGCCTACGATTATATTAAAGAAGGATTAGATTGGCTTAACGTTAAAGTTGATAAAATATTCTATAAATCTGACCGCCTCCAAATATTCTATGATTGGTGTAGGAGACTGCTAAGCGAAGGCAAAGCATATGTCTGCACATGCAACGCTGAGGTCTGGCGGCAACAATATAAATTGAAGAAAGCAGAGTGCCCTTGCAGATCTAAAACAATTACCGAAAACCTGGATAAATGGGATAAAATGTTAAACGGATTTTACAGTGAAGGGGAGGCGGCGGTTAGACTAAAGACTAGTATGAGTGACCCGGACCCTGCGCTTAGAGATCACGTAATCATGAGAATATCTGATAAACTTCACCCTAGAGTCGGCGGTAAATACCGTGTTTGGCCGCTCCTAGAATTTTCATGGGCTATAGACGATTATCTGTTGAATATCACCCACATACTGAGAGGAAAAGATTTAATTAAAGAGGATAGAGTTGAAGAAATAATATGGAGTTTACTCGGTGTACCTAAACGTGAATTCATACACTACGGGCGTATAAGATTCCAAGGATTATCTTTAAGCAAATCTAAGTCGGCGAAATACGTTAAAGAAGGAAAGTACATGGGGTGGCGGGATCCAAGAACATGGAGTCTTCAGTCACTTCAAGCTAGAGGGTTTAAACCTGAAGCGATAAGAGAAGCGATCCTAGATTTAGGTTTAAGCCTAGCTGACATTGAATACAGTCCTGAAATATTATACTCTTTCAATAGGAGAATTATAGATCCTCTGGTTAACCGTTTATTCTACGTAGAAAATCCTGTGAGACTTGAAATCACCGGCTTAGAAACCACTGAGTTAAAAGGGGAACCGCCAAACCATCCTGATTTCCCAGAGAGGGGTAGAAGAAATATAACTCTAAGTGTTGAAAATAATTCAGCGAGTGTTTTAATCTCGAGATCAGACGCTGAGAAACTGACGGTCGGAGAGAAAATAAGATTGAAAGATCTTGTAAACGTTCAAATAACCTCTAAAGGTGAGATAAGCCAAGCCAGATATTTAAGTAAAAGCATTGAGGAGGCTAGAGAGGAAGGTATAAAGAAAATAATCCAATGGGTACCAGTCCATTCGAATATAAAAGTTGAGGTAATAATGCCGAACGGTGGTATAAGCCGCGGTTTAGCTGAATACGAGGCTAGTAAACTTAAAGTCGAGGATATAGTTCAATTTGAGAGATTCGGATTCATACGCGTCGACGAAATTGAGAGAGAAAACCATACTGTACGGATAAAAGCCTTCTACTCACACAGCTAGCAGTTTAAAAAATAAGAAATAAAGCTGTTCAAATGAAACTATTTAATAAAAAAGATGATATATTTCTTATTAACAGTGCGAAAAGGGGTTTCTATGAGCGATATAAAGTCCATGTTGAAGAAACTAACAGAAGTATACGCGCCAAGCGGATGTGAAGAACCGGTAAGAGAGATAATAACTAGCATGCTGGAAGGCTATGTTGATGAATTACATATTGATAGAATGGGGAATCTGATAGCTTTAAAAAAAGGATTAAGCGGAAAACCTAAGATTCTATTAGATGCGCATATGGATGAAATTGGCATGATCGTTAAATACATTGACGATAAAGGTTTTATAAGATTCTCCTATACCGGCGGATTCTTCGATCAAACGGTGTTAAATCAACGCGTAGTAATATTAACAAAAAATGGCCCTATACCAGGTGTTATAGGCGCTAAACCACCCCACTTGATGACTCAAGAAGAGAAAGAGAAAATTGTGAAAAGAAGCGATATGTTCATAGATATAGGGGCTGAAAACAGGCTTGAGGCTGAGAGATTAGGGGTTAGAATAGGGGATCATATAACGTGGACAGCCGGCTTCATCGAGTTAGCTGGTGATAAATTAGTTTCTAAAGCCTTTGATAACCGAGTTGGCTGCGCTATTCTAATAAAAATATTACAGGAATTAAAAACAGATACACCGGTTTACGGTGTCTTCACAGTCATGGAGGAGATAGGTTTACGGGGAGCTAAAACAGCGGCTTTCAAAATAGAACCGGATACCGCTCTAGTCTTCGACATAGCTGCAGCTGGAGATCATCCTAATATTAAAGAAGGTGAAGCTCCTATTAGAGTAGGCGGCGGTCCTGTTATCGGAGTCGCAGATGGAAGCCGCGCGAATCTAGGAGGCGGCTTAATAACACATCCTCTGATTAGAAGAATATTAATCGAAACCGCTGAAGAGAATAATATTCCATACCAGCTCTACGTGTTTGAAGGTGGGACAACTGATGGAACAGTGATCGCTCTATCAAGAGCGGGTGTCCCAACAGGGCTTATATCAGTACCGGTCAGATACGCTCATACAACTAGTGAACTGTTAAGCCTGTCAGATGTAGAGAACAGTATTAAACTAACAGAGTTGGCGATTCATAAAATAGTTGAAGCGTTTTCGAAAGGTTAGATTAAATATGAAATATCTAAAATCTAGAGATGAAAAGTGGAGCGCCCTTCACTCTATAATTATGTGGGTGTTCGGAGTTTTCATCTTAATCTCTTTCAGCTATCTAAGTATTTTAAATGAGTGGTTGGCTAGGATAACAGTAGAGATTATAATAGGGTTAACGCCTTTTCTAGTCGTTTTAACATTTTTTAATAAAAATTTCGATGAGCTAGGTTTACTTAAACCGAGTTTGAAAGAGACGATAACAGGAGTAGGATTCGGTTTACTAGGTGTTTTATCAGGTTTCCTAGCCTTTAACTTAGAGGTGTTAATCCTAGGCGGTTATCCTATAGGATACCATGAATTCCAGTTAAAATTCACACCGCTCCAGTTAACTGATTTAGTAATCTGGATTGCTTTCTCAGTTATAATAGTTGCTCCATGCGAGGAAATATTTTCAAGAGGCTTCATTCAAAAAGGATTACAGAATAGTGGAGGAGTGCTCTTCGGTTTAATCGCTTCATCCATACTATTCGGTTTAATACACATAGAACCTTTTAGAATTCTCCCGAATACTGTGCAAGGATTCACACTCGGAGCCGCGTATATTCGCTCTAAGTATAAGACAAGCGTCTCTATTATATCACATGCAACGTTAAATACGAGCATATTCATTTTAATGTTCTTTCTCCCATATTACTTCGGGCTGTGAACCACCCTCGCTTTCACTGAAATGTGAAGTAATAGTTTATTCTTGCAGGTGGCTTAGGCAGTCTAAGCCTCACATCTCTTATATTAGACTGCTAGCTTTCACCCGCTATCGAGGGGGCTTCCACCGAAGAAGTTAAAAATTTATTTAAACAGGTCCCTTTGATAGAATAAGTAGACTACTATAATTATACTTATTATAAGAGAGATTAAGCCACCGAATAAGATAGTCACCACTATGTTAATTATGTTTACAACTACAACTAGCAGCCAAGCCCAGTATTTTAATCCCATCAGCGATAAAGCTGCTAGTAAAATCACGATCCCCCAGATTAAAGATATTAATCCGGCTATAGTTAGCTCTGCGAAAAACCATCCAGGCATGAACGCTGCTCCTGCTAGCAGGCTCGCACCGCCAATTATATCAAGTAAACCGCCTATAATCATCAGCACCGCTATAACGATTACACCTAAAGGTGTCCTTTTAGCTGGCAAGTTGAACCCTCAATCAAGTTTTTAATATTTAAACTATCAATCACCTTAGCAAGGGGTTCCTACCTCACCGAGAAGAGGTCTCCTCGTTACAGATATCTCAGGACCCCCAAGCCGCGGCTTTATATAATAATATTAATTTATCGCTTTTATAAGATTACCGTTTTCCGACTCCTCTATATATTGAGGGAGATTCATCGCTGTTAAGTTAAAAACCGTTTATTTAAAATATTTTGAAAAATTCTTTTCCAGAGCGTCTTTTAATAAAGGTGTTTTCAACCTCGCCTCTTCAACCTCTCTTAGATTAATTAACACTCCTTCACTTCTCTCAGCTTCATGAAGTGAAAGTTTAACCTCGCCTGTTGGTGAGAGAACCAAACTATTCCCGCCGAAGGTGATTCCGCTTTCAACACCAACCCGGTTAACATATACTATGAAACACTGGTTTTCAACAGCTCTAGCTGGGAGAATATATTTAAAACGTTGAATAGACTCTCTTGGAGTAGCTGATAACACTATTATACATTCAGCTCCGTTTAAGGCTTGAAAACGGCTTAACTCCGGGAAGTTAATATCATAACATATTTGAATTCCTATCCTAAAATTTTCAAAAACCACTGGTTGAGGTGAATCACCTGGATTGAAGAATTCTTTCTCTCTGAAAACCCAGAAATTCGGAAGATATATCTTCCTATATTTCGCGATCACACCTTTTTTACCGATTAAAACAGCTGTGTTAAAAAATCTCTTTTTCATTGTGTCAGATTCAACCATACCAGTTAAAACATACACGCGGTCACTTAACCTTTGAGAGATTAAATCAGTCACCTCTCCTGGGATAGTCTCAGCTAGGCGGGGGAGCATAGAGCCGCAGTTATAGCCGGTTATAAAAAGCTCAGGGAATACATGTAACATTAAGCTTTTTCCATTAAATTTTTCAAGTGAATTGAGAAGCTTCAAAATATTATATTCTTTTTCACCTAGAATCGGCTCTAACTGATGAACGATTATTTCAAGAGACAATAGAATTACACCTCTTTTTCTTACTAATCAGGTAACCCGTCAGCCCGCCTAAAACACCTATCCAGCTGGGTTTCAAGCCGCCTAGTATATAGTAGCTAAGCTGATAGATCATGCTACTATTCACTAGAAAACTTATCTCAAACCCGTATAGCGCCCCCCAATAGATGACCCAGCTTATTAACCCTAACAGGATAGCAGAGTTTAAACCTGTTAAAACACTTTTTAAGTAGTTATCGGATATAAAACCGGCTGTTAAACCGGAGGCGAACCATACTATAAGATTGAAATAAGGATAGGCTTCAAAATTTAGGAGAAGACCTTTAAGATAAGGGTTACTTGTATGTAACGGATCCCCGCCGAGCAAGTATAATAATTGTAGTTCAATATAGGGGATTCCCCTAATGGTGTTAGCGAGCCCTAACGGTAATAATTCAGCCGGCAGATTCACATATAATGCTAGAATCCAGGTTAATGTTAATGCAACCGTTATGAAAACTATTATCGGTATGATTATACGCATAGCAGTTCACTGCTATTTAATGTTTATCCGAAACATTTAAGAATTATTAAATGGAAAAATTATAAAAAGCTTTTACAGCCGTAAAATAGTGGTGGAGTTCATGGGTAAAATTAAAGTAGCTGTAGCCGGTTTAGGTAACTGCGCTTCCGCTTTAATACAGGGAATAGAGTTTTATAAAAACGTTACAGGCTCTGAGAAAATAGTCCCAGGTTTAATGAACCCGAGCATTGGAGGCTATCTTCCAAGAGATATTGAGATAGTAGCGGCGTTCGATGTTAACCGGAATAAAATTGGGAAAGATATCTCAGAGGCGATTTTCATAGATAACTGTACGGTGAAGTTTGCCGATGTCCCGAGAAAAGGGGTGAAAGTTGTCCCAGGCCCGATATTAGACGGAGTCGCCCCACATATGGTTAAATCATTTAACTGCTATGATGAAAAAGAGATGAAGCCTGTTAATGTCGCAGACCATTTAAAAGAGACCGGCGCTGAGATACTTATAAATTATTTACCTGTAGGAAGCGCTCAAGCATCGAGAGCATACGCGAA
This sequence comes from Candidatus Odinarchaeia archaeon, assembly GCA_029856525.1. GTDB lineage: Archaea > Asgardarchaeota > Odinarchaeia > Odinarchaeales > Odinarchaeaceae > Odinarchaeum. The sequence continues at coordinate 11,994 of JAHQXC010000017.1, forward strand.
AGCTGCTTTAGAAGCTGGATGCGGGTTCATAAACGCGATCCCCGAGTTCATTGCATCCGATAAAGGGATAGGAGATGAATTTGAAAAAAGAAATCTCCCCATAGCAGGGGATGATGTGAAATCCCAGCTTGGAGCTACAATACTGCACAGAGCATTAGTGGATTTATGCGTTAATAGAGGCGTTCAAATACTGGAGACATACCAGTTAAACGTCGGCGGTGACACAGACTTTGAAAATATGACTGTAGAGGAGCGGTTGAAAACTAAGAGAATAAGTAAAACAACCGCGGTTACAAGCATACCACCATATGAGATACCTACCAGAATAGGCCCAAGTGATTATATACCATTCCTAAAAAACAGGAAAATCTGCTATATCTGGCTTAAAGGACTTTTATGGGGCCAGGTTCCAGCCACTATTGACGTTAAACTATCAGTTGAAGACGCGCCTGACTCCGCTGGTGTAGTGGTCGACGTGATAAGATGCATGAAGCTAGCTTTAGATAGGGGTATAGGAGGACGGCTTATAAGCATATCCGCTTACTCGTTTAAACACCCGCCGGTATTTGTACCGGACAGTGTAGCTAAAACATGGGTTCAAGAATTCATAGAAGGGAAGAGGGAACGCTGATCAAATTATTTTAAGCAGGCTAGGAATATCCTTAACGCTTAAAACAATAGCGTCAGGGTGAACACTCCTAAGAATATTATAGTCTAATCCCCCGCTTAAAACACCTATAGTCCAGCAGCCTAGTCTTTTACCGGAGAGAATATCAGTTACATAGTCGCCGACAACCACACACTCCTCTGGTTTAATATTGAATTTTTCAATTAACAGTTTAAAACTACGAGTTTTCTGAAGAGCTTCTTCACCCGTCGACTTCGAGTATAGATTATTCGCTAAAATCTCGTCGAATAAACCGTTTAAACCATGCTTTTCAAGCTCTAATCTAACTAATTCAGAGTCTATTATTCTACCTGTAACCACTGATAGAAGATATTTTCTATATTTGAGAAGTTTAAGAGCCTCCACCACGCCTTCAAAAGGTTTCTCATCAGCTCCTTTGAATTCATGATAGATTTGGAGAAACTCTGGGAGAAAACGCTGTTTTACTTGGAGAATAATATCACCTAGACGGTTATTCTTATACAGTACCCTGAACTCATCTCGACTAATCTTTTTTAAACCGTATTTTTCAGCTAAAAACATGAAAACGTTATAAAACCTATCAGAGGTATCTATAAGCGTCCCATCTAAATCGAATATAAATAGTTTAACTCGATCTCTCAAATTCTCCAAGCTAATAGATACCACCTACACCAGACTATTATAGCTTCGCGACTGCAAACTAGAGTTTACCAGTAAATTTTAAGACACGAAAATATATTATCTTTATTGAATATTAAACTACCACCGTATAAAGACTGATCTTATCCCCTCGCACACCGGCTGTTAACAAGTACACTGTGAGAGTTTAGGCTGGTTCACATCAACCCTGCTTTCCATCATATACCGAGAAGTCCGTCACCTATATTCACGCCGCTGAAGCCGTCAGCCTCTCTTCTAGCGGCGAATTTATAAAATACACCAATAAATATTTAATTTTAAATTAATAAATTATTGAAAAGAGTAATCGATAAAGTTAAAAGCCTGCGTTAATCTAAATAAACGGGTTATTGAAAGGTGGTTTAATTTGCTAATTGACAGAGTTAAATGCGGGGTTTGCTTCGGATGTGCTGCTGTCTGTCCGTTTGACGCTTTAAGAGCCACTGATAAAGAGATAATAGTTAACTCTGATAAGTGCACTAACTGCGGCGTATGCCGGAAGATTTGTCCTGTGGGGGCGATAACTATTGAAGTTTAAAGTTGACGTTGCTATTGTAGGAGGGGGCCCGGCTGGAAGCTCAACAGCTTTAACAGCTGCTAAACTAGGTTTAAACGTTTTATTAATTGATAGAAAAGCGCATATCGGCGTTCCAGTTCAATGCGGGGAAGCCGTGGGTAAAACCGGGCCGAGTATAGCGGAGATAGATATACCTAAAGAAGCGATTAGAAATCCTATAAGAGGTTTCAGAATATACAGTCCAAGTAATATTACAGTAGATTACGCTAAACCGCAACCTGACGGGTATATAGTGGATAGAAGAGTCTTCGATAAAGAGCTTTTCATTAAAGCAGCTGAAGCCGGCGCAGAAACATTGATTAACACTGATATAAAAGAACTTGTGTTCAAGGACGGTAAAGTATCCGGTTTAATCGGCGTTAACGATAACGGTAGAGTTGAAGTTGAGTCGAAGATAGTTATCGGAGCTGACGGTGTTTTCAGCATAATCGCGAAGCTGGCTGGTTTACGTAAATACGCTAAGCTATCTGATTTAGACGCAAGCGTAGGCTATGAAATGTGTAATGTGGAATACGATGACCCGGAGTTAATGGAGTTTTATATGGGTAGAAATATAGCGCCTAGAGGTTACGTCTGGATCTTCCCTAAAGGAGAAAAGCGTGCTAATGTAGGAATAGGAGTAGGCGCGCAGGATGGTACGCGCACCGCCTTAGACTATATGAAAACTTTTATGAAAGAGCACCCTATCGGAAGAGAGAAATTAAAAAACGCAAAGATAGTCGAGTACAGGGTTGGAGCGATCCCCTTAGGCGGGCCGAATGAAAAAAATATATTAGACAACCTAATGTTAGTAGGCGACGCTGCAGGTCAAGTTCACCCTATCACAGGCGGTGGAATCGGTTACGCGCTTGTATGCGGAAGTATCGCTGGGAAAGTCGCTGCTGAGGCGATAGAAGCCGGAGACACCAGTGAGCGTATGCTCCTAAACTATGAGAGAAGATGGCGTGAGAAATACGGTGAAGAATTCGAAAAAATGTTAAAATTACGCGAGCTACTCGAGAAAGCAGAGGATAAAACACTAGACCAGCTTGCAGAGATCCTTAACGGCCAGAATATAGTTGATTTAACCGCGGGTAGGAAAATATCTATTTTATTCAGCGCTGTTAAAAAACATAACAAGGAATTATTAAATCTCCTCAACGGTTTCAGACAGCTTAAACTAATCCAGTAATAGAAGAGGATAAGCGTGGGTTTAGGGAGATTACTGTTAATATCGCTATTGGTAATATCTATTTCAAGCCTGCTCTCATATTTTATAACCCCGGATATTATAAAACTAATATATACTGTTAAATACCAGTCTTACGGGAAACCTGAGCTCGGATATTTCATAGCTGTATTAGAGAGTCTTATTCAAGGTTTAAAAGACGCGAGGATAATAATAATAGTCGCAGCTACGTCTCTGCTGGCCGGCTTCCTTTACTTGAAGAATAACTCTTGGATAGCAGGTTTTTCCACTTATATAATACTGTTAATTCTACTTTTAATCTTCTACTACCGTTTTTTCAACGGGTTCAACATACCGGATGCCCCGCTGCTCATTATCAATATTTTATTCACAGCCACTATAGGAGGAGTCTCTTCTAGTATACCGGGAGTAGCCGTCTACTATAGAAGAAGAAGGGGATTGGAAAACGTTCAAACCGTCGAGTATACTGAGACTGCAACCACGTGCCCGGAATGCGGGGTGAAATATGATTCTAAACCTTTAATCTGCGTTAAATGCGGGTTAAAGTTGAATCAAACATCTAATATCGAATTAGAATCAGACGATAATTGTGCAAAATAAAACTTATATAAAATAAAAATGTTTTTAAAAATACGAAAGAATTAAATACCGGATAAAACCAAAAATGTGACATCAATCTGGCGGTGTAGGAATTGGTAGGTGGACATTTTCCAACACAAATATTCAAATAAGCTCTCACATGATTTTTTAGAAGCCCACCGTGTAAATGTCATTCACTCAGAGGAATACAGTCACTGTGAAAAATTAAGCGGCGTTAAGAATACGCTATATTTTTTAAGAGTTAACTACTATAATCCGCCAGTAAAAATTATTATAAAACAATTAAATGGAGGTTTAAATATATGGCGAAAGGTGTCTGTCCTGAATGCGGAGCTGAAATAGAGATCGAAGACCCTGTTGAAAAAGAAATCGTAGAATGCGAAGAATGCGGTGTTGAATTAGAGGTTTCAAAAGTAGACGGAGATGAAGTTGAATTCGAAGTAGCTGAATCAGAAGGCGAAGACTGGGGCGAGTGAACAGCACTCTCAAATTCAACAACCGTTTAAACCTCTTCTCCGAGATCGGAGGAGAGGTCTCTAAAATATTTATTACAAGCGGAGGTGGAGGCGTCTTCTCTAATTGTAAGAAGACACGCCGTTAATATGAAAATCGGACTTATATGCGATCGAGTCAGCTGGAATGAGAAAGCTTTGATAAACGCTGCTAATAAGCGTAGAGGAGTGGAGATTATAGAAATACTTTCAGATGATTTAATACTAGACGCGTCGGGGAACGACCATAATCTACCGGAAGCGGACATATACCTGCAAAGATGTATCAGCGCTATAAGAGGCTTATATGTAGCAGCTGTTTTAGAGAGTAAAAACCTACCTGTAGTGAACACTTACGAGGCTTCAAGAATATGCGCTGATAAAACTCTCACCATTCTAGCGTTATCTAAAGCAAATGTACCTACACCTAAAACATATCTAGCTTTCACAATAGGCTCCGGTTTAAAAATATTAACTGAAAAATTAAACGGAATAGGGGTTCTTAAACCGAATATAGGCAGCTGGGGTAGACTTATCGCCATACTCAAGGACCCGTTATCAGCTAAAGCGATTATGGAAGACAGGTTAATGATGGGTGTATTATATCATACGTTTCACATCCAAGAATATATAGGAGGGGAACCTAAAAGAGACCTACGAGTATATGTGATAGGGGATAGAGTAGTAGCGGGTATCTACCGGTACGCTCCACCAGGAGATTTCAGAACAAACACAGCTGGTGGAGGTAAAGCTGTGCCTTTAGCTATAACCCCTGAAATCGAAGAGATAAGTCTTCGAGCAGCTAAAGCGGTAGGTGAAGGAGTATTCGGTGTGGATTTAATGGAAACCCCTAACGGTTACGTAGTACACGAGTTAAACCATACAACCGAGTATAGAAACACGGTTGCAGCCACCGGGATAGATGTCCCAGGGGCGATAATAGATTATTTAATTGAAAAGGTGAAAAGATAATGGTTAAAGCTGGAATTATTGGAGGATCAGGTTATACAGGTGGAGAGCTGCTTAGAATCCTACTCTTCCACCCGGAGGTTGAAGTAGAGTATATAACGTCGAGGCAAAACGCCGGTAAACCGGTCAGCTTCATACACCCCCATCTCAGAGAGGTTACTAAACTTAAATTCGAAGATTATAATCCGAGTAGAGCACGCGACTGTGATGTCGTGTTTCTCTGCGTACCCCATAAGGCTTCAATGGATAAAGTCCCAGAGCTGCTTTCATCAGGTTTAAAAGTGATAGATTTAAGCGCAGACTTCCGGTTGAGGAAAAAAGAATTATATGAACAATACTATTGCCAGCATACAGCACCCGAATACTTGGAGAAGGCGGTCTACGGGCTTCCGGAACTTCACAGAGAAGAGATTAAAAAAGCTGATTTAATAGCCTGCCCAGGCTGCTTATCATCCTCTATTATACTAGGTTTAGCTCCATTTGTTAAAGCAGGTATAATAGACACAGAGCATATTATAGCTGACTCTAAGATAGGATCAGACGCCGCTGGAGCCAGCTTCAATTTCATGACACATCACCCTGAAAGAGCGAATGTTGTAAGACCATACCAGGTAGTCGGTCACAGACATTTAGCGGAGATAGAACAGGAATTAGGGTTAATAGCTGGAAAAGAGATAAAAGTAGGTTTCACACCTCACGCCGTCGACATGGTTAGAGGGATCCTTTCAACCATGCACACTTTTCTAACAAGAGATGTAAGCGAATTAGAGGTTAGAAATATAATCAGAGAATTCTATAAAGACGAGCCTTTTATCAGAATCCTGAAAATGAGTAAAGGCTACTATCAGCTACCTAACCCTAAATATGTAATCGGATCAAATTACTGTGATATAGGCTTCGAAATAGACACTCACGTAAACCGGTTACTCATATTCACAGCTATAGATAATCTTATTAAAGGCTCAGCCGGACCAGCGGTTCAAAACCTAAACATCAGATACGGGTTCAAAGAGACAACAGGCTTAGAATTCCCAGGCTTATACCCTGCTTAAGGTGAAAACTATGAGAATAGTGGTGAAAATAGGCGGAGAAGTTATCAAAACAGGTTTAGAAAATATATCAGCGGATACAGTGAAACTAGCCTCCGATAATGAAATAATCTACGTGCACGGCGGGGCGAAAATAGTTAATGAAATATCTGAGAAACTCGGTAAAAAACCGGAGTTCGTGGTCTCACCCACAGGTTCTAGAAGCAGATACACGGATAAAGAAACAATGGAAATCTTTGAAATGGTGATGGCGGGTAAAGCTAATAAAAAGGTGGTTGAAGCCTTACTCGCTAAAGGTTTAAAACCGGTTGGTTTAACTGGAATAGACGGTAGACTGATAATAGCGGAAAGAAAAAAAGTGCTTAAAGTAAAAAAAGATAATAAAATAATAAAAATAGACGGCGGCTACACTGGTAAAGTAGATAAAGTTGACCCAACGCTCATAGAACTGCTTTTAAAAAACGGGTATATACCGGTTATAGCCCCGATAGCGTTAAGCTATGAAAACGAGCCGCTAAACATAGACGCGGATAGAGCTGCAGCTAACATAGCAGGCGCGGTTAAAGCTGACGTATTAATATTTCTAACAGACGTGGAGGGTGTTTTAGATAAAGACGGCAAAATAATAGGCAAGATACCTGCAACTGCTGTTGAAAATTTAAGAGAGCAAGTAGGATTCGGAATGGAGAAAAAAATTCTAGCTACAAGTGAAGCCTTACAGATGGGTGTGAAGAGAGTGGTCATCGCTTCAGGTAAAATAGAAGCCCCGATATCTAATGCTTTAACAGGTGAGAGGAGAACGGTGATAGTCAATGAGTGAAATAATGAAGAGAGAAGACACGTACACAGCCAACGTGTACGGTAAACGGGAAGTAGTTATCGCTAAAGGGAAAGGAGCGTTAGTATGGGATATAAACGGTGTTGAATACATCGACTGCCTCGGAGGCCACGGTGTCTGCGTGCTCGGACACAGCCACCCTAAGATAATAGAAGCGTTAACAAACCAATTAAACAAGATTATAACAGTACCCGGAGTATTATACAGTGAGATACGCGCTGAAGCCGCTGAAAAACTTGTTAAAATAGCACCGAAAGGTTTAACAAAAGTTTTTTTCAGTAACAGTGGAGCTGAAGCAACGGAAACCGCGATAAAACTGGCTAGAAAATATACTGGTAAAAAAGAGATTATCACGATGATTAAAGGCTTCCACGGGAGAACTCTAGGCGCCTTATCCGCCACCTGGAAAACAGAGTATAGAGCACCGTTCGAACCGCTAATACCAGGGTTTAAATTCGTAGAATACGGGGATGCAAGTAAAGTAGAGGAGGCGGTCACCGAGGAGACTGCAGCGGTTATCGTTGAACCTGTTCAAGGTGAAAGCGGAGTTATCATTCCACCGCCCACATATCTTAAAGAGCTTAGAGAAGTATGCGATAGAAAAAATATACTTTTAATCTTCGACGAAGTGCAAACCGGCTTCGGGCGAACGGGAAAAGACTTCGCATGCCAGCATTGGAATGTCACCCCTGATATAATGGCTATTGCTAAGGGGATAGGGGGCGGGGTACCTGTAGGAGCGACGCTAGCCTCAGATGAAATTTGGAGTTGCATGCAACCAGGGGATCATGGAAGCACATTCGGCGGTAATCCTCTAGCCTGCGCCGCTGTTTCAGCTGCAGTCGATGTACTTGTAAACGAGAAACTCTCTGAGAGAGCAGCTCAGACAGGCGCCTATATGATGCAGCAGCTTCACAAACACTTAGATGAAAACAAGCTTATCAGAGAAATCAGGGGGCTAGGTTTAATGATCGCTGTCGAGCTTAAAACTAAAGCTAAACCATACGTGATTAGAGCCGTGCAGGAGCGCCTACTAGTTTTAACTTCTGGAGCTAATATTCTCAGACTGCTACCTCCGCTTGTCATCACCAGAGAGCAAGTCGACCAGGTAGCTGAGAGGTTAAGCAGGGTTATACAGCCTTTAAAATCCGCGGATTGAGATGAAAAATGGATGAAATATCTTTTCTTAAATCATTCGTAGAAATATACAGCCCGCATGGAAAAGAGAGTAAAGCTTCAAATTTCCTATACGAGTCTATGCTTCAACTAGGCTTTCAAACGTTTAAAACTCCTATAGGAAATGTGATCGGAGAGATCGGCTGCGGTAAACCGAGAATATTTCTATGCGGACACATGGATACGGTTAAAGGAAGACTTCCGGTTAAACTAACTTCGACGAGACTCTACGGTCGTGGAGTTGTAGACGCGAAATCCGCTTTAGCAGCGATGATAATCGCAGCGTCACGTCTCTCTAAAAACCAGGGTAAGGGAACGGTGACAGTGGCTGCGGTTGTAGACGAGGAAGGGCATTCTAAAGGAATACGCGAGTTAATTAAGAGAGGAGTGGACGCTGATTACGCGATTTTCGGTGAGCCGAGCCATCTGAAATATATCACAATAGGTTATAAAGGATCTTTAAGCCTACGTTTAAATGTTAAAACACGCGGAGGGCACACTTCAACACTTATGGCTGATAACGCGATAGAGGAAGCTATAACCTTATGGTCTGAGATTAAAAAACATTTTGAAAAATACATGTCTAAAAGCCTTCGAAACTCTATCACAGTGAATATCAGCGGAATCAGGAATATAGGGGTAACAAAGGCGAGCGTATACTTGAATTTCCGTTATCCTATA
>JAHQXC010000069.1 GCA_029856525.1 Candidatus Odinarchaeia archaeon
CTATCAGCTAAATAATTTAAGTCTAATTCCTCCAGTCCTAGAATTTTTTTAAGAACGGCTTTTCGAAGTGACGCGCGCGCAGCAGCCTTGATAACATTAAACACAATGTCGTCACGGTCCAAATAAAATATGTTATCACTGTTATCTGGGAAAATTATTAAATCAAGTTTTTCAATATACTCTTGTAAAGCTTTTTCTAACCTCTCTCTATCTAAATTATTGCTAGCACAGTAATCTTCAAGATTCAAAGCGTAAGAACGGTGGTTAGGTTTATGAGACGCGATATAAGCTGCAGCCCAAAAATAAACTTCATCCACATCTATATTAGAAGCATCTATTAAACGCGCTAAAAGACTAAGCGAGTATAAAACAGTTCTATTATTTAAACCAGATTTTAAAGTAAGAAGATTATAAGCTCGAGAGATGATTTCATGATGAATTCTCCTCTCCATTAGAGCACCATCCGATAACCAGGTTATTGATTTACATGATGAAACTGTAATCGAGAATATTTAGCCGGTGAACTATTAGAAGACCCGTCTAAACTATTAATATATATTTAAAGTTAAAAACCGATATATATTATTATTTAAGCAGGTCGCCTATATTTAAACAGAAAATTTATAAGCGGTTAATTTTATTTAATAACAGTTTTAATTAATATCGTTAAGTAGTCGCTGAATTCGATATAAGTTTTCATTCCACCCGGTTTTTAAAGGTGTGGTATAATTGTCCGGTCAAGTGAACAGCAAGGATACAGGTTTACGAGGTGTATATGTAGCTAACACCGGCATAAGTATGATAGATGAAACAGCCGGTAAACTTTTCTATAGAGGGTATTTAGTTAACACACTCACTAAGTATTCCACGTATGAGGAGACCGCTTATCTCATAATGCATGGTAAGCTACCTTTAAGAAGCGAGTTAGATAAGTTTAGCTCAAACTTAAAATCTGAGAGGAAGATACCTAGCGAAGTTCTAAAATTTATGATGCAGATTCCGAAAGAGTCACCTCCTATGGATGTTCTTCAATCAACTATTAGCATACTTGCACATTACGACCCTGATATTTACGATCAGTCGAAAGAAGCACATTACAGGCAATCTATAAGAATTATAGCTAAAATACCTACAGTGATAGCTGCATGGGATAGAATTAGAAAAAATATGAGCGTGATAGAACCTGATACCAGTCTATCGCATACAGATAATTTTCTTTACATGTTATTCGGTGAAAGAGCACCGCCGAAGATTGAAAAATGTTTTGATATAGCTATGATTGCTCATGCAGAGCACTCTTTCAACGCTTCAACATTCGCAGCTAGAATAGTGGCGTCGACTAATGCGCATGTATACGCGGCGATAGTAGCTGCTATTGGAGCGCTCTCAGGGGATCTTCACGGCGGCGCGTGCTATCAGGTGATGAGAAATCTTAAAGAGATAGGGTCACCTGAGAAAGTTGAACAGTGGGTTATAAACCAGCTTGCCAATAATAGGAAGATAAGTGGAATGGGGCATGCGGTATATAAGACGGTTGATCCGAGGGTTAAAATACTCGATGAATGTATACGGGTACTAACCGAAAATATAGAGGACTACAAGTATTATAAAATGATTAAATTAATTGAAAAATATACTAAAAGAGAATTTAGAAAATTGAAAGGCGCGGATATATATCCGAATGTGGATCTTTACAGCGCTGTCCTCTATAATTTAATGGGAATAGACTGCGACCTTTACCCTGCTCTTTTCGCGCTTTCGAGAAGCGTAGGCTGGTGTACTCATATAATAGAGCAGAAATACCCTGATCCACCGCTTAAACCTGTATTATACAGGCCTTTAGCTGATTATAAGGGATTATATTATGGACCTAACGGGGGAAGATACATTCCAATAGATAAAAGAAAACACTAGGATACTGCTTTAGTAACAGTCCATCTTAAAGCTCTTTCAATCTCTCTAACCCGTTGCTGCTCACGGTAATTCTCTATTAAAATTCTTTTTATATTAGAGTCTTCTTCCTCTATAGTATACTTAAATAAAGACTTTTCATCTAAACCTTTCTGCCCTCGAATATTTTCATCTTCAACCCTATATTTCTCTAGAACTTTAGGTATAAAAAACGATTGAAGAGAAGGAGATTTAACACTTATTTTAATATTAGATGACGGAGTGAAGATTATTTTATTATCTGTGATCTCGAGTCGACCTAAAATATTACCTGCACTGTCTTTAATATCTCTAACAACACCGGATTCTCCGGGTTTAGTAAGCTGATCCGCTGTTTTAAGACTTGTTTTAACTAGAAAAAGATCTATAGCTTTAATGAATTCTTTGTATTCAGCTAATTTCGCCTCTAGTTCATCAATCTGATCTTCTAAAAAAGATTTTAGCCTAGCTAAAGCTTCAACCGGTTTCTCATCTCTATCAGACATCGAATCAACCTGCGAAATTTAGTTATAGAATAATTTAACAAACTTAAATATAAAATATGAGCATTCTTTAAATCATATACTTCACGCATATTCTAAAATGAATACTACCTTGAAACACAGTTTTCACAACCCAGTTCACTTAAAGAAAAGAAATATTAGATATTTATCCGCCACCGGCTTACATAGCTGTAATCCATGCTTAAAGCTAATAAAACAATTTATAGGCGAAATGCTAACATGTTGAAATTTATAAAATTAAATGTTTAAATCTTCGAGGGCTTATAGTAGTTTTATGGCTGATTATTTAGTAACTAGGTGTTCGCGGTGTAAGATGCCTTTCTATTTTAAAACTCCTCAAAAAACTAAGCGGTGCCCTAATTGCAATACACTGCTTACACTCTCTAAATTGAGCATACTTTATAAAGCTGTTAACGCTGAGGATGCGTTAAAAATTGTTTTAATGTTGAAGCAGCCTGGCGCTAACAGTAGCTTCATAGAGGCCTCTAAGATTATGAATGGAGATGAAACTTGAGCGACCGCCGGTCTTCACAAATAGATTCCCGCTTCCGCAACCGGTTTCGATATCCACGAGTGTAACGTTAACTTACCTATGCATAAGTGAACCCATTCTATCGGATGGGGTTCCTGCTTCAATGATGAAGCTTACCGGTATTTTCGACCGGTAGAGGCCCAGTCTCAGCCCTGCAGCTTTATTCTTTTTGACGATGGAAACTATAAATACTTTTCAGCTTTCATCCTCAGCTGTCATAGCGGACTTCACGCCGATAAAGTTAAAAATGAATATAAAGTTTTTAGTCTTCAATCTCTTATTGGAATGAGACCTAGCTGTTTAATCTTAAAATTCAACCATAACCGGGCTGAATTTCACAGCTGTTTGGTTTATTGTACTCTGCTCTTCACGTCCGCCTACATCTACTATAGAGTTTAAAATATTTGTACATGAAGAGGAGAGCAGAGGCCCGTAGATAGGCTTCGATATTTCACCGTTTATTATTAAATAACCACATATAACCACAACTCCGAAGTCTCCTGTAACGCTATTAGAGGTGTGAGCGCCTGTGACTGTTTCAATATAATAACCTTTAGTTATATCATGAATTAGATTATTACTTGTAGTTGAAGGAATGTGAATTGTGTTTAACCCTATGCTTGGGGGGGTGTAGTAACTTCTATGAGCGTTACCTGTGCTCTCTAATCCAGCTCTACTACTCCACTCAATATCGTATACAGCCTGCTTTAAAACACCGTGGTTAATTATTATATTTTTTCTCGTTGAAGTCCCTTCACCGTCAAATGGCCGGCCGCTTACAAAATTATTAGAATCACCCCAGTCAATTAAGAATACTTTCTCAGACGCGATCTTGGATCCTATTTTATCGGAGAGGAAACTCCTCCCTCTCGCTATATTCTCACCTGTAATAGCCTGGCCGAAGGTGTGATAGAGTATTTCACCTAAAGCAGCCGGGCTTAAAATCAACTTATTATTTAGATTAATCTCTCTACTCGGCTTTAACGCTGATTTTAATTTATATGCGAATTCATCAGCGATTTCGTCTATTACTCTCCCCTCTGATAAGATTGAAAAATCTTCGACTTGGCATTCAAGAGATGGAGGGTTGTCAGATTTCCCGTAAACTATTTTTCTTAACATAGATTTTTTATAAGTAGATTCGAATCCTGTTGTATTATATAATCGGGTCTCTATTAGAAAACGCTCAACACCCCCGGATAAAATCGGGTTGACACCTAGTTTCTTCGATTTCTCTAGCGCTTGATTAAGTAAAGCTGTTGAATCCTCTAAAATTTTTGAGCAAGGTAATTCAGCTATCTTATCAGAGTAGAATAAACCGCTATCTCTCACAGGCTTGTCTTGAAACTTAATAAACGGGTTCACCTCATTAATTTTAGCTAACCGAATAGCCTGTTTAAGCAGACGGTCTAAGTTTCTAGGCGCTAGGTTACAGGTGGAAGCGTAGCCTAATCTATTATTATAGAGAACTCTAACACCGACTCCAGCATCAGTCACATCTTCAAAAACATCTATTTTATTATTTTCAAAACTTGAAGTTGTGTGAGAAATTTTAGAATAGTATATTTCACATTCAACTCCAAGTTTGGAAGCTTTAGCTAAAATTTTTTCGAACAAATTAAATTCCACCTACCGTTAATTTTGGAACGCGAACAGATGGGCCTCCATCACCTACAGTAACCCATTGTCCTTTACCACAGGTTCCAATATCTGTGTCAAAATTTTCTCCAATACCGTCTATACTCATCAAGGTTTCAAAAGTTGAACCGGATATTGAGACATCTCTAACTGGCTGTTTTAACTCGCCGTGTTCTATAATCCATCCGATCTGCGCGGCGAATTGAAAGGCACCTAGAAGAGAGGCTTGACCGCCGATGAATTTTTCAACAAAAACTCCTTTATCAATATCCTCTACTAGCTCTTCAAAAGATAGGTCACCGTTTTTAAGATAAGTGTTTCTCATTCTAATAATCGGCGGGTAACGGTAGCTTGAAGCACGAGCGTTACCGGCAGGGGGCTGATTGAAGAGTCTAGCGTATTCCCGGTTAACCATAAAACTTTTAAGAACACCTTTCTCCACCAGTACAGATTTAACTCCCTTAACACCCTCCTGATCGTATGGAATCCAACCTCCGTCTAAGTTTAACGGATCATCGATAATCGTAATATTTTCATTAGCTATTCTCTCATTTATTTGCTGGGGTTTAATCACGCCTCCTGCGGCGGCTAAATCGGCTTCACATAAATGCCCGAAGGCTTCATGAATTAAGGTACCAGTCATAGAAGGGTCCATAACCACGGGCACAGCTCCTTTAGGAGGCGTGGAGCCGGCGAGAATGTTTTTAACCCTGTTAATTGAACGCGTTATTAGCGGCTCAGGATCCCATTTACCGCCTGTTTTAAAAGCTTCCAGACCTCGCACACCTCCGACGGTTTCAGATGAACGGGCGCGTTTCCCGCTATCTAAACCTGTTAAATTAATAACAAGCCTGTTGAACGGATGGGTCTGAGTTATTCTAGACCCCTCGCTATTAGAGTAAAACTCCTCTCTATAAGATGAATTAAAGAGTATGTTAAAAGATTTTATAAAAGAGGCTTCAGATTTTTTTAAATCTAGCAGGCTCTCGTATACAGATAACGGAATATCTGCGATTTCCTCTATATTTGTATTTAACAGGGACTTGGAGACCTTAACAGTGACGTTGTCAACGTATACATCCGTATCATATAATTCAATTTTTTTAAAATAAGCTGGCTTAATTTGAAAGAAGTTGCTTTCAAAAATTTTTTTCAAAGATTTTTTATTAGGATTAGTGATAAATGTGAAAAACCATAACCCATCTTTTAAAAATCTAATACTTAAACCGTTATCCTCGTTGAAAAGCAGCTCTTTAACACCATCCTCAGTTATCCTTATAGATATTGTTTGAATAAGCTCCTGTCTGCACTCCACGAAATCGAAGTTTTTAAAGATCGGCTGATTTAAAGCAAAGCTAGTTAAATCCTCCATTCACAACACCGTGATAAATTAAAATCTAGTTAAAAGAGTTCTAGAAGGAATTGAAATGTATAACTGAACTTAAAGGTTTCCTTGAAGGCTTCTCAGGTGTTTCAGCCGGATAACCTAAGGGGATTATCGCTACAGGTCTTATGAAATCTGGTAGTGAAAGAATCTTTGAAACAGTTCTTTCAGAAAACGCGCCAACCCAGCAAGAGCCGATTCCTTTAGAATAAGCATATAATATCATGTTTTCAATAGCGGCTGCGGTGTCTTGAATACAATAAAGGTTAACGCCTCTATCCCCGTAAGCGCGTGACGCTTCAAATAGATTAGCGCATACAACTATGACAATAGGAGCCTCAGCTATAAACATTTGGCTGTAAGCTGCCTTAGCTAAAGAGATTTTACTCTCCCGGTCTTTGACGACTATAAACTCCCATGGTTGAACATTACCAGCGGAGGGAGCTGACACAGCTGCCCTGATAAACTCGTATATAATTTCATCAGGTATAATATCGGGTTTAAACCTTCTAATACTCCTCCTATTATACATTAACTCCATTAAATTCATATGAACCACCCGCCTTATTGAGAAAGTAAACGGCAAGATCACAGTTTTCCAAAACTATTTTAACAAGCATCCCTATCATGATTTATAATATGCGGCTATTTCTTTATAAGATTGCCAATTTTCATCTCAACTATGAAATTAAAAATTAAATATTACAGGTAGCATAGAAGGATTATTC
>JAHQXC010000070.1 GCA_029856525.1 Candidatus Odinarchaeia archaeon
TTTTTCCCTCCTTTTGTTTAATTTTTATTAGCCAACTAACATAGCCGAAAACTTCGAGTATTGTATCAGTATCATAATTAGTTAGATTTAATGATTTGGATTCAAACAACCTAGATATTTTCTCATAAAGCGAATCTGAATTAAGCTTTGCTATTTTTTCTGCTAGTGTCCTAGCATCGTCTAAATTATGAGTTGAAAGATATGCAACCCATTTTCTCCACTCGTTAAAATTTAAGTCTTTAACTTCTTCAAATATCTTCTCCGCTAAATCTATTTTCTCATCTACCGATAATTTTTTCATATAGACACGCTCACGAAGGACGTCTTAGCCCCTTTTTTGAATTCTTCAAATAGTTGTCGGTCTAAAAGTTTTGTATTATTCATGATTTTTAGAATCCAACTGGATGTATTTTCAGGGGGTGATTCGAATTCTAATGGTATACTTATATTATTTTTATCTGTTTTTAATAAGGCTACTTCTATAGGTTCAATTTTAACAATTCCAAAGCATCTAGGCTTCGCTCCACCTATTTTTATTCGATAATCTTGATTCACTCCCATTGAATATAGAATTAAAGATAGTTCTTCTTCTAGCATGTTTTGAAATGAAAGTCTACTTTTGAATACTGACTGTTTTTTTACAGCTTCTAAAACTATGTAATTAGTTGAAATCTGTTGATTAACAAAATTTATATTTTTGTAGAATTTCCTCTTAGATGTTCGATCACCCCTAGGACTGTAAAGCTCTTTTATTCTAACATAATCTGTAAATTCTACTTTATTATTTAGTTTAAGTCTAGCATCGGAGAAGTTTATTCTACCAGCTACTCTTGTTGTGCCGAAAATTCTGCAAGCTGGGCATATTCGTGCACCTGAACATCTTCCAAGCTGGGTCCATGATCTCTCCTTATATTTTGTAACTGAGACACAGGAGTCTGATATGGCTTCTGCAACGGATCTTACCGCTCCTTTTATACTGGACCCTGGAATTATAAACTCGCCTTGACTTTTAAAATAACTGTTATAAACTTCTGAGTTATTATAATCGTTAAGCCCTGAGCCTATAAACAGATACTCTGATTCAACTATTATGTTGAGGTCGATGTATCCGGTTAACTTTTGGAACTTATCGTGAGTTATATAGCTATTTCTACTGCTTTCTATTTTATCTTTCGACGCTAAATCAACATAAAAATAAGGCTCCGATCTGTTTATAGTATTTCTACGCATCTAAATCAACCCTTAAACTTGTGAAAGTTGCCTCTCCGTTTTTATAAAATTCTAGTAACTTTATTTTGGTATCTATATTAGGAGACTCTTTTTCAAAATGGAAGCCGAGGGGGCTTCCTAGAGGCTTAGTTGACCATTCGTTTTCTGTTGATTTAAGATAATTACATGTAACAGATTCATCGGCTAATAGAAGCACGCTATAATTTTTAGCGTCTTTTTTAAACCATCTTAACTCCATGTTTTTAGAAAAAATGAATCCGTTGTCTGCTATATTAACTGGAAGGCCTTTATTAATTTGGTAACTGTCTAATTCATATAGTACATGTATAGTATTCTGTTCTTTAAACAGTTGTTCTAAAATGTTTTTTAAATTATTGTAGTCTAATATGCCTGTATAAACGTAGCTGTTCATCGGCTAAGCACCTCTTTAAGCTTTCGTATACTTGCTTCAGATATTTTATCCCATGAGGTTCCATCATATTTCCTATGGCGGAAAATATTTTCCTCACTTTCATAGTAAGATATATTTTGAAGATCTAGTATATCGTTTTCTATGAATCCATAGTTCTTAGCTTCATCTGCTGCTAGTTTTCCGACCCCTAAGATTACGCTTTTAGGAATCTGAATATTTGAAGGATAAGTGAAATTAACTTCTCCTATTTCTACTAAAACACTGCCGAATCCTCTGTTTTTACCGTATCCTAATTTCACAAGCTCATTGTTTAATCCGTTAATTGTTAATGATAAAAGACCTATTTGCCAAGATTCAAAGTTGGTTAAGCTGATTTGCGTTTCAAAAGAGCCTTTGACAACTGTCTCTATATCGAATGGTCCAGAAGCCACGCTCTGTGATAGTCGACTTATAGAAACCGAGTATCTCGTTTCTAAACCGTTTCCGTTTTTTAAATCATACTCAGGGTAGGCGTCATTGAAAACTATGCGGCTTTTTAACTTTCCGTTTCCGAATAATTTACACACTCTACACGAGTTTCGATAAATATCTGGACTAGAAGAAATTTTATTTTCTTCTAATCTTTTAGTGCAGGATGAGTTTTTCTCAATTATATTGCAGGAACCGTCAGGTGGCTCGCCCTTCAAGGTTCTAAGTATTTTTTCACTGTAACTTCTGAATACCCCTTTCAGAGATGAGCCTGGAATATATAGTATTTCACCTTTCACATAATGTGTGGTTCTAACAAATTGCATTTCTGGTAAAGATGGATTGGCAGAGGCGACGCCTGCTTTTATTAATAAAGGTGATCTCGGCTTAATTTTTAATTTTAATGTTAACATGTTAAATATATTTTTATGCATTAACACCACCTTTTAGAAGTGAGGTTAACTCGTTAATTAGGTTACTCTGGTCTACAAGCTCTTTTTTACCTGTTAAAATATAATCTAATAGTTTAGTGCCTTCAACTTTCTCAATTTTAAGATTTCTAATATTAACTCTTCCAAGTCCAGTTGATGACCTGCCTCCTAAAGAAAAATCACCTTTATCTAAAAACTTTAGAACTAAAATGATGAAAGCCACCTCCCAGGTTTCAACGTTTTCCATAAATACTTCTAGTTTAAAGCTGACACCTGGTGGTATAACTTCGTAATCGAATTTAGCTTTCTCTTTAGCTGTTCCTGTATCTCTGTCTATAGCGACACCGTCTCTTATTTCGGTTTTAACCCGATTGTACTGCTCGGATAAATATGCATCCATGAAGTATATTCTAGATGCGAGTAAACTGGAGCCGAATAGTGAACACGCAGTGCAATCTTTTTCAAAAATCAATTTAGTGATTTCACGTTCATCTTTAGATTGAATTTCTAAATCTGATAGACAATTTTCCTTGTCGCTTAGGAAATTACAAGCTCTCAGATATTTATTTTCTATTTTAATTTTGTTAGCTGCTAATGTATTTAAAATTCTCTCAAAATTCGCTCTTATAACGCCTTTTAGAGTTGAACCTGGTATATATGGGATTCCTGAAAATGTTTTAAGTACAGGCATATCTGTGCTGGATGGTTCAATAGATGAACCCGCCCCTACACGTAAAGGAGTTAATGTTACAATTTCACCTGTTATATAATAGCGGTTTTTAAACATAGTGAAATCGTTCATTCTTAACACCTTTTACGAATCTTTCGCTTCGTTTATTTTAAACCATCTTTTTAAATATCCTAGAAATAACTGAATTAAATAGAATAAAACATCTTGATATTCTTCGCTTCCCTTAGACGTTATTTCCTCGGCTATTTTAGTTAGATCTTCGTTTATGTACTTTACTAATTTTGGTGCAACATTTGGTAAATAGCCTCTCGCAGCCTGGTAGCGGATAAAGAGTGTAAGCGCTTTTAAAGATCGAAGAGACGCTGCCGCGTTAATTATATTTTGGATCTGGCTTGGAGTAGTTTTCTGAATTTCACTATCGCCACTACGGTCACCCTCAACCAGTTTCCGAGCTTCTTCTACTAGCTCGTCGATTCTCTTATCTATTTTTTCTTTCAAAACACTATTAATCATATAGGATTCACCTCTCTATGGAATGGCATGCATATTTTAACTTCGCCGTAACCTTCACCTCTTCTCCTTCCTATACCATCTAATTCCAGTTTTTCTAATAACGGTATTAATTCACCTAAGTTTTTAGATGTTTTATAAACGTATACTGATCCGGCGGCTGCACCGTAAGTTGTCGGCTTGAAATAGTTATAGGCTGTCGACCATCCGCTTATAAAAACCGGTTGAGCTAAAAATAATATCTGTTTAAGAGACTCTGACTTAAAATCTAGTTTTAAGTTTAATGTTGGCATGTTATTATCGTCTAAAATGGAGGGTGAAAGCAGATCGATGGTGAAGTATTCGTCTTCAGGTTCTTTAGGTAGATTGCTCTTATCTAAGGCGATAGAGAGTAATTCAGCCCAAACTTTTCTAAGGGTTTCATTAAAGAGTTTTATTCTCTCATCAAGAGATTCGAATACAGGAGGTTTTATTATTTGAGCTTCAACTCTTCCATATCCCCTCGTAGTGTGAGAGCCGACGCCTACTGTGTTTAAAGCCTCTTCAATTTTCTCCGCAACAGGTTCTTCAGAGTATACTGATCCTATGAAAAATAATTTTTCAGGTTTTAAAGCTGTAATAGAGTAGATTAAACCTTTTTCAGATGTTTTAGTTAAACGATTTAACGCGATTTTGGTTTGAGAAAATTTCTCTGTTTTAACTTTTTTATAATAATCTCCTTTCATATAGAAACCTGTGATTCCATCCATTCTACTTCCGCAATTATCACATTTAAAGTTTAAATCTACAGGGAATTCTGCTCCAAGCAGTTTAAGTTCTTTTAAAGCTATAATAGGTATTAACTGACTGAATACACCGTGACATTCTTCGCCGTCGGATTTAAAACCGGGATTATTTTTACATGTGAGAGAGGTTAACGGAAACGGGTAGGACGGGGTTTCTGGGGAGTTGGATGGATAGAAGAAGCTGAAATAAGAGTTTTCGACAAGTTTTTTAATAGAAGATTCTTTCCCGAGTCTCTTCATATATTCCGCTAATGCGCCGCGGATAACGCTCCCGGATATATAGTCGACTGTGGAGAGGAATTGAGAGTTAGGTTTCACCGATCCTAATCTTATAGGGGTTACAGGCTTTATTAACAGGTATTCTAAGTTCATGACTTAAGAACCTCTCTAATTTTATTATTCACTACTTCGCTATTTAAGGGAGTGTCGTCTATTAATGGCTCATATTTTTTAAAATTAATCCAACCCATACCCCTTGACAGACCGGCTCCTATTCCACAAGCAGATGCTGAGCCTATATATAATAGGGCTGAAGCTGTTATACAATCATCTTTATCGTTGAATAGTCCGGTTACAGCTGTTTTTAGTAAGCTACCGGAAACTACTTGGGCCGTAAATAAGTGGTCTTCCAGCACCGTTTTCCTAAACCTGCTTATAGTAGTACTGGTTTTAATAGAATTATAAGCGTTTAAGATTTCCACGTCGTTGAATATTAGTGGAGACTTGATAGTAGGCGATCCGAAAAATCTACATACTATACACGCATTAGCGGTTTCACTACACATGGCATCTGGTTTAGGAGCATCACATACGCGAATATTTTTCGCCTTTAAAATTGACTCAACATGCCTGCGTATAAGTCCTTTAAAAGAGGTGGCTGGAATAACAGGCTTACCGCTAACAGGATCCAAGTAAACAGCTTTATCGACTCCAAACTTTACTATATCCCCTCCAGAGTGCAGTGCAGATTTTAATTCGAAGATGAAATTAACTGTTAACTTATACATTTCCTTTTTCACCTATTATGTCAATCATCTCCAACATATCCATTAGAGGAGTTTTATATACTATATTTTTTCCGTTGTCTTCCATATCCTTTCTCCAACAGAAACTATCACAATCAAATTTTGAGTTCAAGCCGTTAAGTATTTGTTTAACTGCTGCTCTCTTCTCCTCGTCTAAACGAGCTATTTGATAGAGTAGAAAGTTAATTGATTGAAGCCTACCATTCCATAGAACCTGCTTTAAAATATTTCTTTGAGTAGACTTAAAGATGTTTTTAAACTGCTCACCGGTTTTTCTCAGTAATTTTAACTCTGATAATGTAAACGGTCTCATGGTAAGTTTAACTGATTTCTCCCTGTTAAAGTATAAGCTATTAATAAGATCATCGCTCGATTCAACTCCTACCGAACTTGTAAGATATAGAAATGATAGTGAACTCTCTATTTTACGTTTAGCTGTTTTCTTAGCTGATTTCAATAATGATTCAGCTAGTTTTTCAACAAAGTATACTGGAAACTTAGGTTTAGAGATGACTGCTCCGACAGCCATCGTTATCTTCTCGCTAGGTTTTAAATTTAGTTTTTCCTCTAAACCCTTAATCTGTGCGTCGAATGATTCTAAAAAATTGAGCACGAAATCGAACATGAAACTTGAACTAATAAACAGTGAAACATCATCCCCGCCGATGTTAACTATTTCAAAAGGAATACACTCTGAATCAGATTGAACCAGGTTAATTAATTCATCTTTACCACCGAAAGTATTAACTAAGGCATTATAAACAGAAGCGATGACGGTTTCGTTAATACTAGTTGAAATACTTTTGTAATTTGAAGGGGACCGCGCTCTCGCTAAAAGTGAGCCGATATCATTTCCATCAGCGTAAATATAAGATATGTAACCTGATTTCCTACCTATATCATCTAAGGTAGAAGGCATTTTACTAATAAACAACTCTGCTTTATCAACGTCTAATTCTAATGAGTCTATAAATCTTTTATAGAAAATTAATTTTTTATCGCGTTGTTTTTCTCTTTTTAACTTACAGATATTACATATAAATAGATCTCCTTCTATGCTATCT